>CAZWQS010000040.1:0-18223 GCA_964635925.1 uncultured Terricaulis sp. | reverse complement strand
TCTACGCGCTGCCGCAGGCGCCGCAGCAATTCAAACAATTACTGATGGTGTCGGGCTTTGACCGCTATTTCCAGATCGCGCCGTGCTTCCGCGACGAAGACGCGCGCGCCGACCGTTCGCCGGGCGAGTTCTACCAGCTCGATCTCGAGATGAGCTTCGTCACCCAGGAAGACGTGTTCAACGCCGTCGGCCCGGTGCTGGCGGGCGTGTTTGAAGAGTTCGCGCAAGGCAAGCGCGTGACGCCGGCGGACGAATTTCCCCGCATCCCGTATGCGGAAGCGATCAGCAAATACGGCTCCGACAAGCCCGATCTGCGCAATCCGCTCGTGCTGCAAGACGTGAGCGAGCATTTCCGCGGCGGCGGCTTTGGCTTGTTCGCGAAGATTCTTGAGAAGCCTGGCCACGCCGTGTGGGCCGTGCCCGCGCCGAGCGGCGGCAATCGCGCGTTCGCCGATCGCATGAATTCCTGGGCGCAAAGCGAAGGCCAGCCGGGGCTCGGCTACATTTTCTGGCGTGAGGGCGAAGAAGGCGGCGCAGGCCCGATCGCCAAAAACATCGGGCCGGAGAAAACCACGGCGATCCGCGACCAGCTTGACCTCAAGGTGGGCGACGCGGCGTTCTTCGTCGCGGGCGATCCGAAGGTGTTTTACAAATTCGCAGGGCTCGCGCGCAACAAGGTCGCCGACGAACTGAACCTGGCCGACAAGGATCAGTTCAAATTCTGCTGGATCGTCGATTTCCCGATGTTCGAGTGGAGCGATGAAGAGAAGAAGATCGATTTCTCACACAACCCGTTCTCGATGCCGAACTATGACCACGAGGCGTTCCTGAAACTGGATCCGAACGATCGCGACACGATCGAGAAGATCACCGCGTTCCAGTACGACATCGTTTGCAACGGCGTTGAGCTCTCCTCGGGCGCAATCCGCAACCACAAGCCTGAGATCATGATCAAGGCGTTCGAGATCGCCGGCTATGGGCGCGAGGTGGTGGAGGAAAAATTCGGCGGCATGCTGAACGCGTTTCGCTACGGCGCGCCCCCGCACGGCGGCTCCGCGCCGGGCGTCGACCGCATCGTCATGCTGCTCGCCGGCGTCGATAACATCCGCGAGGTGATCGTCTTCCCGTTCAATCAGCAGGCCCAAGACCTGATGATGAACGCGCCGGGCGAGGTGACGCCCAAGCAGCTCAAGGAGCTGCACATCCGTGTCGTGGAGCCGCCGAAGAGCTAGCCGCAGGCCGGCACGCTGAGGCCGCGCGGCAAGCGCGTTTGCCGATCACCGCAAGCAGCGTTGAGTTGAGCCTGCGTGAGCCCGCGCGCCTGGCGTAAATCCGCGCCGGAGAAGTCGGTCTCGTCCAAGCGCGCACGCGTGAAATCGGCGCGGACGAAGCGCGCGCGCTGGGCGTTCGCCCGCATCAGCACCGCTTCGACGAACACCGCATCCTCACAACGCGCTTCGATCAGCTTCATGCGCGTGAGATCGGCGCCGGTGAAATCCGCGCCCTCGAACCGCGCGCGCGTGGCGTCTGCTCTGGTGAGCACCGCATTGGAGAAATTCGTGCGGTTGAACACCGAACGAGTCATCCGCGCGCCGACAAGGATGCGCCCGGAGAGGTCGCAGCCTTCGCAAACGCCGCCATAGCCCGGCTCAAGGCGCGCCACCCTCGGGTTCGACCATTGGGCGCCGGCAACGCCAGCCCAAAGGCCGGCGAAGAGGGCGAGCGCGAACACGGCGGGGCGAAATTGTGTCAGCACGGCGCCGGATTAAGCTTCGCTGAGACGTCGCACCAGTGAAGTTGCAGTAAGCGAGGATTGTTACCGAGTGTTTCAGCGCGCGGTTCCAAGATCATCCTGTGGGCGGCGAGGTTTTCGGCTGCTGGCGACAGTAACGCGGCCGCCCCAAATCGCGCCTTGCGCGAGGGCGCTGTCGCAGGCGGCGGCGCGGGCGTAGGTTCGCCCCATGCAGCCTGAGGGCGCCATTCCGGCGCGGCGCGCCGACATCGACAGCCTACGCGTGCTCGCGCTGCTGCTGCTGATCACCTACCACGTGCTGCTTGTTTATTCGGGCCGGGATTTCTGGCGTGTTGTCAGCGGCTATAACGGGTTTTGGGCCGATTATCTGATCACTTTGCTGCGCCCCTGGCGCATTACGTTGGTGTTTCTGATCGGGGGCGTCGCCGTGCGCTTCATGCTCGATCGGTTGGAATGGCGCCGTTTCGTGTTTGACCGCGTGGCCAAGCTTGGCGCTGCGTTCATGTTTGCGGTGACCGTGCTTGTGCCGGTGCAGCGTTATGTGCGCCTCGATGATCTCGGGCTGCGGCAGCCGGGATATGGCGCGTATTTGCTTAACGAGGCGTGGCGGGTTGACGTCTCGCTCGGCGTGCCGCTTCCCGAATTCTCACACGCGTGGTTTCTGCTTTACCTGCTCGTTTATTCGATCTTGGCTGGGCTTGCGTGGCGCTACGCGCCGCGCGCGTTCGGGTGGGCGATCGATTGGGCGGGGCGTGCGCCCATCTTGCTCCTGGTGGGCGCGACATTGGCGTGGTTTGCGTGCTTATCGGCGTTTGTCGATCCGGCGATCCGCCCCACGAACATGCTGATCAATGATGTCAGCGGCCATCTGCGCTATGCGCCCATTTTCTTTCTCGGCGTGTTGCTGGGCAAGAGGGATGCGTTTTGGCGCCGGCTGGATATCGCCAAGTGGCGGCTCTGGTTTGGTTCGGCGCTGTTGGCGCCGTTGAATGTCGGGCTGCTGTGGCTTGTGCTGCACGGGCGCCTCGCCGATCCCATGTGGTGGAACCTGGCGCGCGGCGCCTTTGGCGGGGTGACATTGTTCGGCGTCGTCGCGTTCGGGCACGCGGCGCTCAACAAGCCCTCGCAACTTTTGACGTTCGCCGCCGATGCGATCTTGCCTGTCTATCTCATGCACCAATCGTTTCTTGTTGTGGCGGGGGACGCCATCGTGGCGCGCCATTGGCCGGCGCCGGTGGAGGCGGGCGTTCTCGTCGCGGCGGCTTTGCTGGCCCCGTTGGCGATTTATTGCGTGTTCATACGCCGCGTGCCGCTGATGCGCGTGCTGATCGGCCTAAGGCCGCACTTGCGTCGATAAGGCTTTAGCCGCCGCTGGCTTCGCCCTTGGCGCCGCACGCCGCGCAGATTCCGCTCTGCTCCACCGTGAAATGGCCGCAGGCGCCGCAAGGATCGGCGCGATAGCCGCTGAGCGCAGGGCGCACAGGCGCGGCCTTCGGTTCCTGTCGCTCGCGGATGTTCTCCACGATGGCGCGCGGGCGCAGCATCACCAGATTGTCGGGCGCGGTGCGCGCGAAGCCGCGTGAGATGAGCCGCGCGGCGCTTTCCGCATCCTGCGCGCGTTTGGAGAGGCCGTCGCTGCGCGCATCGAACGGATCGACCTGCGCCAGATCGGTGCGGCCCAGATAGCTCACGGCCAGTTCGCGGAAGATGTAGTCGAGGATCGAGGTGGCGTGGCGGATCGTGTCGTTGCCGCGCACCTCGCCCGCGGGCTCAAAGCGGGTGAACAGGAAGGCGTCCACGTATTCCTCCAGCGGCACGCCGTATTGCAGGCCGATGGAGATCGAGATCGCAAAATTGTTCATCAGCGAGCGGAAGGCGGCGCCTTCCTTGTGCAGATCGATGAAGATTTCGCCGAGCTCGCCGTCGTCATACTCGCCCGTGTGCAGATACACTTTGTGGCCGCCGACCACCGATTTCTGGATGTAGCCTTTGCGGCGTTCGGGCAGGCGGCGGCGCTGCACGCTGGGTTCGGGCGCCGGCGTCGCTTGCTGGATCGCGGCGGCCGGCGCGGGCTTGCGTTCGGCAATCTCGTCTTCGTCGTCGAACGCGGCCAGCACAAGCTTCACCGGCGGCGCCTCGGCGCGGATGCGCAAAAGCCCTATGCCCGCCGCCTCCGCGGCGTCCAGCAGCCCCGCGCGCGCGTCGAGATCGGTGATCGTGAGATCGAGCGCCGTGCGCGCATAGGGCGCGAGCGCGGCGGCCATCGCGATCTGCGCTTCCGCGCCGACATCGCGCGCGAACACGGCGCGATGCGCGGCGTCCAAGCCCGGCGCGGCGTCCAAATGGCCCGCGCCCATGCAGAAGGCTTCGGCGGCGTCGATGTCCTCGGGCGAAAAACCAAGCGTCATCAGCAAATCGCCGCGTTTGCCGGCGGCGACGTCCGGGGGAAGCTTCAGCACCGTGGCGCATACGTCTTCGCCGATCACCAGCGGATGCACGGCGGCGCGCAGATTGAATGCATCGCGCGCGGCGTCCTCGATGGCTTCGAGCGCGGGTTCGGCGAGGCCGAGCTTCTCCAACGCTTCAAGACTGACGCCCGGCGCGCCGCGCAGCGTGCGGCGGCCTTCCGCGTGCAGCGCGAACGATGCAATCGCCTCGTCGTCATAGCCGAGCGCGATCAGCGCCGCGCGCGCTTCGACCGAGAGCAAACGGCCAAAGCCGCCGTCATCGCGCAAGCCGAACGCGGTGATGGCGCGCGAGGGCGCAAGGCCCGCCGCGTCGAAGCCGGCGCGGCGCGCGGCGGATTCATCCTGCGCGAACGCGATCGTGGGCGATACGCGCAGCGCAACCCCCTTGCCGGCGGGCAGGGCGCGATAGATCGCCAACGCCCGCGCGCCGGGGCCCTGGTCAAAGCCGCCAGCCGCTTCACGTGCGGCCTTCACAGCGCTTTCCTCCGCGCGCTTGAAGCGCGACCAATCCGGATAGCCGCCCTTGGCGGCGGCGAGCGCAGCGCTTTCGCTGATCGCGGCGGCATGCGCGAGTGCCGCGACGCCTGCGCTGAGCGCACGGGCCTCGTCGCTGTCATAAGCAAGCCCCGCGCGCATGATGAGCGCGCCTAGCCCCTCGATGCGGATCAGAATTTGCCGGCGCGCGCCGCCATGGCGGCCATGGGCGGCGTCCAACGCGCGCACCAGCGCGCGCACCGCGTGTTCAAAGCCTTCGTCGTCAAAGCCCGCGCCGCTGGCGAGGAAACGCGCGGCGATCATCGTCGCGCCGATCGTATCGGCTTCCTCTTCGCCCGCGACCGCACCCGTCGGGTCGACCGCGCCCGGCGCAAAGGCTGTGAGCGCATGCGCGCCGGCGTCCGGCGCGGCCACGATCACGCGCGCGCGTTGACCTGACGCGCCGGCGTCCAGCGCCGCCGCATACGCGCCGCGCGCGACCGCGCCGGAGAGCGCGGCGATAATGTCGCCGTCAGGCGCGCCTGCGAGGCGCGCGGCGGCGGCCTTGCGCTGCACGCCGCCATGTTCGGCGTTCAAACCATTGCGCACCGCTTCGATCGCGAGATCGGCGAGCGCGGCGTCCAGCGCGCGTGCGCCGGCTGTAAGCGCGGCGTGGGTGCGTTCGCGCGCGGCGCTGTCGGCCAACAGAGCGCGCGCGGCTTCGCCTTCGGCGCGCACGCAAACGGCTGCGCCTTCGCGCCCTGATGGGTCCGCCAAACGCGCGGCGGCGTCGAGCGCATCGAGCGCGGCGTTGGAAGGCGCGCCGGCAACGCCCAGCTTGGCGCCGGCGGCGAGCAAAGTCTGCGCGCGCGCGAGCGCGGCGAGTTCCTCGCGCGGCTCACGCGGCCAAGTGATCAGCGCGCTGGTGAACGGCAGCTCAGCCCCCGGCGCGATCGCGGCGCGCATCAGCGGGGGATCGAGCATCACGCGCGCGTCGGCCAACAGCGCCGCGAGTTCGCGCGCGAGCGTGTCGTCCTGCGCCCACTGGCCGATGCGTTGTGCGGCGCGCAGCAGCGCCGCGGCCACGCTAGGGCCGGCTGGGGTGTCCCGCGTCAGCCCCGCATCGAGCGCGGCGGCGGCCATGGCTTCGCTCCACGCCGGCGGGGACTCGGGCGATTGTGACGTGTCGCGGTCGAAATCCTGGGCCATGGCAGCCTCCTCAAACCCGGCGCCACTTTACCCCCCTAGACGCGAAGCAATCAATATCTAGTATGAAACGACCCGTGGTTATCCCAAGATATTGTTTCGCAGGCGCACTGGACGGGCCAGGGGCGCTTCGCCATAGTGCGCCGCGCTGATTTGGGGGCTAAAGCCGCAAATCCGGCCTTCGGGAGACACAAAAACACCCATGCTCACCCGCATCTTCACTTGGTGGAACGGCGCCACGATCGGCGCGCTGTTCGATATTGGCCGTCGCGGAGCGTTCGTGGGCGAGGACGAGCAAGCCAACCGCTATTACGAAGAGCGCCGTCCGAGCTTGGAAGGGCGCAAGCGGCGCTATGTTGTCTATAAGGGCCTGGCCGAAGCCTCGCGCGTGCCGCCCGATTGGCACGCTTGGATGCATCACATCGTCGATGAGCCGCCCACGGTGAAGCCGCTGAAGCGGCAAATCTGGGAAAAGCCGCATATCCCCAATCTCACCGGCACGGTGCGCGCCTATCGTCCGCGAGGTTCGCTCGCGCGCGGGGGCGAACGCGCCGCGGCCGCGAGCGATTACCAAGCCTGGACGCCCGAGAGCGGGAGCGGGTCATGAATTTCGAGCGTTGGGGTGAAACGCTGCTGGGCGCCGCTGTGGTTATCGTCGCGGTGGGCTTCTTCGCATTCGCGGCCGCGCAAGGCGGGCAGGCGGATGCGGGCCAGGGCGGTTACGATCTGAATGCGCGTTTCCAGCGCGTGAACGGCATCGCGCGCGGATCGGACGTGCGCATTTCCGGCGTGAAAGTCGGCGTCGTGCGTTCGGTCGATCTCGATCCCGAGACGTTCGAGGCCGTGCTGGTGATGCGCATCAACAATGGCGTGCAGGTGCTCGACGATTCCACCGCGAGCGTGGACAGCGACGGCCTGCTCGGCGGGGCGCATATCCGCATCGAGCCCGCGGGCCTTGATCCGATCGCCGCCGGGGGCTCCATCCCCAACACGCGCGGCTCCACCGATTGGCTCACCTTGTTCGCCAGCTTCGCGCAAGGCGGCAACAACGGGGGCGATGAGAATTCCAGCCAGGAAGGCGCCGCTCCATGATCCGCACGCTGCTCTGCGCCGCCACGTTCTTTCTAGCCGCCGCCGCGCCGGCCTACGCCCAGCGCGCCGTGGTGCGCGGGCTCGACAAGATCACCGGCCACGCCAGCGATTACACGCTGACGATCGGGCGCCCCGCGCGCATCGGTTCGCTCGAGGTGGTGGCGCGCACGTGCTCAAAGAGCGCCCCGGAAGAGACGCCGGAAGTGCGCATCTTCGTCGACGTGTTCGAGCATGCGCCCACGCGCGAGGGCGAAGAGGCTGAGCGGCGCGCGCTATGGTCGGGTTGGCTGTTTGCGTCCAGCCCCAGCATTAGCGCGCTTGATCATCCCAATTACGATATCTGGGCGATCGATTGCCGCTCGTAAGCGGCGTTTCATTCCGGCTTTGATGCGCCCCGCGCGCGCGAGACTCACCCCATGATCGGGTCGATCAGCCGGGGAGGGCTTGCATGCGCGTGATGGGTCATAACGGGCTCGCCATTGTGGCGGCCGCGATCGCGATCTGGGCGATCGGGTTCTTGCTTTATGTCGTGCTGTTCCAGGCGCAATGGCTGGACTGGATGGGCGTGGCCGAAGCCGACATGGACAAAGACAACGGGCGCATGCCGTTCATGGTGGTGATGCCCTTCCTGCAGGCGATTGGGCTCTCGCTCGCGATCAAATGGCGCGATCGCCCCGGCTGGTTCGACGGCCTGAAAGTGGGTCTCATGCTGGCGCTGTGCCTCACCGTGGCGGGACGCATGTATGGCTGGGTCTATTCGTTTGAGCGCACCGAATTGTTCGGGCTCGACACGCTGCATTTCCTGCTGACGCACATGGCCGCCGGCGCGATCCTGGGGGCGTGGAAATAGAAACGGCAATCGGCAGTCGGGCGTCGGCAGTCGCGAGAGCGTCCGCGCGTCGACTGCCGATTGCCGATTGCCGACTGCCGCCCTAGAAGCGCTCATGCGCATCCTCTGCACCAACGACGACGGCATCCACGCCACGGGCCTGGCGGTTCTGGAAAAGATCGCGCGCACGTTCAGCGACGATATTTGGGTGATCGCGCCCGAACAGGAGCAATCGGGCGCTTCGCGCGCGCTAACGCTGACAGCGCCGATCCGCGTGCGCAAAGCCGGCGAAAAGCGTTTCGCCGTTTCCGGCACGCCGACCGATTGCGTGCTCTTGGGCGTGGAGCATCTGATCGAAGGGCAAGCGCCCGATCTCGTGCTCTCCGGCGTCAATCGCGGGCAGAACATCGCGGAAGACGTGACCTTTTCGGGCACCATCGCCGGCGCCATGCAGGGCATGCAATTGGGAATCCGCGCCATCGCGCTCAGCCAAGCGCGCGGCTTTCGCGGCGAGGAAGCGCAAATTCCCTGGGAGACCGCCGAAACCTATGGGCCGGGCGTCGTCGGCCAATTGCTCAAACATGGCTGGCCGAAAGACGTGCTGATCAACATCAACTTTCCCGACGTCCCGCCGGAGGACGTGAAAGAGGTGGAGACCACCTTCCAGGGCATGCGCGATCATCACGTCATCTACGCCGATAAGCGCACCGATCCGCGCGGGGGCTCGTATTATTGGCTGGGCTTCCGCGGCCAGCTTTCCAACCCGCCCACGGGATCGGATCTGCGCGCGATCTATGAGGGGCGCATCTCCGTCACGCCGCTGCACATCGATCTGACGCACCGCGACACCATCCATAGCCTCAAGGGCGTGCTGGGCGGCGCGCCGCCGAAGACGCCGGGATGAGCGATCCCGCGCGCCTCATGCGTTTCATCCTGGAGCTGCGCCAGGCCGGCGTCACGGATGCGCGCGTGTTGGGCGCGATGGAGCGCACGCCGCGCGCGCACTACGCGCCCGCTCATCTCAGCGATCTTGCGTACGATGACATCGTGCTGCCGCTGGCGCAGGGCCAGAGCATGACCAAACCTTCCATCGTGGGCCGCGTCGTCGCCGCGCTTGACGTGCAGCCGGGCGACAGCGTGCTCGAAATTGGCGCCGGCTCAGGCTACCAGGCCGCGGTGCTGGCGCAGCTTGCGCACAAGGTGATCACGCTAGAGCGCTGGCGCGATCTGGCGGCCGATGCGCGCGTCCGATTTGGCACGGGACGGCTGATGCGCGCGTTCGCACACGCCGCGGACGGATGCGAAGGCTGGGCCGACGAGGCCCCGTTCGACCGCATCGTGATCAATGCCGCCGCCGCCGCGCCCCCGCCCGCGTTGTTGGCGCAACTCAAGCCGGGCGGGACGCTGCTGATGCCGGCGCGTGATGCGGAGGGACAACGTTTGATCCGCTTCCGCAATGGCGGAACGGACGATTTCGGCCCGGTGAAATTCGCGCTGCTGGAAGAGGGGCTGGGCGCGGAGACGTAATTTGCGCCGGCGCGATTCCTTGCCGACAATGCGCCCATGCCGCGCGCCGCGCTCTTGCTTGCTCTATTCGCCGCTGCTTGCGCCAGCGGCGCGCCCGCGCCGATCAGCTATGGCGCCGGCCGCGATGCGCCGCGTGAGGACCGCGCGGCGCAAACGCCCGCGCGCGCCGCGCCGCAGCCCGCGCCGGATTGGGCCGATGGCGAAGGGCGTCCGCTTTCCGACTACGCGCTGCGCCCGGAGGACGCGCACCCTTACGATCCCGCGCGCTTGCCGCGCACGCACCGCGTGCGGGGCGGCGAAACGTTGTACGACATCGCCTCGACCTACCAAGTGCCGCTGCGCGCGCTGATCGATCAAAACAATCTCGAACCGCCCTACGCCTTGTCGGACGGGCGCACGCTGCGCCTGCCGCCGCCGCGTTTTCACACTGTCGCGCGCGGGGAGACGTTCGAAGACATCGCGCGGCGCTACAATATCGATCCCCGCTCGCTCGGCCTGCTCAACCGTATGGACGCGCCTTACGCCGTGCGCGCGGGCGATCGGGTGGTGTTGCCGGCGATGGCGCGCGCCAGCGCGCCCGAGCATGAGACGCCCCAGCCCGCGCCCGACCTCGATGCGCGGCTCCGCTGGCCGATCGAGGGCCAGATATTGGCCCGCTTCGGCGCCCAGCCGGGCGGGCGCAAACTGGATGGGATCGAGATCGCCGGCACGGTGGGCATGTCGGTCAAGGCGGCGGCCGACGGGCAGGTGGTGTTCGCCGGCGAGAGCGTGCCCAATCACGGCGTGATCGTGCTGGTCGCGCATGCGGAAAATTACGTCACCGCCTACGCCTACAATCGCCGCGCCCTGGTGCGGGAGGGCCAGCGCGTGCGCGCGGGCGAAACGATCGCCGAATTGGGCCAGCGGCCGGGCGAGGCGGCGCGGCTGTTGTTTCAGGTGCGCCAGGGCGGCGCGCCGGTGGACCCTGCGCCGCTTCTGGGGGTGCGCTAGCGCCCGCGCCTGCGGCGAAACGGCGCGCGGGGTCGGCGAGACCTGATTGAAATGGCATCGCGGGCCGATATAGTCCCGGCCTTCGCTTCGCGGGGCTAGGCGCACCGACGGATAGCCTGCTCACGCCCCTCAAGAGAGGATCAATGCTTATTTCCCCAGCCTACGCTCAGGCCGGCGCAGCCGCCGCCGACCCGACGACCGCCATGATCATGCAGATCGCGCCGCTCGTGCTGATCGTGATCGTGTTCTATTTCCTGCTCATCCGCCCCCAGCAACAGGCCCGCAAGCGGCACATGGAAATGCTGGCCGCGCTCAAGAAGGGCGACATCGTGGAAACTGCGGGCGGGCTGATCGGCAAGGTCAAGTCCGTGGCCGATGACGAGGTGCGCGTGGAGCTTGCGCCGAACATCGATGTGCGCGTTGTGCGCCATGCGGTGTCGGGCCTGCGCTCAAAGACCGATCCCGCGCCCGCCAACGATTCCAAACCGGCCTAACGGTTCAGGACAACACTCATGCTGCAAGTCGCGCGCTGGCGCCTCATTCTGGTCGCGGCGGTCGCCGTGCTCGGGATTGTTTTCGCGCTGCCGAATTTCCTGACGCCGGCGCAGCGCGAGGCTCTGCCGGGCTTCATGCCAAAGCAGGCGCTCAATCTGGGCCTCGATCTGCGCGGGGGCGTGCACCTGCTGCTTGAGGTCGATACGACGACGCTGCAGCGCCAGCAGCTTGAAAACATCGCCGACCAGATGGGCGCGGCGCTGCGTGACGCACAGCCAGCGATCCTGTTCAGCGGGCGCGGCGTGGTGGGCGACGCGGCGCGCATTCGCGTCACCAATCCCGCGGATTTGGAGCGCGCGCGGCGGGCGCTGCGGGAACTGGCGCGTTCGCCCAACTCGCAGAATGATATTCTCACCTTCACTGAAGCCGAAGCCGGGCTGATCGAAGCCCGCATGACGCCGACGAACTTGCGCGAGCTCTCACGTCAGGCGGCGCAGCAATCAATTGAAGTGATCCGCCGCCGCATCGATCCGACGGGCACCAGCGAAGTCACCATCATCCGTCAAGGTGATGACCGCATCGTCGTGCAGGCGCCAGGCCTTTCTGACCCCGAAGAGCTGAAATCGCGCATCGGCCAAACCGCGCTGATGACCTTCCACATGGTGCGCCAGATGGATGAGGCCGACGCCGTCGCGGGCCGCGTTCCCGCCGGCGCGATGTATGTTCAGCCTTATCCCGGCATCGGCGATGCGCCAGAGCTGGTTGAGCGCCGCCCGCGCTTCACCGGCGAGCGGCTGACGCGCGCGCAGCCTTCGCAAGACCCGCAAACCAACCAGATCGTGCTGAGCTTCCAATTGGACAGCCAAGGCACGCGCCAGTTCTGCGCCATCACGCGCCAATATACCGGCCAGCGTTTCGCTATCCTGCTGGACAATCAGGTGTTGACCGCCCCGCGCATCAACGAGCCGATTTGCGGCGGCTCGGGCCAAATCAGCGGCAATTTCAACGCCAAGTCGGCCTCCGATCTCGCGGTCATGCTGCGCGCGGGCGCGCTGCCTGCGCCGCTCACGGTGATCGAGCAGCGCGCGGTGGGGCCTGGCCTCGGCCAGGATGCGATCGATGCGGGCGTCGAGGCCGGCATTCTTTCCGGCATCGGCGTGTTCTTGTTCATGGTGCTGGCCTACGGCCTCTTCGGCGTCTTCGCTTGCGTGGCGCTGGCCGTGAACGGCGTGCTGATCCTGGCGTCGATGTCGATGATCGGCGCGGCGCTGACGCTGCCCGGCATCGCCGGCCTCATTTTGACGTTGGCCATGGCTGTCGACGCCAACGTGCTGATCTATGAGCGCATGCGCGATGAGCAAAAGGCCGGCCGATTGCCGGCCATCGCCATCGACGCGGGTTTTGGAAAAGCCATGGTGGCGATTATCGACGCCAACCTGACGACCATCCTCGCCGCGCTCATCCTGTTCCAGTTCGGCGCGGGCCCCGTGCGGGGCTTCGCCTGGACGCTGTCGATCGGCGTCATCACCTCGGTGTTCACCGCGGTGCTGATTTCGCAAATTTTGATCGCTTGGTGGTTCCGCCTGACGCGCCCCAAGAAACTGCCGATTTGAGGACGCCCCCATGCGATTCCCGCTGATCCGCTATCTGCCCGAGCGCACGAATTTCAAGTTCGTGAGCGTTGCGGGCGTCATGGGCGTCATTTCCACGCTGCTGATCATCGCTAGCCTCGTCTCGATGGTGACGGCCGGCTTCCGCTCAAATCCGATCGATCTCTACAACGAGGTTGAAGGCTCGTTCGGCCACAAGGCCGCGCACGTGCTGAGCGAAGGCTTCAATCTGGGCGTCGATTTCAAGGGCGGCACGCTGCTCGAATTGCGTTCGGATCAACCGATCGATCTGGCGCAAATCCGCGGAATCATCGGCGGGCTGGATCTTGGCGACGTGCAAGTGCAGGCGTTTGGCGCGGAAACCAATGCGCTGGTGCGTTTCGAGATCACCGACGCGGGCGCCGACGCAGATATCACGCGCGCGAGAGAGGCGCTCGCAGCACAAGCGCCCGGCGTAACCATCGACCGCACGGAATCTGTCAGCGCGCAGGTGTCGGAGGAATTGTTCTCCGGCGGCCTGACGGCGCTCGGCCTCGCGATCGCGCTGATGCTGGTTTACATCTGGTTTCGGTTTGAGTGGCAGTTCGGCGTGGGCGCGATCCTTGGCCTGTTCCACGACGTGATCTTGACGCTGGGTCTCTTCTCCGTGCTGCGCATGGAATTCACGCTCACCATCATCGCGGCGCTGCTCACCATTATCGGCTACGGCATCAACGACACCGTCGTGGTGTTCGACCGCCTGCGCGAGAACCTGCGCAAGTATAAGAAGATGCCGCTGGGCGAGGTGGTCGATCTTTCCATCAACGAAACATTGTCGCGCACGATCATGACCGGCGTGACCGCGTTGATGGCGCTTGCGGTGCTCTATTATTTGGGCGGCGAGGCGCTTTCGGGCTTCGCGATCGCCATGCTTTTCGGCATTGTCGTGGGCACGTATTCGTCAGTCTACGTCGCCGCGCCCGCGATCATCATCTGGGGCGTCAAGCGTGGCCGGGGCGAACCGGAAAAGGGCGCGGGCGCCCCGCAACCCGCGGGCTGACCCGGGCGGCGTCAAGCCGTTCCTCCCGCGTCATCGGCGGTCGGGAGGAATGGCATGGCCTGGTTTCTGAGCAATATCCGCTACGTGGCGTGGACGACATTGGCCGTCGGCGCGCTGGTTCTGATCTATTTCGCCATGGGCGTGGCGGGCTACACGTTCGCCGACAGCGCTTTCTGGGAAAGCGCGCTGCGCTGGCTGCATGTGCTTTCAGGCGTGATGTGGATCGGGCTGCTCTATTATTTCAACTTCGTGCAAATCCCGAACATGCCGAAAATCCCGGAGGAGGCGCGCGCCCCCGCGATCGGCAAGGTGATCGCGCCGGCGGCGTTGTTCTGGTTTCGCTGGGGCGCGATGGCGACGTTGATCACAGGCCTGCTGCTGGCGTGGAACCAAGGCTATTTGCTTCAAGCGCTGACGCTGGGCGCGGTCGATGATCCAAGCTTCGCCGTATCGAAGCATATCCTGATCGGCGTCGGCATGTGGCTGGCGATCATCATGTGGTTCAATGTGTGGTTCATCATCTGGCCGAACCAGCGGAAGGCGCTTAACATCAACAATCGCTATCCCGATCTCGACGCCGCCGCCAAAGGCGCGGCCGGCAAAACGGCGATGCTGTTCTCGCGCACCAACACGTTCCTCTCCGCGCCCATGCTGGTGGCGATGACGGGCGCGAGCACGTTGTTCTAGGGATGAGGGATTGGGCCAGGCGGACGCGCTTGCGCCAATCCCCATCACCTAACCAGATGCGTGATCTCTCCGATCTTGTTCGTCGCGTCGATGAAGACCGCTGGCTGGCGAGCCGTTTCGCGCCAGAGGATGCGCGCGCGCGCTTGTTGGCGCTCTACGCCGTCAATTACGAAATCGCGCATGCCGCCGAGGCGGCGCGCGAGCCAGGCCTGGGGCTCATCCGCCTGAAATGGTGGCGCGATGGGTTGGAAGAGATCGCCCAAGGCGGCGCGCCGCGCGGCCACCCCGCGCTTGTCGCGCTGCACGCGGCGGCGCCCGGCGCGGCGCATGCCCTGCAAGGCTTGGTCGATGCGCGCGCGGCGGATTTGGAGGCGGCGCCGTTTGCGCGCTGGGCGGATTTGGAAACGTATATCGACGCCACCGCGGGTCCGCTGATTGCGTGCGCCATTGAAGCCTGCGGCGTGGCGGCGGCCGCGCATGGCGCTTTCGTGCGCGAGGCGGGGCGCACCTGGGGCTTTGCAGGTTTGTTGCGCGCCGCGGGCCATTGGCAATTGCGCGGGCGTACCTTGCTGCCCAAAGGCACCCGCCTGGAAGAACTGCAAACGCGCGCGTGCGCGGCTTACGCGGCCGCCAAGCCGCTCGCGCGGGCGCTGCCTGCGCCGGCCTTTCCCGCCTTCGGTTACGTGGCGCTCACGCCTGGCTATTTGCGCGCGCTTGAGCGCGGGCGCGCGGAGAGGCCGCTGCTCGTGCGTCAGGCGCGGTTGATCTGGGCGAGCGCGACCGGTGCGATCTAACGCTGCGCCGTACGGCGCGTGCGCGCTTCGCTGGCGGCTTGGCGCACGCGCGCGTCGAGGCGCGCTTCGTCAAAGCCGGGGATCAGTTCGCCATTGATGATGAAGCCAGGCGTGCCGTTGATCTGATAATCCATGGCGCGGGCGCGGTTGTCCTGCAGGTGGGTGGTGATGTCGGCGTTTGACATCGCCCGGCGCATGCGCGTGACGTCGACGCCCGCCTGACGCGCCAGCTCATCGATGCGCTCGGACGTCAGATCGCCGCGGAAGCCCATCATGGCGCGGTGGAATTGCCAATAGCGCCCCTGCGGCAGCGCCGCCAGCGAGGCTTGCGAGGCTTCGAACGATTGTTCGGAAAGGATCGGCAATTCCTTGAACACAAAGCGCACGTCGTTACGCGCGCGCATGGTGCGGCTCACCCATTCAAGCGCGGCATGGCAATACGTGCAGCGATAATCGAAGAATTCGACGATCACGATCGGCGCATCCGCCGGGCCGATGGAGAAATCGCGCCGATCCGTGCGCACGATCTCCCAACGCTCTTCCGAGACGCGCGCCTCCAGCGAATCCAGCGCCTCGCGCAGCACGTCGGGATTGCGCACCAGATATTCGCGCACGATGGCCCGGATTTCAGCTTGCTCCTGGGCGTTGAAGCTTTGCGCGGCGGCCGCCGGCGCGAGCGCGAACAGCGCAAGAAGGGAAATCAGAACGGCGCGCACGATCGATGGCCTCCATGTGGGTCGCCCGGTCATGGCGGCTTTCAAGCGCCGGGGCAAGTTCAGTGGGCGTGTGCGCCCGCCTGCACGGCGCCGCGGCGTCGCCCTTGCTGGGGCTGGCGCTCGCGGATTTCGGCGCTGGCGAAGGTCACGATGTCGGTGGCGCGCTGAAATGACGGCGTGTTGCGCGGCAGCGAGCGACGCGCGCGTTCGGCGAAGCTCATGGCGGCGGGGTAATTGCCGACCGAGAAATTGAGTTCCGCCGAGGCGAGTTCCGCCAGCGAGCGCTCCCCGCGCAATTCGCGCGCGGCGGCCAGTTCGCGCCACGCATAAGCGTTGTCGCTCTCCGCATCGATGGCCGCTTGCAGCAGCGGGATCGCCGCGTCCGCGCCGGCGCGGCCTTCGGCGGCGATCATCGCGCGCGCCAGCGCCACTTGCAGCAGCGGCTCGCCCGGCGCGAGTTCAAGCGCGCGGCGATTGTAGGGCAGGGCCTCTTCGGCGCGGCCGTTCTCAAACAGGATCTGTCCCATCAATTCCTGGAAATAGGGATTGTTGGGATCTTCACTCATGAGCGCGTTCATCTCCTGGCGCGCGCGCGGCAGATCGGAGACGCGATAATACGCCACCGCCCGCGCATAGCGCGCCGGCTGCGATGTGTCCGAAAGCGGATAGCGCGCCAGCGTTTCACCCTGGCTCTGAATAAAGCCCACCAGCTTGGCCTGCATGAATTCGAAGCGGCGCACGAAATCGGGCGAATCCGGCGTGTCATAGAGCGGGCTGCCCTGCACGCGCTGGCGCAGCGCCTCGACGCGATCGGAGCTGAACGGGTGGGTCATGAGATAGGGCGGGATGCGCCGGATCATGAACTCGTACGGGCGCACATTCTCGTTGAAGAAATCAATCAAGCCGCGCGGGCTTTGCCCGGTGCGCGTGAGATAATCGAGCGCGGCTTGATCGGCCGCGCTTTCTTGAACTTGGGTGTGGCGCACCATATTGCCCATGGCGAAATTCTGTGAACTCGCCATCAGCACCGCGCCCGCGTCCGGCGCGCCGCTGGCGATGGCCAGGAGGCCAAGCCCAATCGAAATGAGCGCGGTGCGCATGGATTTGTTCACGGCCTCGCGCTGGCGCGCCAAATGCCCGCCGGCGATGTGGCCGGTTTCGTGCGCGAGCACGCCGATCAATTCGTTCGGATTGTCGGCCGCCAGGATGAGGCCGGTGTGCACAAAGATGTTCTGCCCGCCCGCGACAAATGCGTTCAGCGAATTATCGCCGACGATGTAGAGGCTCACGTCATCGGGGTTGAGGCCCGCGGCTTCGAGCAGGGGCGTGGTGTAGACACGCAGCGTGTCTTCGATTTCGGCGTCGCGGATAAGGCCCTGCGCGGCGGCCGGCGCGCTCGTCAAGGCGAGCGCCAAGAGCGCCGCGCACGCGCCAAGGGCGCTGCGCGCGATCGCCGCGAACGAATGGGTGAAGGCCGTCATGCCCGCTCCTTGCTTGCCGGCGTGTCCAGGCCTTTTGAAGCCCCGGTTTGAGGCGGGAGCAAGGCTCCCGCTACTTTTTCGCCCAACGCGAGAGGCGCGAGAAGAACTTGTCGCGCCGCTCCTGATCGGGCTCGTAGTCCGGGCCTTGCTCCATCGCGGCGGCCATAACGGGCGCCTGCTCCGCCGCTGGTTCCATCACCGGCTCGCGGATGATCTCCGCGACAGGCTGGGGGCGGCGCTCAATGACCGATTCCGGCGCGGGCGTGGGTTCGGGCGGCGTAACCGCTTCCACCACCGTCTCGTTCTCAACCGGCGCCTGCGGGCGCCGTTCCGGGCGCGGCGAGAGATGCTTCAGATCGCCGCCGACGAAATCCAGCCATTCGCCGCCATCGACCTCATAGGTGCGCCGCCCGCCGCGACCGCGCCCGCGACGACGGCGGCGGCGGCCATTACGCTCCTCGTGTTGTGCATCGGCGGCGGCTTCGGGGCGCGGCTCGCGCGGCGCTGCGGGCGTGTCGCCGTCCTCGCGGCGCTTGCGCCCGCCGCGACGGCCGCGACGACGACGACGACGGCTGTCTTCGTCGGATTCCGCGTCCGCGAGCGGGAGGCGCTCAGCTTCGGCGTCGGCTTCTTCCTCTTCTTCCTCCTCAACCTCATCGGCGATTTCCGGTTCTTCCTCGACTGCCGCTTCGCGGCGCTGCGGCGCACGCGCTTCCGGCTCGGGAATGTCGTCGGCGAAGGTTTCGCTGGAGACGTTGATCTCGAAATCGGGCGGGGTGAGCCCCGCGCTGGCCAGAATGCGCACGCGCACGCCGCGGCCCGCTTCCAGCGCGCCAAGCGCAGCGCGCTTTTCGTTCAGCAGGTAAAGCGCCACATCCGTGGCGGCGCGCACCTCGATAGCGTGTCCGCGCTGGCGGGCGGCAGCGTCGTCGAGCGCGCGCAGCAGGGCGAGCGCGGCCGATTCCACTGAACGAACCCGCCCCGCGCCTTGGCAATGTGGGCAAACATGGCTGGTGCCTTCCAGCACGCCGGTGCGGCGGCGCTGGCGGGAAAGTTCGAGCA
>CAZWQS010000039.1:0-18279 GCA_964635925.1 uncultured Terricaulis sp. | reverse complement strand
GATATTCGAGGTTCACCTGGTGGCAGATGCCGGTGCCGGGCGGCACCACGCGGAAATCCTGAAACGCGCCTTGGCCCCAGCGCAGGAATTGGTAGCGCTCGGCGTTGCGTTCGTATTCCAGCTCGACGTTCAGCCCAAACGCGCTCGCGCTGGCGAAGTGATCCACCATCACCGAGTGGTCGATGACCAGATCGACCGGCACCAGCGGATTGATGCGTTCGGGATCGGCGCCCAGCTTGGCGGCGGCGTCGCGCATTGCGGCCAAATCCACCACCGCCGGCACGCCGGTGAAATCCTGCATCAGCACGCGTGCGGGCGTGAAGGCGATCTCGACCTCGTTCTTGCCCTTGTTCACCAGCCATGAGGTCATGGCCAGGATGTCGGCTTTCTTCACCGCCACGCCGTCTTCGGTGCGCAGCAGATTTTCCAGCAGCACTTTCAGCGAAAGCGGCAGCTTGGAAATATCGCCGAGGCCGTTTTGGGCGGCCTTGCTGAGATCGAAATAGGTGAAGGTCTTGCCGCCTGCGCTAAGCGTGGTGCGGGCGTTGAACGAGTTTAAAGAAGGCATGGGACTGCATCCGGCTCAAAAGCTTCAGAGATGCAAACGCGTTGGGGAGCGCCCCAAATCCGGAATCAAACCGGCGCGCGGCAAGGCTTATGTAGCGCCGTTCTGTGAACGCGCAATTGAGGCGCTGCGCCTTTGTTTGCGAACGATTCCTAACTGCCCGGCGGCGGGGCGGGCGGCGTGCTCGCGCGGCTGAAAAACCGCCCGCCGCGCCGCTTGCGCCAGCGCAGCAACACCCATGCAAGCGGAACGCCCACGATCACGAACGGGATCAGCCCGGCCACGAACACCACCATCGCCGCGAACACGCCCACGATGATGCCCAGGAAACTGGCGAACGCTTCGCGCAAAGGGCGGAAGGTGTCGCTGCCCAGCGAGCGCGGCGCGGATTGGTAGCTCAGATTAAGCTCGCTCATCGCCACGCGCGTGCGCATCACGGCGAGGTTGGATTGGATGGAGTCGATCTCGCCCTGCACGCGGGCCAATTCACGCTCCACCTCCAAAAGATCGGCCAGCCGGCCTGGGCGCGAACGCAGCAGTTCCTGCAGCCGATCGCGCAGCGCGGTCAAAGCGCGCAGGCGCGCTTCGGTGTCGACGATGGCGCGGGTCAGGTCTTCCGTGCCGGTGGATTGGCCCGTGATGCGCCCGCCGGCGGCGTCCACCTGCGCCTCCATGCCGGCCATGTACGTGCGCAGCCAGGTCGGCTCGCCGCGCAGGCTCAGATTGCCTTGCATGTAGCTTTGCGGGTCGCCGCTGCGGCTTGAGTTGATCACTTGGCAAAGCCGCGGGCCTGCATCGACGCAAGTTTGCATGTGCGCGGCCATCAGCGGGTCGAGCCGTTCGGAGGGGACCTCAAACCCCATCGCGTAGGTGTAGGCCAGATAGAGTGTTGGGGCGGGGCCTGCGGGCTGGCTGGCCGTTTGGCCCGGCGCGGGCGGCGGGGCAGGGGTGGCGGCCTCTTCGGCGGCGACATCCATGTCCGCCCGGCCATACGCGCCCACCGCACCGCCTTGAGCGGCTTCGCTGGGCGCGCTCTGCATCTGGTCCGCGCCGCACGCGGCCAGCAGGCCAGCCAACATCAGGGCCGCAACGATCCGACGCATGTTTCCCTCCGCACGTCCACCAAGGCCCGCCTTGGCGGCGCTTGCAACTCTTTCTAGAAGCGAAGGCGGGATTATGAGCGCCGCCGGACCATTTCCAGACAAACCCTCCCTGGAGGTCGCGGCGCTGACGCTGGCGCGCGGCGACCGCGTGCTGTTCGAGAATCTGAGCTTCGAGGCTGGCGCGGGCGATTATATCGAGCTGCGCGGCGCCAATGGCGCAGGAAAAACCAGCCTTCTGCGCGCCGTCGCCGGCTTCCTGAGCCCGCGCGCGGGGCGAATCCAGGTGCGCGGCCATGAGGAGCGCGCGCTGGCGCTGCATTACGTGGCCCACCAAAACGGCTTGAAGGGCGCGTCCAGCGTCTGGGCGCATTTGCGCTATTGGGCCGGCTTGTTCGCCGCCCCCGGCGGCGAGCAATTTGCGCTGGATTGTCTGGGCCTTTCGCGCCAGCGCGACCTGCCCGCGCGCGTGCTGAGCCAGGGGCAGGCGCGCCGCCTCGCCCTGGCGCGCTTGCTGATCGCCAATCGCCCGATCTGGCTGCTGGACGAGCCCGCCGCCGGCCTCGACGCGCAGGGGCGCGAACTCATCATTGAATTGATCGCTTCCCACCGCGCGCAAGGCGGGCTCGTGCTCGCGGCGGTGCATGAGCCGCTGGGGCCGTCGCCCGCGCAAACCGTGGCGTTGAGCACGCCATGAGCGCAATCGGCGCAAGCTTCCGGCGCGATTTCGCGCTGATGTGGGCCGGCGGCGCCGGCGCCATCGCGCCGCTGGGCTTCTTTTTTGGCGCAACCTTGCTCGTGCCGCTGGCGATGGGGCCTGAGCGCACGCTGCTGGAAAGCGCGGGCCCGCCGCTTCTGTGGATCGCCGCCGCGCTCGCCGTGCTGATGACGCTGGAGCGCTTGTTTCAGGCCGATCTCGAAGATGGCTCGCTGGAGCAGATGCTGCTTTCGCCAGCCCCGCTGGAAGCGATCGTGCTGGCTAAGGGCGCGGCGCTTTGGTGCGCGGTGGGGTTGCCGCTGGCGCTCGCCGCCATGCCGGCCGCGATCGCGCTGCAAGCGGCGCCCGCGCAGGTTCCGCTGATCGCCGCCAGCGTCGCGCTGGGGGCGCTGGCGTTTATCGGCGTGGGCCTCGTCGGCGCGGCGGTGACCGCGGGCGTGCGCCGGGGCGGGGTGTTGATCGCGCTTATCGTGCTGCCGTTCTTCGCCCCGCCAATCATTTTCGGCGCGGCGGTGGCGGGTGGGGAGGATGTCGCCGCCGCGTTCGCGATCCTCGCCGGATGCGCGCTGGGCGCGGCCGCCCTGGGGCCGATCGCAGCGGCGGCGGCGCTCCGGCTGCAAGCGGAATAGGCGTCACGATGCCCAATTGCCTTGATCGCCGACGCCTGACACCTGAAACCTGACGCCCGCATGCTGAATTACCTCTCCAACCCGGCCCGCTTCATGGGCTTTTCGGCCTGGGCCGCGCCGCTGTTTCTCCTCGCGGCGTTGGCGCTGTTCGCACTCGGGGCGCCATGGGCGCTGTTTTATTCGCCGGCGGATTACCAGCAGGGCGAAACCGTCCGCATCATGTACGTGCACGTTCCCGCCGCCTGGTGGTCGCTCGGCGTTTACGCGTTCATGGGCGCGGTGAGCTTTGTCAGCCTTGTGTGGCGCCACGTGCTGGCGGATGTCGCCGCGCGCGCGGCGGCGCCGATAGGGGCGGTGTTCGCGGGGCTCTGCCTCATCACCGGCTCGCTCTGGGGCGCGCCGACTTGGGGCACGTGGTGGGAATGGGATGGGCGGATGACGTCCATGCTTGTGCTGTTTATCACCTATCTCGGCTATATCGCGCTTTGGGCCGCGATCGAGGATGAAGAAAAGGCCGCGCGCCTTGCGGCCATTCTTTGCCTCGCTGGCCTTGTGAATTTGCCGATCGTGAAATTCTCCGTCGATTGGTGGAGCACGCTGCATCAGCCCGCTTCGATTCTGCGCAGCGGCGGCTCGGCGATCCATCCTTCCATGATGGGCCCGCTGTTCACGATGGCGGGCGGGTTTCTGTGCCTGTTCGCCGGCCTCACGCTCACCAATATGCGCGCCGCGATCCAGCGTCGGCGCGTGGAGGCGGCGCGTCAGCGCGCCGGCGCGCCATGATTGAAGGCGGCTGGCCTTTCGTGTGGGCGTCCTATGCGCTGATGGGCGCATCGTTCGCCGCGCTGATCGCGGTAGTGCTGCTGCGCGCGCGCCATTGGGCGCGCGAGGCGCGCAAGCTGGACCGCTTATGAATCGCTGGGCCGCCTTCGCGCCGCTGATCGCGCTTGGCGTGCTGGTGCTGGTCGGCGCGTTTCTGCTGCTGCGCGGGGGCGAGCGCGAGACGTTTTCCGCCGGCCTGATCGGCCGCCCCGCGCCGGCTTACGCGCTTGAAGCTTTAGGCGGGGGCGAACCCGTGACGGGGCAAGCGCGCGCGGGGCGCGCTTACGTGATCAATCTGTTCGCCTCCTGGTGCGGCCCCTGCCGGGCCGAGCATCCGCAATTAATGGCGTTGCAAGCGCGCGGGGTGGAGATCGTGGGCGTTGCCTACAAGGATCGCCCCGAAAACGCCGCGCGCTTTCTCAACGAACTCGGCAATCCGTTCAGCGCCGTGGCGCTTGACCCTGACGGCCGCTTTGGGCTTGAGCTTGGCCTCGCCGGCGTGCCGGAAACCTTCGTGATCGGCGCCGATGGAAACGTACGCGCCGTCCATCGCGGCCCGCTCACCGAACGCGAGGTGCGCGAAATCATAGAGCCGGCGCTCAGGCCCTAATCGGCGCTGCGCGCGCCGGTCGGGCGCTTGTGCTTGGCGCGCGTTTTCGCCTTCGCCGCCGCTTGGGCTTTGACGCGCTGCTTGGCTTGGCGTTTGGCGTCGCGCTTGGCGTCGCGTTCGGCTTTCGCCGCCGTTTCATCGGCATACGCCGCCAGCTTGGTCAGCAGATTGAGGAAGGGCTTGCGCTTGGTGCGCGGTAGCGCGTCGAGGATCGCCGCATCCGCCGCGCGCGCATGCTTGGTGGCGCTGGCGAGGATCGCCGCGCCCGCGTGCGCAAGCGATACCGATTGCGCGCGCTGATCAAGCGCGTGCGCGGCGCGCGTGATCCAGCCGCGCCTTTGCATCCGCGTCAGCATGTCGGCGAGGGTGGAGCGATCGATCCCGGTTTCGCGCACGAGGTCGCTTTGGCGCAAGCCCGGCTTTTGCGCGATCGCGGCGAGCACCGCGAACTGGCGCAAAGTGATCTCCCCGCCCACAAGGTGCGCGAAGCGATCGGCGGCCAATTGCTCGGCGCGGTGCAGCAGATGGCTGGGCGAATGCGCCAGCCGATAGGGGCCAGCGTCAGCCTGGTCCGACATGTCCCGCCCCATCGCCCGCCCCTGAACGCGCGCGGAGCTTAGCGTTCAAGCGGGGCCAATCAATCATGACGCCGAGCGTGATACCCCAGAAAGGCGAAATTCAGACGAAAACTGTGTGACAAGCGGCGCAAGGCTCAAGATTTCTCCGCCGCCGCCGTTTCCGCGGGCTCGGCGTCGCCGTCTTCGCGATGGTGCTTCAGCACGATCGGCGTGTTGATCAGCGCGAAGAGAATGAAAGCGGGATACGTCAGCGCCGTGCGCACGTTGAGCCAGACGTCGAAATTGCCGTTCGCCTCGTTGAAATTGTAGCGCAGCACCTCGTTGACGAGCGCGACCAGCACGTAAAACGCCGCCCAGCGCAGCGCCAGCACCGTCCAAATCCGATCCGGCAGATTGAAGACGTGGCGAAACAGCAGCTTCCACACGTTCTGCTTGATCAGCACCGAGACCAGGATGGCGGCAGCGTAAAACAGAAATGTAACGGTGAACTTGATCTGAATGATCTTCGGATCGTGCAGCAGGATGGTCAGCCCGCCGAACAGCGTCACCAGCACGCCCGTCACCAGCAGCACCGGCGGAATCTTGCCGCGCTTCAGCTTGCACCAGCCGATCGCGGCGAGCGTGGAGGCGATGAACAGCCCGATCGCCAGATAGATTGCGTCCGCTTTCGTGGCTTCGATGCGGTTCAGCACGTTGTAGGAGACGACGAAGACGAGGACCGGCCCAAAATCGATCCAAAGCTGGCCGGCGCTGTCTGTGGCGCTGCGGGGCTTTGGGGCGGCGGTGGCGGGAGTTTCGTTCATGGCGCCCTGATACGCTGATCTTGAGGGGCCGCGCCAGCGGGTTGCGCTGCGTTGCTTTCCCTGGCTGGATTGGGGCGCAATTCGGGAGGAACGCATGCGGGCTGCGGCAATTTTGACGGCGATGGCGCTGGCGGCGTGCGCGAGCGCGCCGGCCGATGAGGCGCCGGGGCAGGGCGCACCCGTGCTCTCGCCGCAAGAAATCCTCGATCAATCGCCGCCCGCCGATTGGCGCCCGCTCGATCCCGAGAACACGCTCTACATGGAGCTGCCCCAAGGCCGCGTGATCTTGGAACTCGCGCCGCATTTCGCGCCCAACCACGCCGCCAACATCCGCGCGCTGACGCGGGCGGGCTATTTCGACAATTCCGCCATCCTGCGGTCGCAGGATAATTACGTCGTCCAATGGGGCCGGGCCGACGACGATCCCGCCCCGCTGGGCGAAGGCGCTGAAACCGTGGCGCATGAAATCACGCGGCCTTCGCGCAGCGTCGAATTCACGCCGCTGCCCGATCCCGACACCTACGCGCCGCAGGTGGGCTTCAGCCACGGCTTCCCCGCCGCGCGCGCGGGCGATGAGACGTGGCTGGTGCATTGCTACGCCATGGTGGGCTCAGGCCGCGGCGATGGGCTCGACAGCGGCAATGGCGGCTCGCTCTACGCGGTGAACAGCCAGATGCCGCGCAATCTGGATCGCAACATCACACTCGTCGGCCGCATCGTGCAGGGCATGGAGATTCTTTCCACCATGAAGCGCGGCACAGGCGCGCTCGGCTTCTACGAAACAGCGGGGGAGCGCAGCCCGATCCACACCGTACGGCTCGGCGCCGACGTGCCGGCAAGCGAGCGCGCCAATCTCGAAACTCTGCGCACCGATAGCGCGACCTGGGCGCGCCTTGTGGATTCGCGCCGCACGCGGCGGGATTCGTTCTTCTCGGCCAATCCCGTGAACCGCCTCGGCGTTTGCAACATCGCGGTCCCGGTGCGCGCGGTGCGCTGACGCCTCTTGGACCGCCGGCGTCCTCGCCGGCATGCGATTTTTCCGTTCGCGTTGCGCGTGCAAGAAAGAGCGATTGCCGGCGAGGACGCCGGCGGTCCAAGATCAGCTCAGCCCCACCAGCGCGCGCGCGAAGCTTTGCGCGTCGAAGCTCTGCAGATCCTCAGCCTTTTCGCCCACGCCGATGAAATGGATCGGGATGGCGTGGCGCTGCGCCAGCGCCACCAGCACGCCGCCCTTGGCGGTGCCGTCGAGCTTCGTCATCACCAAGCCGGTGATCTCCACCACGGCGCGGAAGCTTTCCACTTGGCTCAGCGCATTTTGCCCCACCGTGGCGTCCAGCACCAACAGCACCTCGTGGGGCGCATCCTCATCCACTTTGCGGATCGAGCGCACGATTTTCGAGAGCTCGGCCATCAGCTCGGATTTGTTTTGCAGGCGCCCAGCGGTATCGATCAGCGCGACATCCGCGCCGTCAGCCTTCGCGCGCGCGGCGGTTTCGTATGCGACGCCCGCGGCGTCCGCGCCTTGCTTGGCGCCGATGAAGCGCGCGCCAGCACGGCTGGCCCACACCTCAAGCTGTTCGATCGCCGCCGCGCGGAACGTATCGGCCGCGCCGATGACGACCTTGGCGCCTGACTCGCTCAGGCGTTTTGAAAGCTTGCCGATCGTGGTGGTCTTGCCGGAGCCGTTGACCCCGATCACCAGCACGATGCGCGGCTTGGGTCCGGCGGAGAGGTCGAGCTGCGCTTCGCGCGGTTTCAAAATGCGCGCGACTTCGGCGGCCAGCGCCTCGCGCGCTTCGGCGGCGGCGTTCTCCTTGCTGAAGCGCTGATCAGTCAGCGCCGCGGCGATGCGCGCGGCGGCGGGCGCGCCCATGTCCGAACCGATCAGCGCGTCTTCCAGCTCGCTGACAGCGGCGGCGTCCAGCTTCTCCTTGGTGAAGATGGCGGCCACGCCGTCGGCCAATTTGTTGGACGATTTAAGCAGCCCGTCGAACAGGCCCTTCTTTTCGGCCTGCTCGGTCTCCGGCTTTTTCTTTTTGTCGAACAGCCCCCAGATCATGCGGCCGCGCCAATCAAATGCGCCCCGTCATGGGCGGTGAAACGCAGGCGCACGCTTGGCCCGCCGGCGTCTCGCCGGCCAGCGCCGGCGTTGGCGGGCGCGGGCGCCGGCGGTCCAAGATGCACCGCGGTAAAATCCGGCAGCCGCGCGAACCCTTCGCGCTCGATCAGCGCTTCCGCTTCCCGGCCCACCCAGCTTTGCAGATGGCGCGCCAGCGCGGCCGCGCCGGCTTCGCGCAAGCGCGCGGCGCGTTGCTTGACGATTGCGCGATCAAGTTGCGGCATGCGCGCCGCCGGCGTGCCGGCGCGCGGGCTGAACGGGAAAGCGTGCACGAACGCCAGGCCGCATTCTTCAATCAGCGAAAGCGTGTTGGCGAAGGCGTCCTCCGTCTCAGTTGGAAATCCCGCGATCAAATCCGCGCCCAGCGCGATCTCTGGCCGCGCGGCCTTCACGCGCCGGCAAAGCGCAATCGCCTGCGCGCGTGAATGGCGGCGCTTCATGCGCTTCAGGATCAAATCGTCGCCGTGTTGCAGCGAGAGGTGCAGATAGGGCGCGATGCGCGCATTCGTCGTCACCAGCTCAAACAGCGTTTCATCCATCTCGATCGCATCGAGCGAGGAGAGGCGCAGCAACTTAAGTTCAGGCACGAGCTTCAAAATGCGCTGCACCAGATTGCCGAGTTGCGGCGCGCCCGGCAGGTCCGCGCCCCAGGAGGTGAGATCAACACCGGTCAGCACGATCTCGGGGGCGCCGTTGGAGACGAGGCGCTGGATTTGCGCCACCACATCGCCCGCCGGCGCCGAGCGCGAATTCCCGCGTCCGTAAGGGATGATGCAGAAGGTGCAGCGATGATCGCACCCGTTCTGAACTTGCACATAAGCGCGCGTGCGCTCGGCATAGCCGTCGATCAGATGGTTCGCGGTTTCGCGAACCTGCATGATGTCTGAAACGCTGACGCGGGCGTGTTCCGCCGGGGCGAAGCTTTCCGCGCGCATCTTCTCGGAATTGCCGAGCACGCGCGAAACTTCAGGCATGGCCGCAAAGCTTTGCGGATCGATTTGCGCGGCGCAGCCAGTGACGATGATTTCCGCATCCGGGCGCTCGCGCCGCGCGCGGCGGATGGTTTGGCGCGCCTGGCGCACGGCTTCGCCCGTCACCGCGCACGTGTTCACGATCACCGCATTCTTCAGCGCCGCTTCGCCCGCCAGCGCGCGCATGGCTTCGCTTTCATAAGCGTTCAGCCGGCAGCCGAGCGTGAGGATCTCGACATCGGAGGCGGGGGGCTTTGGCGCGGGCATTCGTTGCGAAGTCAGGTGAGCGCCGAACGCGCCGAGGTCAAGAACGAGAAAGCCCCGCGGGGTCGCCGCGGGGCTTTAGAAATACAGCGAGGTCGGGGCGATTACTCGGCCGCTTCCGTCGTTTCGGCTTCGCCGACGTAATCGTCTTCACGGGCGCCGCCGGCGCGTTCGGCGATGCGGGCCGACTTGCCGCGGCGATCGCGCAGATAATAGAGCTTCGCGCGGCGCACCTTGCCGCGGCGCACGACCTCGATCGAGTCCACGGTCGGCGAGAACAGCGGGAACACGCGCTCCACGCCTTCGCCGAAGCTGATCTTGCGCACGGTGAAATTGGCGTTGAGGCCCGCGCCCGAACGGGCGATGCACAGGCCTTCATAAGCCTGCACGCGCTCGCGCTCGCCTTCCTTGATCTTCACGTTCACGCGCAGCGTGTCGCCCGGATCGAAGGAGGGGATGGTCTTGCCCTTGGTGATGCGGGCGATTTCTTCTTGTTCGAGCGTTTGGATCAGGTTCATAGGCACACCAGGGGGCGCGGCCGCCCGCACCCTCCTCAAGAAAACCGAAGCGGGGCGTATAAGGGAGCCGGGAGGGCTTGTCGAGGGCCTAGTCCCGCCGTTTGCGGGCCTTTGTGATGCGTTCCCGCTCCGCCTTGCGCCAAGCCTCGATCCTCGCGTGATCGCCTGAGAGCAAGACGTCCGGGATGGGGCGCCCCTCCCACTCGCGGGGCCGGGTGTATTGGGGGTGCTCCAAGAGGCCGTCGGCGAAGCTTTCCTCCACGATAGACGCGTCATTGCCCAGAACGCCCGGCAGTAGCCGCACGCAGGCTTCCAGCAGCACCAGGGCCGCCGCTTCCCCGCCCGCCAGCACGGCTTCGCCTACCGCCACCTCGCGCATGCCCCGCGCCTCGATCACCCGCTCGTCCAGCCCCTCAAAGCGCCCGCATAGCAGGACGAGCCCAGGGCCAGCCGCCCATTCCTGCGCCATCGCCTGCGAAAGCTGTTCGCCGCGCGGCGAGAGGTAGATCAGCGGGCGCCCGTTGCGCGGGATGGAGTCGATTGCGGCGGCGGTGGTGTCGGCGCGCAGCACCATGCCGGCCCCGCCACCGGCGGGGGTATCATCCACGTTCTTGTGCGGCCCCGCGCCAAAATCGCGCAGATCCACCGTGTCGAGCGACCACGCGCCTTCGCGCAATGCTTTGCCAATCAGCGAAACGCCGAGCGTGCCGGGGAACGCTTCCGGGAAGAGGGTGATGATGGAGGCGGCGAAACTCATGCGAGCCAGGGATTGACGACGCGCACGCCGAAATCGGCGAAGTCGCGCTCGTTGCGTGTTGCCACGACGAGATTGTGAACGCGTGCTGTCGCGGCCAACAGAGAGTCCGCACAAGGCAGGGTGCGTCTTGCGGCGACACAGAGGCGCCCCCATTCGGCGCCGATTATTTCATCAATGGGCAGGAGGCGCGCCTTGAATGCTTGCGAACTCAGCGTGCCGAGCCACGCCTCAAGCGTTGCCCGGCGCGTGCCGGGCGCGAGGCGCTCGATGCCTTTAATGATTTCGCCGATGGTCATGGCGCTTATAAAAGCCGTTCCGATTTCGACGGAGGCCCAACGCTGGACGTTGGAATTGGGCCGCGGTTTCGCGAGTTCGCTGACGACGTTGGTATCGACAAGATACATCACTCGTCGCGATCGAACTTGGCGCCATCCTCGCGCACACCCCTGAGTTCGCCGGCCCCTTCTTCGATCGACTTAGCAAGTTCGTCGCCGAGCCCGCTACGACGGAGGGGCTCAAACAATTCCCAAAGTGTCTTGGGCGCGGTCGGCGCTTTGAGGACGCCGTGCGGCTCGGGCGCTTGCTCCTTCCGCACCACGACGAATTCTTCCTTTCCGCGCACGCTGATCGTTTGCGGGCCTTCCTCGCGGACGGCGCGCAAAAGTTCGCTGAGCTTCGCTTTCGCGGTCTGGAGCTGCCAGGTGGCCATGCGAACAGACTAGACAAACTAGTCTGTTCGCTCAAGCCTTACTTGCCCACCGGTTCCGGCTCCGGCGCGGGCGGGTCGAGCACGACGCGTTTGCCGGCGAGGTCCACCAGCGGGGCGCTGTCGCGCGTGAAGGTGATGCGCACGTTGGGGCCGCCGTTCGGGGGGCGATATTCGATGATGTCGCCGGCGCCGAAATTCCACACCGCCACGATCTCGCCCAGCACCTTGCCGTCCACCGCTTCGGCGCGGCAGCCGAGCAGATCGACGATGTAGAACTCGTCTTCCGCCGTCGCCGGCAGATTGGCGCGGGGCACATAGAGGCGCGCGCCGCGCATCTTGTCGGCTTGCTCCTTGGTTTTCACTTCAGGAGCAACCACGGCCACGCCGTCTTTCAGTTCGCGCCAGCTCTTCGGCTTCAGCAGCACTTTGCCGTCTTCGCCATGCAGCGGGCCGTAGGCGATCACGCCGTCCTTCTTTTCAGTAAAGGCGCGGATGCGGACTTCGCCCTTGACGCCGAACGCGCCGGCGATGGCGCCCACCAGCACCATGCCTTTGGCGCCGGTCGTCTTGCCCTTGAACGCAGGCACGGCTTGCGACTCGCCTACCAATTCAGGCTCGGACGCGACGGGCTTCGGCGCGGCCAGCGTCTTCGGCGGCGGCAGCGGGCGCAGAGGCGCCGCGCCGTTCGCCGCGACCACTGGGCTTGCGCGCCCGGCTGCGACCGCGAGCGGTTTGGCGGGCTTGGGCTTGGCGAACGCCGCCTCAACGGGCGCGAGCTTGGGCGGTTTCACCGCCTTGGCCTTCGCCGCCTTCGGGGCGGGCGCGGGCTTCGGCGCGGGCTCGGCCTTGGGCGGAACCGGCTTGGGCGCAGCCGCGGCCTTCGCCGGCTTGGGCGGCGGGACAGGCTTTGCGGGTTTCGCCGCCGGGGCGGGTTTAGGCGCCGCCGCCTTGGGCGCGGGTTTCACCGGCTTGGCCGCCTTGGCCGGCGCCTTCGGCGCGGGTTTGGGCGACGCAGCCTTGGCTTTGACCGGACGCGCGGCCGGCTTAGCCGCCGCCGCCTTCTTGGCGGCGGGCGCGGGAGCGGCTTTCTTGACGGCCTTAGCGGCGGGCTTCGCCGCCGGCTTGGCGGGTTTCTTCGTGGGCAAGGGCTTTACGCCTCCGGGGCCTCGGGCGCGGCGGAAGCGGCGGCGCGCGCTTCTGCGCGTTCCGTCATCTTCTTGCCGGGTTGGGCCTTGTTGGGGTTGTTGCGGGCTTCGCGCTTCAGGACGCCGGCCTGGTCAAGGAACCGCGCGACGCGATCGGTCGGTTGGGCTCCCTTTTTCATCCAGTCTTGAATCCGTTCGAGTTTCAGGACGACCCGAGCCGGATCGTCGGCCTTCAATATAGGATTGTAGGTTCCGACTTTCTCAATGAAACGCCCGTCGCGCGGGCTCCGGCCGTCCGCCACAACGATTGAGTAGAAAGGGCGCTTTTTGGCGCCGCCGCGGGCGAGGCGAATTTTAAGGGACATTTCCGTACTTCTCCTTTGAACTCTTAGCTTTTTTTGTCGCCGCCGGGAAGCCCCGGCAGGCCGCCTGGCAGGCCGGGGAGGCCCTTGGGCGCAGTTAATCCCGGTAAAGGACGACCGGCGCCGAGCTGCTTAAGCTGCTCGGGGCTGGGCCCTCCGCCGCCAAAACCGCCCATGCCGAAGGGCATCTTTCCCTTACCCATGGCCTTGGCCATGTCGGACATGTTGCGGTGCATCTTGAGGAGGCGGTTCACCTCCACGACCTCCACGCCCGCACCCTTGGCGATGCGCGCGCGGCGGCGGCCGTTGATCAGGTCCGGCTTCTGCCGTTCCGCTTTCGTCATTGAGCGGATGATGCCGATCTGGCGGTGGATCTGCCGATCGTTCAATTGCTCGTCTTTAATGTGCTGCTTGATCTTCTGGGCGCCGGGCAACATGCCCATGACGCCCTTCAGGCCGCCGATTTGCAGCACTTGGCCGAGCTGCTTTTCCATATCGTCGAAATCGAAGCGGCCCTTGGCCATCTTCTTGGCGAGCTTCTCGGCCTCGTCGCGATCGACTTGCTCGACCGCCTTCTCCACGAGACCGACAATGTCGCCCTGGCCGAGGATGCGCCCGGCCACGCGGCGCGCGTCGAACGGCTCAAGCCCATCGGGGCGTTCGCTAACGCCCAGGAATTTAATCGGCAGCCCGGTGACCGCGCGCATCGAGAGCGCAGCGCCCCCGCGGCCGTCGCCGTCAGCGCGCGTCAGCACCAGGCCGGTGAGCGCCAGGCGCGCGTGAAAGCGCTTGGCGGTTTCCACCGCGTCCTGGCCGGTGAGGCTGTCGCCGACGAGCAGAATCTCTTGCGGTTTGGCGATTTTCGCGATCGCGTCCGCCTCATCCATCATCTCGTCGTCGAGCGTGGTGCGGCCCGCGGTGTCGAGGATGAGCACGTCATGCCCGCTCAAACGCGCGGTGCTCATGGCGCGCTTGGCGATCTCTTGCGGCGATTGGCCGGGCACGATCGCCAGCACATCGACGCCGATCTGCTTGCCAAGCGTGGAGAGCTGCTCCATCGCCGCGGGGCGGCGCGTGTCGAGCGAGGCCATCAGCACGCGCTTCTTGTCCTGCTTGGTCAGGCGCAGCGCGATCTTGGCGGAGGTGGTGGTTTTGCCCGAGCCCTGCAGGCCCGCCATCATAATGATGTTCGGCGGCTCGCCCGCGATGCGCAGCGCTTCAGGCGCGCCGTCTCCGCCCAGCATTTCGATCAGTGCATCGTGCACGATCTTGATGACTTGCTGGCCGGGCTTCACCGATTTGACGACCGCGTCGCCCACCGCATCGGTTTTCACGCGGGCGATGAATTCCTTGACCACCGGCAGCGCGACGTCGGCCTCCAGCAGCGCCACGCGCACCTCGCGCAGCGCCGCCTCGACATCGGCTTCCGACAGCGCGCCGCGCCCGGTGAGCCGGTCGAACACGCCGGTCAAACGCTCTGTGAGGGCCTCAAACATTCTCTCTCCGTGACGCCAAACGCATTTGACCCCGCCGGACGATCACGTCGGGCGGGGGGCCTCGCCAGCCTCCGGGCTCATATGGGCCCTGTGCCGGTCAAAGCGCGCAAAAAAGCTTGGCGCGTGGCCGGGCTTTTAACGGGACGATGCGCAGGCGTCAAACCGCCCGCGGGTAGAGGCAGTTACTTTCGCGTTGCGGACGCATGGTAAATGAGAATTCCCCATCTGGGCGAACCAGGCGGACGTTACACCCTAAAATCAGAGTCACGCGACCGTGATTGTGCTTGACCGGCGGCCAAAGGTCGCGGCGAGATCGTGGTGCAAATAAGGCTGATCTGGGGCGTGGCGCCCCAGGTTAAGTTTGTGAGGGGTGAACTTCATGAAGAAGACGAACTCGGGGCGCTTTGCGGCGCTCAAAGTCGCCGCGTCGGCGCTTGCTCTGACGCTCGGCGCTGGTTTGGCCGGGTCGGCGTTCGCGCAGGAGCGGAGCGGGCCGGACGGGGCGTGGAACTCGCCCGACATCGTCGTCAACAACAACATAAACCCCAATGCCGGCGGCCCCACGGGCGCTTGGGACAATGCCGAGAACATCACCGGCGTCGGCCAGATGACCATCCGCGGCAATCCCGCGACCACCGGCATGAACCTCTGCACCGGCACGCTGATCAATCCGCGCACCGTCATCTTCGCGGCGCACTGCGTGAACGGGCGTCCCGCCGAGGCGTATGGCTCGGCCAACGGCGCCGCGTTCGGCCCATGGACGACCGGCGGCACGCCGATCGCGTTCGGCTTCGAGTTCGATAATTTGCCCGCCGTGCGCCAATGGCTCGGTCTCGATTCATCGACCGGCGCGGGCGACGCCGATCCGGCTTTGCTGCACGCCACCAACGAGGCGCGCCATCTCTATAATGTCGAGCACGTCTGGTACGATCCGCGTTCGCTGGCGCCGAGCTCGATCGGCTTCCTCGAAGCCGACATCGCCATCGCCACGCTCGACACGCCAGCGAACGACATCCCCACCTGGGTGATGTTGTTCACCCCGCTCAGCGGCCCCACGCACGGCGTGATCGCCGGCTATGGCGGCAACGGCACCAGCGCCTCGGTGCAGGCGGGCCCGCTGCCCAGCGGCAACGCGCCGATCGATTGGCGCCGCCGCGCGGCGGAAAACATGATCGACTTCCTGGGCTCGCTGGATGATCGCAACGATTGGCTGTTCGGGCCGGGCGGGGTGGTCAATCCGCAGACGCTCTATCAGATGGATTTCGACAGCCCGGAAGGCGAGGACACCTATCTCGGCGTCGCCCCCTTCTATGATTTCGACCTGTTCCAGGGCACGGCGCTGCCGAATGAAGGCATCACCGCCGGCGGCGATTCCGGCGGCCCGCTGATCGCGGACACCTATTTCGACACGCCCGTCGTGGTGGGCGTGCTTTCAGGCGGTTCGCGTTTCCACACCAACCAGCGCTTCTCGACCTACGGCACCAACAGCTTCCACCAGCCGCTGTTCATGTTCTGGGAAACCGTCGTCGCCAACAATCCGTACGTCTATGCCGGCAACAAGCACGGCAACCGCGATTGGACGAACCCGAACCATTGGATCCAATTGATGGATCCCGCCTACGGGATTGAGGTCGCCGGCCAACTCGTCAACGGCCTGCCGGGCGTTGCCGAGTACGGGGTCAACGGCGCCACGCCGAAATTCGGCGAGGTCTGCTTCCAGACCGATTGCACCGACAACGCGGCTGATCCCGAAGCCATCGCTTACAATGTCGGCACGCCGAACTCGATCTATGTGCCGGGCGGGCCGGGCACGGTGAATTTCGTGCCCAACAACCAGGTCGCCAATCCCGCGCTCGGCATTCGTCCGCGTTATTACGATGTCACGCTCTCCGGCATCGGCGAAACGCGCGTGACCACGCCGATCACCATCGACCGTTTGACGCTCGACGGCCTGCTCACCTCGCTTGACGTGCGCGCGGGCGGCACGCTGAACGTGCTCGGCGATTTCAACACGCGCCGCGGCTTCCTGAATATCGATGGGCAATTGAACGCCGGCGAATCGGTGGTGATCGACGGCCTGGTCACGGGCCGGGGCGTGTTCAACCCGACCTATTTCACCTCGGTGAACGGCGCGATCGCGCCGGGCGGCATTGGTAGAATTGGCGTGCTGACGGTGCAGGCCGACACGATCCTGGCCTCCAACAGCGAATTGCTGATCGAACTTGGCAACAATGTGAGCGACCGCCTCGCCGTCACCGGCGATGCGCAAACCACGGGCGTCGCCGCGCTTGGCGGCGATCTGTGGCTGACGCCTGTCGGCACGCCGCGCCAGAACCAGACGTTCACGATCCTGACCGCCGCCGGCGGCGTCGCCGGCACGTTTGACGATGTGAACGGCTTCCTCGGCGTGCTGCGCCCGCAGGTCACCTACGGCGCCAACAGCGTCACCGTGAAGCTGAAGGCCGGCTCGATCTTCGATCTGCTGCTGCACAACCCGGCGCTGGCGCCCATCGCCTATGCGCTCGATCAACTGCGCGAGAACCATTATTCGTCGCTGTATGATCTCTACGGCGTGATCGATCTGATGGATCCCGTCGGCCTCGAACGTGCGGTGGGCAGTCTGACGCCCACGGCCATGCTCGACGCCAACGCGCTGGTGGCGATGCAAGGGTCGCGCTTCGGCAACACGCTGCAAGACCGTATGGCGCTGCTGACGCGCCACGGCGGTTCGGGCTTCTCGGTCTCCGGCTCGCCCGCGCAAGTGCTGGCGTTTGGCGGTGATGACGGCTTGGCGGCCGCGGGCGAACTCGCTTTCGCCTCGCGCATGACGGATGCGAACACCGTGTCCAGCATGCCGAACGGGATGAGCGCGTTCTTCACCGGCGGCTATGATGAAACCCGCAGCTCCGCGGTCAGCGGGCGCAGCGCCGAAGGCGTGAACGACGGTATGCGCACCTGGCACGTGATCGGCGGCGTCGAGCAGGCGTTCGGCGATCTCACGCTGGGCGTGGCGGCCGGCTATTCGCGCGGCGAAGCCATGCAAATGACGGGCGTGCAGGCCGACAACGAAGTGACGCAAACCGCGTTCTACGGCGTCTATCGCTTCGAGAACGGCGCGTATGTGTCGAGCATGGTGGGCGCGGGCACGTCGCGCGCGAACACCGAGCGGCGCTTCGCGGAAGGCCAGTTCGACTATCGCATGGGCGGGGACGTGAGCGGGGAAATCTTCCTCGCCTCGTTTGAAGCCGGCGTGAATGTCAATCTCGCCAATGGCCTGATCGTCACGCCGAATTTTGGCGTCGACAGCTACAACGTCACCATGGACGGCTTCTCCGAGAACGGCGACAACGCCGCGGCGCTCAATATCGGCGACAACGCCTATGAGATGCTGGAAGCGCGCCTCGGCGTGCGGATGGCGGGCGACTTCAACTTCATCAACGGCTGGGCGTTCGCGCCGTCGTTCGATGCGGCGATGGTGGCCAATCTCGGTGGCGACGAAGGCGGGGTGTGGGCGAACTTTATCGCAGCGCCCGACGTGCCGTTCTTCATCCCCGGCCAATCGCGCGACGACCATTGGGGTGAGATCAACGCCGGCTTCCGCCTCGTGCGCGGCGACACCAGCATCGGCTTCCAAGCCGAAACGAGCGTCGGCCGCCAAGAACTGCATGAAGACCGCTACACGGCGCGCATCACGCAGAAATTCTAAGCGATCACATCGTTTGAACTCGAACGGGCCGGCGGAAGCGCCGGCCCGTTTTTCTTTGAAAGCGGGGATAGAGCAGGGCTCTATCCCACACCCGCCGTTTCCCGGGACGCAGCCCCGGCGAAAGCCGGGGTGCGAGCCGGGACCCAGAAAGCACGCGCTTTCGTTAGAGTTTCGCGGCTCTGGGGCCCGGCGCTCGGCCCGGCTTTCGCCGGGCTCTCGGCGGGGAAGCAGGGAAATCTATCCGACCTGTTTCAGCCCATGCGATCATCGCCGCGTTCTAATCAAGGGAGGCGGGTGTGCACGCCAAGTCATTCGCGATTGGAACACGGTTTGAGCGTGATGCGATTGAAGGTGGCGACATCCAAGATCGTTGCTTCGGTGAGAAACAGGAAAGCCGAAGGTCCGTA
>CAZWQS010000038.1:2360-19006 GCA_964635925.1 uncultured Terricaulis sp. | reverse complement strand
GTCTTACCTGCTGATCGGCTTCTGGTTTCACAAACGCAGCGCCAATGACGCGGCGATCAAGGCGTTCGTGACCAACCGGGTCGGCGATTTCGGCTTCGCGCTCGGCATCATGGCCGCTTTCTTCTGCTACGGCTCGATCCAGTTCGACGAGGTGTTTCACGCGGCGGCCGCCAATCCGGGCATGACGATCGGCCTTGATGGCTTCAGCGCGCCTGCGGTCGAGGTGATCGCGGTGCTGCTGTTCATCGGCGCGATGGGCAAGAGCGCGCAATTCTTCCTGCACGTCTGGTTGCCGGATGCGATGGAAGGCCCCACGCCCGTCTCCGCGCTGATCCACGCCGCCACCATGGTGACGGCTGGCGTCTTCATGGTGTGCCGCGCGGGCGAGCTGTATCACTTGGCGCCGATCGCTTCGGGCATTGTCACCATTGTGGGGGCCGCCACGGCGCTGTTCGCCGCCACCGTGGGCCTCGCCCAAAACGACATAAAACGCGTCGTCGCGTACTCAACGTGTAGCCAACTCGGGTACATGTTCTTCGCTGCGGGCGTGGGCGCCTACAACGCGGCGATGTTTCACCTGTTCACGCACGCCTTCTTCAAGGCGCTGCTGTTCCTTGGCGCAGGCTCGGTGATCCACGGCATGCACCACGAGCAGGACATGCGCTACATGGGCGGGGTGCGTAAACCGATGCCCATCACTTGGGCGATGATGCTGATCGGCACGTTCGCGTTGATCGGCTTCGGCATTCCCGGAATCGCCAGCTTCGCGCACTTGCCGGGCCTCGGCTTTGCCGGCTTCTACTCCAAGGATGCGATCATCGAAGCCGCCTACGGCAGCCACGGCATCGGCGCGCAATTCGCGTTCTGGTGCGGCGTTACGGCGGCGCTGCTGACCAGCTTTTATTCATGGCGTCTCGCCTTCATGACTTTCGAGGGCAAGTTCCGTCCCAACCCGCATGCGCATCACGATGATCACGCCCACGAGGATCATCACGGCGACCAACACCAGGAAGCGCCAAAAGACGGCTTGGCGCCGGCGCATGAATCGCCTTGGATCATGCTGGCGCCGCTGTTTATCCTCGCGGCGGGCGCGATCCTCGCGGGCGCGATCTTCTACCCGTACTTCTTGGGCGAGCACGCGGAAGGCTTCTGGCGTCACGTTATGCCGGTCGCGCACGGCCACCATGATTTCCCAGAATGGGTGCTGTGGGCGCCGCTGATCGTGACGGTGACCGGCTTCCTGTTCGCGGTGATCTTCTATCTGTGGAAGCCCGCCGCCTCCAAAGCGATGGCGAAGGGGCCGGTTTGGGCCTTCCTCTACAACAAATGGTATTTCGACGAGATCTACGATTTCATCTTCGTGAACGGCGCGCGCGCCATCGGCGATCTCTTCTGGAAGGTGGGTGACCGCAGGCTGATCGACGGGCTCGGCCCTGATGGCGTCGCGGCCGCCTCACGCTTCGTGGCGCGCCAGACGCGCAAGCTGCAGACGGGCTTTGTGTATCATTATAGCTTCCTCATGCTGATCGCCGCGGTGGCGTTCGGCGCCTATGCGATCTTCGCCGGCATCGGAGGCGGGCAATGATCGCGCAGATGGCCGAATGGCCGCTCCTTTCCATCATCACCTTCCTGCCGGCGGCGGGCGCAGCGCTCATTCTGCTGGCGCGCATGAGCCAGCGCGGGGAAGACGCGGGCTACGACAAGGGCGTGAAGCTGCTGGCGCTGCTGATTACGTTGCTGACGTTCGTGATCTCGCTGGCGGCGTTCGCCGCGTTTGATCCGAGCCGGGCTGAGTATCAATTGGTCGAGGCCATCCCTTGGGCGTTTGGCGCATCCTACCGGATGGGCGTGGACGCCATGGCGATGACGCTGGTGCTTCTGACCACCTTCCTGATGCCGATCTGCATTCTGGCGAGCTGGGTGATCGACAAGCAGGTCTCCAGCTACATGGTGCTGTTCCTGATCCTGGAAACGCTAATGATCGGCGTATTCTGCGCGCAGGACATCATCCTCTTTTATCTCTTCTTTGAAGCCGGCCTCATTCCGATGTTCATCCTCATCGGCGTGTGGGGCGGGGAGCGGCGCGTCTATGCGGCGTTCAAATTCTTCCTTTACACGCTTTTGGGCTCGATCCTGATGCTGGTGGCGATCGTCGCCATGATCGCTATCGCCGGCACAAGCGGCATTCCGGAATTGACTGCGTTCGCTCAGGAGGGCGGGTTCAGCGAGAATTTGCAGATATGGCTCTGGCTGGCGTTCTTCGCCTCGTTCGCGGTGCACACTTGGCTGCCCGACGCGCACGTTGAGGCGCCGACGGCCGCTTCGGTCGTGCTGGCGGCGATTCTGCTGAAGATGGGCGGTTACGGCTTCCTGCGCTTCTCGTTGCCGATGTTCCCGGACGCGAGCGTCTATTTCACGCCGTTCGTGTTCGTGCTGTCGGTGATCGCCATCGTATGGGCGTCGCTCGTCGCGTTCCGTCAGCTCGATATGAAGAAGCTGATCGCGTACTCGTCTGTCGCGCACATGGGCTTTGTGACCATGGGCATTTTCGCCGGCACGATGCAGGGCGTGCAGGGGGCGATCTTCCAGATGCTGTCGCACGGCATCATCTCCGGCGCGCTCTTCCTTTGCGTCGGTGTTGTTTACGACCGGGCGCACACGCGCGAGATTGCCTATTATGGCGGCCTGGTGAACCGGATGCCGGTTTATGCGGCGATTTTCCTGTTGTTCACGATGGGCAATGTCGGCCTGCCGGGCACGAGCGGCTTCCCGGGCGAAATCCTCACCATGGTCGGCACGTTCCAGGTCAATGCGTGGGTCGCGGCGGGCGCCTGCTTGGGCGTGATCCTTTCGGCCGCGTACGCGCTGACGCTCTATCGCAAGGTCGCCTTCGGCGTGATCGAGAATCCGAAACTCAACACGATGGCCGATCTCGACGCGCGCGAATGGGTGCAATTCATTCCGCTGATCATCGCCACCTTGATCATGGGCCTCGCGCCGAGCCTGGTGCTTGATTACACGCACACGTCCGCGGCTGCGATTGTCGAACAATTCAAGGGGGCCGCGCCATGATGGGGCCCGTGCAAGACCTTCTGCATTCGCTGCCGTATGCGCGCCCCGAGCTGCTGCTCGCCGGCTTTGCGTTGATCGCGGCGATTCTCGGCGCCTGGATGGGCGAGAAAGGATTTGGCCTGATCTCGACCTTGGGCGTGCTGGTGTTGGCCGCAGCGGGCGGCATTGCGATCCTGGATCGGCCCTCCGCGCCGGTCGCGATTTTCCAAGGTTCGCTGGTGATCGACGGCGTGGGCGTGTTCGCCAAGGCGCTGCTTGCGTTCGCGGCCGCCGCCACGCTGGCGCTTGGCGTCGATCATTTCAACGCCACGCGCGAGAAGCGCTTCGAGTTTCCGGTGCTCATGGTGCTGGCCGTGCTCGGCATGTTCATCATGGTGTCGGCGCAGGATTTGATCAGTCTTTATGTGGGCGTCGAGTTGCAGAGCCTGTGCGCCTACGTGCTGGCGGCCTGGCGGCGCGATGATGCGCATTCCTCGGAAGCGGGCCTCAAATATTTCGTGTTGAGCGCGCTGGCTTCGGGCCTGCTGCTCTATGGCGCTTCGTTCGTCTATGGCTTCACCGGCTCGATCCGCTTTGACGCGATCGCTGCGGCCGTTTCGCAGGGCGCGGGCGGGGTGGGCTTGCTGTTCGGCCTTGTGCTGATGTTGTGCGCGCTGGGCTTCAAGATGTCGGCCGCGCCGTTCCATATGTGGACGCCGGACGTGTACGAAGGCGCGCCGACGCCGGTGACGGCGTTCTTCGCCGCCGCGCCGAAGATCGCCGCCGTCGCGCTCATGCTGCGTGTGCTCTATGAGCCGTTCGCGGCGCTGGAAACGCAATGGACGCAAGTCGTAGTTGCTCTGTCGGTGATCTCGATGGTCTGGGGCTCGTTCGGGGCGCTGATGCAGACGAGCCTCAAACGGCTAATGGCGTATTCGTCCATCACCAATATGGGCTTTGCGTTGATGGGCGTGGCCAGCGGGCTGGAAGAGGGGCCGAGCGCGACGCTGCTTTATCTCTCGCTCTACGTGCCGGCGACGATCGGCATCTTCGCGCTGATCATTTCCATGCGGCGCGCCGGCGAATCCGCTGAAACCATCGCCGACTTGGCGGGGCTTGCGCGCAAGCGCCCGTGGATGGCCGCGCTCTTTACGATGCTGCTCTTTTCGCTCGCCGGCATCCCTCCGTTCGCGGGCTTCTTCGGCAAGCTCCTGGTGTTCCAAGCCGCAATCAGCGCCGACATGGCTTGGCTGGCCGTGTTGGGCGGCGTGGCGGCGGTGGTTGCGGCGGGCTATTATCTGCGTCTGTTGGCGTCGATCTGGTTCACCGCACCGGCGGAGCCCATGCAGGGCGCGAGCGCGACAGTGATGTCGACGGCGACGGTCGCGGCCGCGCTGTCTTTCCCCGTGCTGGTGTTGGCGCTTGGCGCGCTTGAGCGCTGGGCCGATTGGGCTGTGGGCCGGAGTTTTTGAGAAAGCAGGCGCGATGATCGACGGCCAAGCGCCGGTCGAGACGTTCGACGAGATCGACTCCACGCTCTTGGAGGCGCGCCGCCGCGCCGAGCGCGGCGAGCTTGGCCCTGTGTGGCTCGTGGCCCAAATGCAAACCGCCGGCCGCGGGCGGCGCGGGCGCGCTTGGGCCTCGTTGCAGGGCAATTTGCTTGCGACTTATTTGTGCCCAGCAGATCGCCCGCCGGGCGAGATCGCGCTGCTGGGTTTCGCCGCGGGACTCGCCATCGCAGAGGCGTTCGACAGCTATATCGGCGCGGGCCGCGCGACGCTGAAATGGCCCAATGACGTGCTGATCGACGGTGCCAAGGCCAGCGGCATTCTACTGGATTCCGGCGCGATCGACGGCGGGGCGTGGGCGGCGCTCGCGTTTGGCGTCAATATTGCCGCCGCGCCCGAGGGATTGGATCAAGCCACAATTTGCTTGCGCCAAGTGCTGCCGCCCGATGCGCCCGCGCCGCAACCTTTGGCGTTCTTGGCGCGTATCCGCCCGAGGCTCGAAGCGCTCGATGCACAACTAAAAACCCAAGGCTTCGCGCCGCTGCGCAAGGCTTGGCTGGCGCGTGCGCACGGCATTGGGCAAGCGGTGTGTGTGACTCAGGGCGAACAAATATTGGAAGGCCGTCTTGCGGGATTGTCCGCGCGCGGCGAGCTTGAATTGGATGCGCCCGAAGGCCGAAAGCTGGTTTCGGCGGGCGATGTGTATTTTCCGAACGCGGGCTGAACCTCATGCTTTTGGCGATCGACGTCGGCAACACCAACACCAAGTTCGCGGTCTATGACGGCCAGAGTTGGCGCTCGCAATGGCGCGCGGCCACCTATTCGAGCCGCACGGCGGATGAATACGCGCCTTGGCTCTCGCAAGTGATGGCGCTTTCAGGCTTGAGCTTTGAGGACGTGACTGCCTGCATCATCTCCACTGTGGTGCCGCAAGCGCTGTTCAATCTGCGCAATCTTTCGCGCCGCTATGTCGGCGCCGAACCGCTGGTGATTGGCGAGCCGGGCGTCAATCTCGGCATTGAGGTGCGCATCGATAAGCCGAGCGAAGCGGGCGCGGATCGCCTCGTCAACGCGGTCGGCGCGTTCGTCGGCCATGGCGGGCCCTCAATCGTGATCGACAGCGGCACGGCCACGACGTTTGACATCGTGGCCGCCGATGGCGCGTTCGAGGGCGGCATTATCTTGCCGGGCATCAACCTGTCGCTGCAGGCGCTGCACGAAGCGGCGGCGCGCTTGCCGCGCGTCGAAATCCGCGACCCAGGCCGCATCATCGGCAAGGACACGGTCAGCGCGATGCAATCGGGCATTTATTGGGGCTCGATCGAGATGATCGACGGCCTCGTCCGGCGCATCAAGGCGGAGTACGGTCGGCCCATGAAAACCATCGCCACTGGCGGCGTCGCTTCGCTTTACGAGGGCGCGTTCCCCGGCATCGACCATTTCGATCAAGACCTCACCTCGCGCGGGCTGCTGGAAATCTTCAAGCGGAACGGCGGCGTGATTTGAACGCGGCCAAACCTTCGGACGAACTCGTTTTCCTGCCGCTGGGCGGTTCGGGCGAGATTGGCATGAACCTGAACGCGTACGGCTTCGGCCCGGCGGAAGATCGTCAATGGATCATCGTTGATATCGGGGTGACGTTCGGGCGCGAGGATTCCACGCCGGGCGTTGATCTCATCCTGCCTGATCCCGAATATCTCGTCGGCGAGCGCGACAATATTCTAGGCATCGTGCTGACGCACGCGCATGAAGATCATATCGGCGCGCTGGGCTGGCTTTGGCCGAAGCTCAAGGCGCCGGTTTACGCCACGCCGTTTACCGCCGCCTTGGTGCGCGAGAAGCTGAAAGAGCGCGGGCTGCTGGATAAAGTGCCGCTCACCGAAATTCCGCTGAAAGGGCATTTGAAGCTTGGGCCGTTCGAGATTGATTTCGTCACGCTGACGCATTCGATCCCTGAGCCGAACGGCCTCGCCATCCGCACGCCGCTTGGGTTGGTGTGGCACACCGGCGATTGGAAGATCGATCCCGATCCGCTGATTGGCGAAACCACCGATGAAGCCAAATTGCGCGCCATGGCCGAAGAGGGCGTGCTGGCGATGGTGTGCGACAGCACCAACGTGTTTGTTGAAGGCCAAGCGGGCTCGGAAGCGGATGTGCGCGATAGGCTCACCGAAGTGATTGCCGGCTGCGCCGGCCGCGTCGCCGTCACCGCGTTCGCCTCGAACGTCGCGCGCGTGCAGACGACATTGCTGGCCGCGAAAGCGTGCGGGCGCACGCCGTGCCTTGTTGGGCGCTCGATGCATCGCATTTTCGCCGCCGCGCAGAGCGTAGGCATACTCACCGACGTTCCGCGCATCGTAGAGGAGGAAGAGGCCGCGCGCCTGCCGCCTAACAAGGTGCTTTATCTCTGCACCGGCAGCCAGGGCGAAGCGCGCGCCGCGCTCTCGCGAATCGCGCGCGGCGATCACCGCAACGTCACGCTGCGCCAGGGCGATACGGTGATTTTTTCGTCGCGTGTCATTCCCGGCAACGAGATGGCGATCCACACGCTCTACAATCAATTTATCGAAAAGGGCGTCGCGTTGATCACGGCCGATGATCATCCGGTGCACGTTTCGGGCCATCCGGCGCGCGATGAGTTGCGCCAGATGTATGCGTGGGCGCGCCCGCGCATCGCGGTGCCCGTGCATGGCGAGCGCCGGCATTTGCTTGAGCACGCGAAGCTCGCGCTGGACCTGCAGGTGCCTGAGGCGATTGCGCCGAACAATGGCGATCTCATCCGCCTTGCGCCCGGCGCGCCCAAAGTGATCGACGAAACGCCGGCGGGACGCCTATTTATCGATGGCGGGGTGATGATCGAAGAGGAAGACGACGCGCTGAAGGATCGCCGCCGCTTGGGCGCGGAAGGGGCGGTGAATGTCGCGCTGGCGGTGAACGCCAAGCACGCTATCGTGGCGGGGCCGAACGTCACGGTGCGCGGCCTCTCGATGACGGACGAGGAAGAATTCGAACTGGCGCTGGAGGAATTCGAGGAGGTAGCGGAGGCCGCCTTCGCCCGTCTCTCGCACGCAGATCGCGATGATGATGAGGCGGTCGAGGGCGCCGTGATGCGCGCTGTGCGGAAAGCGGCGGATCGGCTTTGGCGCAAGCGGCCGCTGGTGGATGTGACGGTGTTGAGGATTTAAGCCGATGATCGGACGATTAAATCATGTGGGCGTTGCGGTGCCCGATATCGAAGCGGCGAAGCAAACCTACCGCGATCTCTATGGCGTCGCCGACAGCGAGATCACCGAAACGCGCGAGCTTGCCGCGCAGGGCGTCAAGTTCGCGTTCGTAAATGTCGCCAACAGCCAGATCGAGCTGATCGAGCCGCTGGGCGAGAATTCGCCGATCCGCAAGTTTCTGGAGAAGAATCCCGCTGGCGGGCAGCATCATGTTTGCTTCGAGGTGGCAGATATTTACGCCGCCCGCGACGAGATGGTGAAACGCGGCGCCACGGTGTTGAACGAGCCGCGCATCGGCGCGCACGGCACGCCGATCATCTTCGTTCACCCGAAAAATTCTAATGGCGTGCTGATCGAGTTGATGGAAGCGCAAAAGGGCGCGCACGGATGAGCCTGTTCCTCGCCATCGCGATTTACATCATCTTGTGGTGGCTGGCCTTCTTCATCATGCTGCCGCTGGGCGCCAAGAGCCCCCATGAGGGGGATGAGGCCACCGTGCCGGGGGTGGAGCGCGGGGCGCCGAAAGTGACCAATCTCGGCAAGAAGGCCCTGATCGCGGCGGGGATCGCGGCGGTTTTGTGGCTGCTCGTGGCCTGGGCGGTTTCGGTCGATCTGTTCGGCATGCGCCGGTAGTCGGCCGCGTTGGCAAAGCGGCCGGGGCGGTCTATCCAGACGCTCCACAAACTCAAGGAAGCAGACGATCCCCATGCATGCGCTTAAGATCACGCGCGCGGAAGATTTTCCCGAATGGTATCAGGCGATCGTGCGTGAGGCCGACCTCGCCGAGCTGTCGCCAACGCGCGGGTGCATGATCATCAAGCCGTGGGGCTATGGCATCTGGGAGCGCATCCAGGGCGAACTGGATCGGCGCATCAAGGAAACCGGGCACGACAATTATTACTTCCCGCTGCTCATCCCCATGAGCTTCATCGCCAAGGAAGCCGATCACGTCGAAGGCTTCGCCAAGGAGATGGCGGTGGTGACGCATCATCGCCTGAAGGCGATCGACGGCGTGCTCAAGCCCGATCCGGAAGCGGAGCTGGCCGAGCCGTTCATCATCCGCCCGACCTCGGAGACGATTATCGGCGATGCGTTCAGCCGCTGGGTGAAATCCTATCGCGACCTGCCGTTGAAGCTCAACCAATGGGCCAACGTGGTGCGCTGGGAGATGCGCACGCGCATGTTCCTGCGCACGGCGGAGTTTCTCTGGCAGGAAGGCCACACCGCGCATGTCGACGAAGCCGACGCGATGGCCGAAACCATGGTGGCGCTCGAAATCTATCGCAGCTTCGCCGAGGATTATCTCGCGCTGCCCGTGATCGCGGGCGAGAAGCCGGAGAATGAGCGCTTCCCCGGCGCGGAGCGCACGTATTCGATCGAAGCGATGATGCAGGATGGCAAGGCGCTCCAGGCGGGCACCTCGCACTATCTCGGCACGCATTTCGCCGAAGCGCAGAATATCCGCTATCAGGATAAGGAAGGCGGCCAGACGCTGGCGCACACCACGTCTTGGGGCGTCTCCACGCGCCTGATCGGCGGCGTGATCATGACACACGGCGATGACGACGGCCTGCGCACCCCGCCCGCCATCGCGCCGCGCCAAGTGGTGATCGTGCCCATGCTGCGCGGCAAGCCGGAAGACGAAGAGCTGAAAGCTTATTGCGCCAAGCTAGCGGAAGATTTGAGCGCGCTGACCGCGTTCGGCGAACGCGTGCGCGCGCTGGTTGATACCAAGGACGCCAAGCCCGCCGACAAACGCTGGGATTGGGTGCGCCGCGGGGCGCCGCTTATTTGCGAAATCGGCCCGCGCGACGCTGCGAACGGGCAGGTCAGCTTTATCAAGCGCATCGCGTTGCGCGAAAGTGAGAAGATCAAAACGCACACGCTCGCACGCGACGCGTTCGTCGCGGCCGTGGCCGCCATGCTCGCCGAGACTCAAAACGCGCTCTACGCCGAAGCCAAAGCGCGGCTCGACGTGAATATCAACGATGATTTCGGAACCTTTGCCGATCTCGAACGCTATTTCGGCGCCGACGATGAGGGCGGCGGGTTCAAGGGCTGGGCGCGCGTGAGCTGGTCTCGCCCCACGGGGGATGCTTTGGACAAAGTCAGCGAACGGCTGAAAGCGCTAAAGCTCACCATCCGCAATGCGCCGATGGCGCAGCCCAGCACGTTCAAGCCCTGCATCTTCACGGACGCGCCGGGCGTCGAAGAAATCCTAATCGCGCGGGCCTATTGATGAGCGGACGCAGCCAGCCCTTCGGCCTGTTCGAGCGCATGCTCGCCGGCCGCTATCTGCGCGCCAAGCGCCAGCATGGCGGGGTGGCGCTGATTTCGATCATCTCGGTGTCGGCGATTTGTCTCGCGGTGATGGCGCTGATCATCACCATGTCGGTGATGAACGGATTTCGCGAGACTTTGCTTTCGCGCATCCTGGGCGTGAACGGGCACGTGTTCATCGACACGCGCGGCATGCCGGGTTCGGAAATCGAGCGGCTGCGTCAGCTCGCGCTGCAAACGCCCGGCGCGCTGCAGGCGACGCCGATCATCACCGCCCAGGCGTTGGCGACCTCGGACATGAACGCGGCTGGCGTGGCCGTGCGCGGCATTGCCCGCGATGAGTTGCAGCGTATCTCGCTGGTGATGGAAAACGTCGCGCCGGGCGCGTTGGACGGGTTTGAAGGCGTGGAGGCGCCGACGATCCTGATCGGCGATCGCCTTGCCGCCGGGCTCGGCGTGCGCGAGGGGATGGCGATCTCGATCATCTCCCCGCAGGGGGCGGCGACGCCGTTTGGACTCGCACCGCGGCGAAAGCCTTTTCTGATCGGCGGGCTGTTCAGCGTCGGCATGGTCGAGTTCGACTCGCTGTTCGTCTACATGCCGATCGAGCAAGCGCAGATTCTGTTCGGGCGCGGCGATGGCGCCGATGAAATCGAGATCCGGATTCAGAATCCTGACCGCACCCAGGCGTTCATGATGGATTTGCGCTCGCGCCTTGGCCCCAACGCGTACGTTTTGGATTGGCGCGCCAAGAGCCAGGGGCTCTCCGATGCGCTCGTGGTTGAGCGCAACGTGATGCGCCTCATTCTGATGATCCTGGTGGCGATCGCAGCGCTCAACATCGTCACCGGCCTCATCATGCTGGTGAAAAACAAGAGCCGCGACATCGCCATCCTGCGCACCATGGGCGCCACGCGCGGCGCCATTCAGCGCGTGTTTTTCATGGCGAGCGCAAGCCTTGGCGTGATCGGGCTCTCGCTGGGGCTGGCGCTCGGCATCGGCTTTTGCATCTTCATCCAGCCGATTCAGGACTTCCTTTCGGCCGTGGTGGGCTTCGATATCTTCCCTGACACGGTCTATTCGCTGAGTTCGCTGCCGGCGAAGGTGGAGTGGGGCGAGGTGGCGATTGTATCGTTCTTCACCATTCTTGTGACGTTCGTTTCCACGCTTGTCACTGCATGGTGGGCCGCGCGGCTCGATCCGGTGGAGGCGCTGCGCTATGAATGACGCGGGCGTGACCACGGCGCCGGTGTTGCGCATTCGCGGCCTCACGCGCCGCTACAAATCGGGCGAGGGCGAATTGGTCGTGCTCGATCAGCTCGATCTCGACATCGTGGCGGGCCAAGTGATCGGTCTTATCGGCCCTTCCGGTTCGGGCAAATCCTCGTTGCTGCACGCCGCCGGCTTGCTTGAGCGCCCCTCGGGAGGGGCGGTGGAGATCGCCGGGGCGGACGCCTGGGCGATGTCGGACGAGAAGCGCACAGAGATGCGGCGCAACCGCATCGGGTTCGTCTATCAATTCCACCACCTACTGGCGGAGTTTGACGCGCTCTACAACGTGGCGCTGCCCGCTTTGATCGCGGGGCGCAAACGGCGCGAAGCGCTGGCTGAGGCCGAGCGTTTGCTGAACGTTATGGGACTGGGCGCGCGCATTCATCACCAGCCGGCGCAGCTTTCGGGCGGGGAACAGCAGCGTGTGGCGATCGCGCGCGCGATGGTCAACAAGCCGCTGCTGATCCTCGCCGACGAACCCACCGGCAATCTCGATCCCGACACCTCCACCCACGTCTTCGGCGCGTTGTCGGACTTGGTGCGTAACGAGGGCGCGGCCGCGCTGATCGCCACCCACAATCACGACCTCGCCCGCTATATGGACCGGGTGGTCGCGCTCGATCACGGCAAGCTGGTGCAGAAGGGCTGAGCTGACGAATCGCTGCGCGGGCTTATATTGAGCGCATGTCCCAGCCCTTTATCCATCTGCGCGCCCGGTCGGCCTATTCGCTGCTGCAAAGCGCGCTTCAGGTGAAAACGCTGACCAAGCTCGCCGCCAAGCACGAGATGCCGGCGCTGGGGCTGACGGATTCCAACAATTTGTTCGGCGCGCTCGAGTTTTCGGATGCGGCGACCGGCGCGGGCGTGCAGCCGATCATTGGCTGCGCGCTTGAGGTGCGCGGCGAAGCGGGCGTAGGCGGCGTGCTGGCGCTGTTGGCGCAAAACGAGGCCGGCTACGCCAACCTCATGCAGCTTTCGAGCGCCGCTTATATCGACACGGTGGGGCAGGGCGAGCCACACGTGCCGTTGGCGCAGGCCCTCGCGCAGGCGCAAGGCTTGATCGCGCTGACGGGCGCGGGCGATGGGCCGCTGGCGCACCTGCTGGAATCGGGGCGCGTGGAAGAGGCCGAAGCGCTGCTCGTGCAACTCGCCGGCGCCTTCCCCAACCGCCTCTATGTCGAGCTGCAACGCCACGGCGCGCGTATCGAAGCGGACACCGAAGGCGCGCTGGTCGATCTGGCTTACAAGCTTGGCCTGCCGCTGGTCGCCACCAACGATGTGCGCTTCCAGGCGGCGAAAGATCATGGTGCGCATGATGCGCTGATGTGCATCGCGGCCTCGTCGTATCTCGGCGAAGAGGATCGTCCGCGCGTTAGCGCCGAGCATTATTTCAAGAGCGCGACGGAAATGGCTTCGCGTTTCAGCGATCTGCCCGAGGCGATCGCCAATACCGGCGAGATCGCGCGCCGTTGCGCGTTCCAGGTTGAAAAACGCGCGCCGATCCTGCCGCGGTTCGACACCAAGAGAGGCCGCGACGAGCCGGCGGAATTGAAGGCGCAAGCCGAGGCGGGGCTGAAGGCGCGCCTCAAAGCGCTGGGCGACATGCGCGCCGCGCCGGTGGAGGATTACGAGAAACGCCTAGCTTACGAACTTGGCGTCATCACGCAGATGAAGTTTCCGGGCTATTTTCTGATCGTGTCGGACTTCATCAAATGGGCCAAGGCGCACGATATTCCGGTGGGGCCGGGGCGCGGTTCGGGCGCGGGCTCTGTGGTGGCCTGGGCGCTGACGATTACGGATTTGGATCCGCTGCGCTTTGGCCTGCTGTTTGAGCGCTTCCTCAATCCTGAGCGCGTCTCGATGCCGGATTTCGATATCGATTTCTGCCAGGAGCGGCGCGGGGAAGTCATCGACTATGTGAAGCAGAAATACGGCGCCGATCGCGTCGCACAGATTATCACATTCGGCACGTTGCAAGCGCGCGCTGTGGTGCGCGATGTGGGCCGGGTGATGCAATTGCCGTTCGGCCAGGTCGATAAGCTGGCGAAGCTCATCCCCGCCAATCCCGCCGATCCGGTGACGCTGGAGAAGGCGTTGGAGATCGAGCCGAAGCTGGCGGAAGAGCGCAAGAACGTGCCTGAGGTGCGCGAGCTGATCGACACGGCGCTGCAGCTTGAAGGGCTTTATCGCAACGCCTCCACGCACGCCGCCGGCGTGGTGATCGGCGACCGCCCGCTGACGGAGCTGGTGCCGCTCTATCAAGACCCGCGTTCGGACATGCCGGCGACCCAATTCAATATGAAATGGGTGGAATCGGCCGGCCTGGTGAAGTTCGACTTTCTCGGCCTCAAAACGCTCGACGTGATCGACAAGGCGGTGAAATTCATCCGCGCGCGCGGCGAAAGCATCGATCTGACCGACACCGCCTATAGTGATGTGGCGACCTACGAACTGCTGCAATCGGGCCTCACCTTCGGCGTGTTCCAGCTTGAAGGCCAGGGCATGCGCGACACGCTGCGCAAGGTGAAGCCGACATGTCTGGAAGACGTGATCGCGCTCATCTCGCTCTATCGCCCCGGCCCGATGAAGAACATCGATCACTTCGCCAACGTGAAGAACGGCCAGGAGCGCCTCAAGGCGGCGCGCGCGGCCGGTGAGAGCGAAGCGGAAATCCAACAGATCGAGTACGAGATTGAGCAGCCGGATTATTTGCACCCCACCCTGAAGCCGATCCTGGAGGAGACCTACGGCGTCATCGTCTATCAGGAGCAGGTGATGCAGATCGCCCAGGTGCTCTCGGGCTATTCGCTGGGCGAAGCGGATTTGCTGCGCCGCGCTATGGGCAAGAAGCAGCCCGCGGAAATGGCCAAGCAGAAAACCCGCTTCATCCAAGGCGCGACCGAACGCGGCGTCAGCGAAGGCAAGGCGGCGCATATTTTCGATCTGGTGGAAGAATTCGCCGGCTACGGCTTTAACAAATCGCACGCCGCCGCTTACGCCGTCGTTGCGTATCACACGGCGTATCTGAAGGCGCACTATCCGGTCGATTTCCTCGCCGCATCGATGAGCCTGGATATTTCCAACTCCGACAAGCTCGCGAGCTTCCATCAGGATGCACGCCGCATCGGCGCGGAGGTGTTGGCGCCTGATCTGAATGCGTCGGAAGCCGATTTTAGCGTGGAGAAAACGGAGGCGGGCCTGGCGGTGCGCTATGCGCTGGGCGCGGTGCGCAATGTGGGGTTGGCGGCGATGGCGTCCGTCGTTGCCGAGCGCAAGCGCGGCGGGCCTTTCAAGGCGCTCTATGATTTCGCCGAGCGGCTCGATCCCAAGGCGGTGAACAAGCGCCAGCTTGAAAACCTTGCCAAGTCCGGCGCATTCGATGCGCTGGAGCCAGATCGCGCGCGCGCCTTGGCCGCAGCGGAAACCATCGCCGCTTATGCGCAACGCGTGGCCGAGGAGCGCGCCAGCGCGCAGACGAGCTTGTTTGGATCAGAGGAGCCAAGCGCGCGCCCGGCGTTTCCGAAGGCGCCGGCCTGGTCCAGCCAGGATCGCCTCGATGCGGAGCGGGAAAGCGTCGGCTTCTACCTTTCCGGCCATCCGCTCTCCGAGTTTTTTGTCGATAGCGGCGAGCGATATAAATCGTTCGCCGAAATCCTCGACGAAGGCGAGGGGCCGCCGGCCGTATACGCGATGGCGGGGGTCGTACGGCGCGTGAAATACCAGCCGGCCAAAACCGGCGGCACGCTGGCGTTCGTGTCGATGTCCGATCCCACCGGTGATTTCGAGCCCATGGTGATGCCGGAATATGTCGCGGATGCGCGCGACGTGCTGGAGGTCGGCAAGGCGTTTGTGTTTCGCGCGCGCGTGCGCTGGCGCGACGGCGATCTGAAACTTTCCGGCGATCGCTTCGAACCGGTGGAAGCCGCTGAAGCGCGCAGCGCGCAGGAGCTGCGCATCATTCTGCGCGAAGGCGCCCCACTTGATCTGCTCGCGCAAACGCTGAACGCGCTGCCGAAGCCCGCGCCGGGCGACGCGCGCCCGCTCAGGCTCGTGCTCAAATTGAAAGATGGGCGCGAGGTGGAATTGAACGCGGGACGGAACGTGGCCGCGGGCCCTGGCGCGCGTGCGGCATTGAAGGCTGCGCGCGGCGTGGAACGGGTGGTTTAGCGACGCAACCCGTCGAAAGTTTCTCCCGAGAAGCGCGCAAGGCCTTGTCTTGACGCTCCCAGGCCGCTCTCATGGATCGTATACGGGGGAAATCATGAGATTTGGGTCGATCCTCGCGGCGGGCGCTTGCCTTAGCTTGGCTGCGTGCGCCACGGCGGGTTCCGGCGATACGGCTGAGACGCCAGACGGGCCGGCTGCGTACGCTTCGACGTATCAACCGCGCCCTTCTGGCCCGACGCTGTTGCGCGGCGCCACCGTGCTTGACGGGCTGGGCGGCGAATTCGCCAACGCTGACGTTTTGATCGCGGATGGCCGCATCAGCGCGGTCGGCCAGGGGCTCACGCCGCCGGCTGGCGCGCAAGTAATTGACGCGAGCGGGCGCTTCGTGACGCCGGGCATCATCGACGCGCACTCGCACCTCGGCGTCTACCCTGCACCCTCAATCCAGGCGACCTCCGACGGCAACGAGGCGACTCAGCCGAACACCGCGGAAGTGTGGGCCGAGCATTCGGTGTGGCCGCAGGACCCGGGCTTCGGCCGCGCGGTCGCGGGCGGCATCACCACGCTGCACATCCTGCCCGGTTCGGCCAATTTGTTTGGCGGCCGCGGCGTCACGCTCCGCCCGGTGTTGAACGCGCGCTCGGTGATGGAGATGAAATTTCCCGAAGCGCCGCAGAGCCTCAAGATGGCGTGCGGCGAGAATCCATCGCGTGTCTATGGTGGGCGCAACCAATCGCCGGCGACCGGCATGGGCAATGTCGCGGGTTGGCGCCAATCCTTCGCGGCCGCGCGCGAATACAATCGCCGCATTGAACGTCACCGCGAAAGCGGCGAGGGCCAGGCGCCTGACCGCAACCTGGAGCTCGAAACGCTGGCGGGCGTGTTGAACGGCGAAATTCTGGTACAATGGCATTGTTACCGCGCCGACGAAATGGCCGTGGCGTTGCAGATCGCCAACGAGTTCGATTTCCAGATTTCGGCGTTCCATCACGCGGTCGAGGCTTACAAAATCCCCGATCTGTTGGCCGCGAACGAAACGTGCGCGGCGATGTGGGCCGATTGGTGGGGTTTCAAACTCGAAGCCTATGACGGCATCCGTGAGAACATTCCCTTCGTGCACGCGGGCGGCGCCTGCGCGATTGTG
>CAZWQS010000038.1:0-2350 GCA_964635925.1 uncultured Terricaulis sp. | reverse complement strand
GATTGTGCACTCCGACAGCGAAGTGGGCATTCAGCGATTGAACCAGGAAGCGGCGAAGGCGCTTTCCGACGGGCGGCGCGCTGGCCTTGAGATCACGCGCGGCCAAGCTTGGACGTGGCTCTCGCAAAACCCCGCGCGCGCGCTGGGCATCGAGGACGAAACAGGTTCGCTGACGCCGGGCCTGCGCGGCGATGTCGTGGTGTGGTCGGCCGATCCGCTCACCAGCTACGCGGTGGCTGAGCGCGTCTATATCGACGGCGCGCTGATCTACGAGCGCGGCCAGGGGCACGATCGCCTTTCCGACTTTGAACTTGGCCAAACTTATCGGGAGGGCGCGCAATGAGATTTTTGTTCGCTTTCCTTGCCGCGCTCGCGTTCGCTGCGCCAGCGGCGGCGCAAACCGTGCTGATCCGCGACGGGCGGGTCGTCACGAATGGCGCCGCCGGCGTGATCGAAGACGGTGACGTGCTGATCGTTGACGGCCGCATCCGTGCTGTGGGCGCGAACATCGCCGCGCCGAGCGGCGCGCGCGTGGTGGAGGCGCAAGGGCGTTTCGTCACGCCGGGCGGGTTCGCCGCCATGAGCGAGATCGGCCTCTCGGAGATTTCCGGCTCGGGTACGGTGAACGACGCAAGCGTCAGCGGCGATCTGATCGCCGCCGCCGCCGATGCGGGGCGCGCGTTTAATCCGGGCGTCACCGCTATCGCCGTCACGCGCATGGAAGGCGTCACGCGCGCGGCCATTGCGCCGTCGCAGACGACATCCATGTTTGGCGGGCGCGGGGCGCTGGTCTCGCTTTCCGGCGCGCCTAACAGCGTGTTCCGCCAGAGCGCCTTCATGGTGCTGGAGCTGGGCGAAACCGGCGCGCGCCGCACGGGCGGTTCACGCGCTGCGGTTTGGCCGGCGTTCGAGGCGGCGCTGCGCGATGCGCGCGAATATCCCACGCGCTATCGCAGCGGGCAGGGCGGGGCGGTTCTCAATGAGATTGACGCTGCGGCGCTCCAGCCGTTCGTGCGCGGCCAAGGGGCTTTCCTTGTGCATGTCGAGAATGCCGCGGACATCCGCCGCATTATCGCTTTCAAGCGCGCCAATCCGAGCATGCGCTTCATCATCCATGGCGGCGCGGAAGCGTGGCAGGTGGCCTCGGAGCTTGCGGCGGCGGATATCCCCGTCATCGTCGATCCGTTGCAGAATCTGCCGGATCGAATGGAGCGACTTTCGTCGCGGCTAGACAACGCGGCGCTGTTGAACGCGGCGGGCGTGCGCATCGCCATTGCACCAGGACCGGGTTCGGTGGACGCCCATCAAGCGCGCTTGGCGCTCCAGCTCGCCGGCAATGCGGTGGCCAATGGCCTGCCGTGGGAAGCCGCCTTCGCGGCGGTGACGCGCGGGCCGGCTGAAATCTTCGGCGTCGGCGACCGTCTGGGCCGGCTTCAAAGCGGCTATCTGGCCGACGTGGTGATCTGGGACGGCGACCCGCTCCAGGTGCAAAGCGCGCCGGCGGCGGTGTTCATCGAAGGCGCAGAGCAGCCGCTGGTCTCCCGCCAGACCCGGCTTCGGGACCGCTACCACCCCTCGCGGCGCGCCGCGGCCCAATAGCAGCCATGCGAGAGCGGGGCGTATCCGCCGGCTTGATAAGCCGGCATGCCCCCTCTATATCCGCGCCCTTACCACGCACGCGGGAGCGGCGGGGCGGCCTGAAAGCGGCCGTTTCCTCCATCCGGTCCTTGGGGATTTATTCCTAGGGTTCTCTCCCGCGGCGGCAAACCGGAAAAGGAATGACCTTATGGCGCTGCCTGAATTCAGCATGCGTCAGCTCTTGGAAGCTGGCGCGCATTTTGGACACCAGACCCACCGCTGGAACCCGAAGATGGATCGCTACATCTTCGGCGAAAAGTCCAACATCCACATTATCGACCTGTCGCAGACCGTGCCGCTCTTGCACGCCGCGCTGGTGAAGGTGCGCGAAGTCGCCGCCAACGGCGGGCGCGTGCTGTTCGTCGGCACCAAGCGCCAGGCTGCGGACCACATCAAAGCCGCCGCGCAACGCTCGGCGCAGTATTTCATCAACCAGCGCTGGCTGGGCGGGACGCTGACCAATTGGCAGACCGTGTCGAAATCGATCGCGCGCCTGCGCGAACTCGATGCGATCGCCAATGGCGGCGCGACGGGCCTCACCAAGAAGGAAGTGCTGAACCTGACGCGCGAGCGCGACAAGCTCGATCGTTCGCTGGGCGGCATCGCCTCGATGGGCGGCATTCCGGACCTGATGTTCGTGATCGACACCAACAAGGAAGCGATCGCCATTCAGGAGGCCAAGCGCCTCGGCATTCCGGTCGTCGCCATCGTC
>CAZWQS010000037.1:10246-19130 GCA_964635925.1 uncultured Terricaulis sp. | reverse complement strand
CGGTCAGGTCGAGGACCGAGAGATATTCGTCGTAGAACTCGCGGTGCTTCTCGGTGCTATCGCCATCGCCCTTTACGAGATTCTGGAAGTACGAATTGTGCGCGTCGACGTGGCGCGAGAGGTTCATGCCCATGAAGCTCGCGAGTTGCAGGAAGCCCGGATAGACGCGGCGGAACGCGCCGGGATACAGCGCCGGCACGGTATGGATCATGTTCTGCTTGAACCAATCCAGATCGCGCGTTTCTGCGAGCTGGTTCGGCACGGTGGGCGATTTGCGCGCATCGATGGGCGAGCCCATGAACGTCATGGTGGCGGGGTTGCACGGATCGTTCTCCACCGCCATCAGCGACACCGCCGCCAGCACAAGCGGCCCCGGCTGACACACCGCGACCACGTGCGTCTGCGGCCCAAGCGCGCGCAGCATCGCCATCACGTGATCGATGTAATCGTGCAGATCAAAGCGGCCCGCGATCACCGGCACCATGCGCGCGTCCGACCAATCGGTGATGAACACCTCATGCTCAGGCAGGAACGCCTCCACCGTGCTGCGCAGCAGCGTCGCGTAATGGCCCGACATCGGCGCCACAATCAGAACCGTGGGATCGGTGCGTTTGCCGCGCGCGCGCTGCAGCGCGTCTTGATCGCGCTCGAAATGCAGCATGCGGCACCAGGGCGAAGACCACGCGCTCACCGGCGTCACCGGCACATCGACGCCGTTCACAACGGTGCTCGGCAAATTCCAATCCGGCTTGCGGTAGCGGCGGGTCATGGATTCAAAAAGATCGGACGCCGCCGCCGCCGTGCGCGCGACATCTGTGTCAGCGACCGGGTTCAACGGCGAGCGCAGCATGCTCGATTGCATCATCGCCGCGAGGCGCAGCGGCGCGACCGACAGGTGGCCCAGTTCATAAAGCGAATAGAGCATGTCAGCCCTTACATGCTGCGCCGCAACAACAACCCAGTGTGCCGCGCGCCGCGTTTCCAACAAGCTAAGGCGCCCCGCCAGGCGAATATTCCGCACTGCGGCGCCAGCCAAATGTGAACGTAGTGTCAGCTACGGTCGCTGAAAAGCGCTATTTTCAGGGATTATGGGAAGCCGCGGCCGGCGCGGGGCGCTCCAATCCTGCGGCGATGCACGCGGCGATGGTGTCCGGCGGGGTCGTCGTCAGCGGGCTGTTGGGATCGCCCCCGGCCTGGCGACGCATCGTGGGCACGATGGCGCGGGTGCGCCATTGGCCGTCGAGCACGTAGAGAAACGAGGAATGGTCCACGTTGTAGTCGCCCGCCGGCGCGCCCTCGATCGGAGCTGGGGCGGCGTACACTTGGAATGAGCGCTTGGCGGCGTCCACCTGCTCGATCGATCCGCTGAGGCCGATCAGCCCTTGGGGGAAGCCCTCCGTGCCGGCGTACGCCTGCATTACAGCGGGCGTATCGCGCGCGGGATCGACGGTGATCAGCACCGCCTGAACGTCATACCCGCCCGGCTGCGCCAAGGCTTCGGCCAGCGCGTACATGCTGGTGGGGCAAACATCGGGGCAATGGGCGAAGCCGAAATAGAGCACCACCGGCTGGCCGGAGAAATCGGCCTGGGTGACGCGCGCGCCGTTGCCGTCGAGCAGATCGATCGGTCCGCCCACGCCATCGGCATTTTCCAGAATGCAATCAATCGGCGCCGCTTCCGCGGCCTTCCGCCCGCCATTCTGCCCGCCCACGAGCAGCAATGCGCCAAGCCCGGCGAGCGCCGCCACGGCCAGCGCCGGCACCATCGCGCCAGTCAGGTTGCGGCGGGGCGTCTCAACATTCATGCGTGAACGCTGAGGCCCCAACCGCTTCCAAGCAACGTGGCGCGAAAGCGCAGGAGGCGCATTGCCGCACTTTTAGGCGGTGGCTTGCGCGATGGCGGCCTGCGCTTGCGCCAGCGCGGGCGCGGTTTGCGCCTCGCCGCCATGGATGCGGTCAGCCAAGCCCATCAGCGCCTCACTGGTGACCGAGCCCCAATCGGCCTGTTCGCCGATGCGGATGCGCCCGCGCCCGCGCGTGATCGCCTCATCCCAGCTTTGGCGCACGCCGGCCCAATATTCCTTGGTGTCGTTCCAATAATTGTCGGCGGCGGCCACCTCGTAGCCATTGAAGCGCGTGTAGGTGTTGAAGCCGTCTTCCTGCACGATGGTCGTCACTTGCCCATCGGCGTCGCGCTGCTTGGTGTTGTCCTGCTCGTGCACCCAACCATCAGGCAAAAGCGCGTGGCGGTTGATCGCGGCGTAGCGATTGTAGGCGGGCGTGCGCACCGCGTCGCGGCGCGCCAGCGGGCGCAGCGTGCGATTGCTTTCCCAAACCACGCGCCCTTCCGTGTGCGACCAGCGGCCGACGCCGCCGTAGCGCGGCGAGTCATCGGTTTGCCACACGGTTTGCGACCACGCCCCGCGCCGCGTTGCGGCGGAGACATTGGCCAACGCCCAATGATCCTGGCGCTCATACACGAGCACGTTGCGCGGCTGATAGGCCCAATCCTGACGCCAATGCTTGATCACGAACGTCCGCTCTTCGTGCGAGGCGACAAGCAGATGCTGCAGCGAGATGAAATCGCCGCGGTCTTCGATTACGCGCACGCTTTCGTGCCCCCCGCTCGAGCTTGGCTCGCGCGGCGTGTAATCGGCGACGAACGCGACGGTTTCGTTGAAGTCGAAGCGGACGCGATAATCACCCGCCATGGCCAAAATCGCTTGCCGGTCGCGCTCCATGTCGCTTCCGCGCGTTTGCGCGAGAACGGCGGTGGGAGCGGCGGCGGCGACGCTAGCCCCGGCCAGGGCGAGCATCGAAGCGCGGCGGGTGAACAAAGTCATCGGACCAATATCTCCTTTAGAAACGATAGCTGATGGAGGCGGAAAAATTGCGCCCCGGTTGGGTGTAGGCGTCGCGCGTGGCGGGCGTGCCGGTTAAGCCGCGCACATCGCTCCACCACGCATAGGTTTCATCGGTCAGGTTGAAGACGCCCACGCGAAGCGTCGCGGCTTCCGTGACATTCCAGAACGCGGTGACGTCGGCGAGCGTGAAGCCGTCTGGGCGATAGGCGTTGGGCGCGGCCTCGTTCGCTTCCTTGCGCGAGGAATAGGTGAGGATGAATTGCCCGCCGAAGCGCCCTTGCGGCTCCGTGTATGAAAGCCCCGCCACCACGCGCCAGGGATCGATCGACGCGTACGGCGCGGTCACGCCGCCGCTGGTATAATCGCCTTCGGCGAAGGACGCGGCGATGGTGAAGCCGAAGCCGTTTTCCCACGCCGCGTCCGCGCGCGCTTCCGCGCCCCACACTTCGAGTTCGGCGAGGTTCACGTATTGATAGAGGAAGGGCGTGGCCACCTGGCCGTCGCCGCCGACGATTTCTTGCGAGATGAAATCCTCGTACCAGGATTGAAACACCGAGCCGCTGGCGCGCCAAGTCGCGCCCAGCAGATTGATGTCGCGAAAGCGAATGCCGGCTTCGATCGAGTCGCTTGTTTCCGGTGCGAGATCGGGATTGGAAATCGAGGTGTAGGCGCTGCCCGGGAAAGTCAGATTCTCGAAATAATTGTTCACTTCCGAAGGCGCCGGCGCCTTGAAGCCCGCGCCGTAATTGAAGAAGAGGCCGAGCGTGTCTGTGGGCCACGCCACAATTCCGAGCTTGGGCGAGACGTGCGAGTCATCCTGGGCGGCGAGCGGCCCGGTGTAGAGCGCATCGGCCTGCGGCTCGAGTTCGTAATAATCGAAGCGCAACGCCGGGAAGAAGATAAGCCGGCCGCTGAACAGCGAAATCTCATCCACCACGAACGCGCCGAAACGCGTGTATTCGGTTTCCGGGAACGGCCGCTCGGGGAAAACCGCCGGCGGCGTCGGCACAGTGCCGCCGCGGATCGCGCCCTGGGTGGAGAGCGAATAATCGGCGCCAATGATGAGGCGCTGGCTCACGCCGCCGGTGTTGAACACGAAATCGGCCTGCACGTTCGCGCCCCAGACGTCGTTATCGTAGGTGGTGTCGCGCGTGCGGTCGGCGGAGGTGAAGCGATCCTCGGCGGTGAACTGGCGCAGCCAGCTTTCCTGATAATACACCGCTGCGAACAGGCGATCGAACACGGCGCCTTCGTTCTCGAACGTATAATCCAGCGCCACGCGCGAACGATCGCTTTCATCGAGGCCGTCGAGATCGATCACAGCCGTCGGCGCGTAAACGGCCGGCGCCACGGGCGCGACGGCGCGCGCTGTGAACGCTTCGGTGACGATCTCGCGGTCGCTGTAATCGGCGGTCAGGCGGATGCGGTGACTGGCGTTCGGCTCAAACACCAAACGGCCCAGAACGGCGTTGGATGAAATATCCTGCGGGTTGGCGGCGGTGCGCGTTGAATTCAGCGCGCGGTTTTCGCCCTGGTTCTCGGTCTCGCCACCGTCGCGGCGCGTATAGGCGAGCAGGCCGGAAAATTGCCCGATGCGGCCCGCCGCTGTGATCCCTTCGGCATAGCTATCGTCGGCGCTGGCGTAGGTCGCGCGCAAGCGAACGCCGAAGCTTTCGTTGTCGGCGAGGAAGTCGTTGGGATCCTTGGTGATGAAGCTCACCACGCCGGCGAGCCCGTCGCTGCCATAGAGCGCCGAGGCCGGCCCGCGCAGAATTTCCACGGAGCTCAGCAGATCGAGGTCCATGTAATCGCCGCGCCCAAACGAATTGGGCCCGAACGAAAACGCATCCGGCACGCGCACGCCGTCGATCTGAAACAGCACGCGGTTGCCGTCGAGGCCGCGGATGTTGAAGCCGGAATTGCCGCTGCGGCCTGTCGCGCCCAGCGCCGCGGCAAAGCGCGAAGGCTCGGTGCGCACCGAGACGCCCGGCTCGAAGCGGATCAGGTCCTTGATGTCGGTCGAGAGGTTTTGCTCAATCTCTTCATCGGTGATCACGGTGACGGGCGCGGGCACGTTGAAGGTGTCCGCCGGCGCGCGCGTGGCGGTGACGGTGATGACGCCCTCGCCCGCGTCGGCCTCGGCCTCCTCGGCGTGGGCCGCGCCCAGCATGCCCGCCCCGAGCGCGGCCGCCAGCGCCGTCGTCCCCCAAAAGCCCAGTCTCCGCATCACGTCCCCCAAAATCGCCGTCGTTCAAATCAGGATGCCGGCTTTATTGCGACTGCTTCGCAGAATCAATAGCGAATTTGTGTGGCGAACGACGCACCCTTGAGGCCCCGGCCCCGCCGGCGCATGGAGAACGCCCATGGCCCTCTCCGACGCCCGCCGCGAACCAGCGCCCGTGCCCAGCATCTGGACCGCGCAAAGCCGCGTGCGCCTGCGCACCCTCATCGTGCTGCGCTGGCTGGCGATCGTGGGGCAGACGGCGGCGGTGCTGTTTGTGCGTTACGGCATCGATCTGGAATTTCCGATCGGCTGGGCGCTGGCGGCGATCGCGGTGTCGGTGGCGCTTAATCTTGGCCTCATCGCAACGCGGCGCAGCCAGGAGCTGGCGCGCGAATGGGAGGCTGCGGCGCAATTGGCGTACGACGCGGTGCAGCTCGCCGTGCTGCTGGCGCTGACGGGCGGTCTGCAAAACCCGTTCGTGTTTTTGTTCATCGCGCCGGTGGCGGTGTCGGCGACCATTCTGCGCCCGTCGATCACGGCCATGCTGGCGGCGCTGACATTCGCGTGCGTGGGCGTCATTTCTGTATGGCGCTTGCCGCTCCCCTGGCCGGAAACCGGCACGCTGGAATTGCCGCCGCTCTATGAATTGGGCGTCGCCGCCGCGGTGCTTGTGGGCCTTGGCTTCACCAGCGTTTACGCCTGGCGCGTGGCGGCGGAGGAAGAGCGGCTGAACATCGCTTTAGCCGCCGTTCAAGCGGTTTTAGCGCGTGAACAAACACTTTCCGCGCTGGGCGGGCTGGCCGCAGCGGCCGCGCACGAACTCGGCACCCCGCTAGCCACCATTCATCTCGTAGCCAAGGAAATGGCGCGCGATGCGGGCGCTGACGATCCGCGCGCGGAGGATTTCGCGCTGCTGGTGACGCAAAGCGAACGCTGCCGCGCCATCCTCGGCCAACTCTCCGCGATGCGCGAGCAAGGCGACGTGATGGTGCAGCGCGCGCCGATCCGCGCCTTGCTCGAAGAGGTCGCGAGCCCGCACGAGGGCCTGGGCGCCGAGATCGTGATCCATGCGCAAGGCGAAGGGCCGCTTGACGTCAGGCGCATGCCCGAACTGGTGCATGCGCTGGGCGGGTTCGTTGAGAATGCGGTGGGCTTCGCCAAAACGCGCGTCGATCTCGAGGCGCACTGGGATGGCGAGATGGTCGAAATCGTGGTGCGCGACGATGGGCCCGGCTTCGCCCCCGCCGTGCTGGCGCGCCTTGGCGAGCCCTATCTGACCGAGCGCGACGAAGAAGGCGCCGCCGGCGGGCTGGGCCTGGGCTTCTTCATTTCAAAGACGCTGCTTGAGCGCACCGGCGCCAAGCTCGAAACCCGCAATCGCCGCACCCCTAACGGCGGGGCGATCGTGCGCGCCCGCTGGCCGCGCGCCGCGCTGGAGGCCCCGGCCCTGTAAAAGGGCGAAAATTCCCCAGTAAAATAGGTGCGCATTGGGCAAAAAGCCCCTAGATACGGGCCAATCGGAGCCTATAATGACCGCCACCGCGCCCCTCGAAGGCGATAAGAGCCTTCTTATTCTCGACGACGACGCCGCCTTCCGCACCCGCCTCGCCCGCGCGCTGGAGCAGCGCGGCTTTGAGGTAACCGCCGCCGGCAGCGTGGCCGAAGCTGGCGATATCGCCGCCAAGGCGCCGCCGGCCTACGCGGTGCTGGATTTGCGGCTTGAGGACGGGTCGGGGCTTTCGGTGGTGGAGGCGCTGAACAAGAGCCGGCCCGATTGCCGCGTGGTGATGCTGACCGGCTATGGCGCGATCGCCACCGCTGTCGCCGCCGTCAAAGCCGGCGCGCTCGATTATCTCGCCAAGCCCGCCGACCCCGAAGACATCGTCAAAGCGCTGCTGGCTTCGCCCGACGAAAAGCCGGAGCCGCCGGAAAACCCGATGAGCGCCGACCGCATCCGCTGGGAGCATATCCAGCGCGTGTATGAGCTGTGCGGGCACAACGTGAGCGAAACCGCGCGCCGGCTGAACATGCACCGCCGCACGCTGCAGCGGATTCTGGCGAAGCGCGCGCCGCGCTAATCGCCAAAGCGGCAGCGACTGAGAAAAGCTCTTCTCCTCCACAGGAGGAGAAGGGCAGCTCACCGTTGCACTCGCTCAATACAGCAAATACTTCACCCGCTCCGCAAGCCAAGCTTGCTCATCCGGCAGCGTGATCGCGTCTAGGTCATCGGCCTTGGTGTTTGGATCATCCACCCATTCGCGCAGCAGCGGGCCGCCGTTGATGACGTCGATGGCGAGCTTGTCGAACACGTACTCATACGCGAATTCGCGCCAAAGCTCGTAATCGGGATACAGCCGCCGGATCGCCTTGAACGCCAGCGCCTGCACGCGCCAGGGCTTGAACGCTTCGTGATCGTAATAGGCGGGGTCTTCGCAATGGATCTGCACGCCATGGCAGAGCTGATGCTCCCATTTGTGGAACGTCGGCTCGAACCAGATTTCACGCAGGACACAGCCTTTCAGCCAGTGCGGCGCAAGCGCATGCATCTCGGCGATCACCGCGCGCGCGTCGATATCGGCGGCGCCGAAAATTTCCAGCGGCCGCGTGGTGCCGCGCCCTTCCGAGAGCGTCGCGCCCTCCACCATCACCGTGCCGGCGTAAGCGCGCGCCATCCAGAGGTTCGGCGCATTCGGCGACGGATTGACCCAGGTGCGTTCGCCAATCGGCCAGCCATAGCCGGGCGCTTCATTGGGGCGATAGCCTTCCATCTCGATCACGCGATAGGCGACGTTGAGCTTATAGTGATCGATGAACCAGCGCCCGAGTTCGCCAAGCGTCAGCCCGTGGCGCATCGGGATCGGCCCCGCGCCGACGAAGCTTTCCCAGCCCGGGCGCAGCGTCAGCCCTTCAACCGGGCGCCCCGCCGGATTGGGGCGATCGAGCACCCAGACCTCTTTGCCTTCCTTCGCGCACGCTTCGATCACGTAGAGCAGCGTGGTGATGAACGTGTAGATGCGGCAGCCAAGGTCCTGCAGATCGATCAGCACGACATCGAACGTGCTCATCATTTGCCCGGTGGGCCGGCGCTGATCGCCGTAGAGCGAAAACACCGGCACGCCGTGGACGGGATCGGTGTAATCGCGCGACTCCACCATATTGTCTTGCTTGTCGCCCCGCATCCCGTGTTGCGGCCCAAACGTGGCGGTGATGTTCACGCCCGCGTCGATCAGCGCGTCGAGCGAATGCGTGAGTCCGCGCGTCACCGAGGCGGGGTGCGCGACAAGCGCCACGCGCCTGCCGGCCAGAGGCGCGCGCAAGGCGGCGTCTTCAAGCAGGCGGTCGATGCCGAATTTCATGCGAGCTCCAACAAAAAGCTGTCGGCGTGGTGAAAGTCCGGCTTGCCGGGCGGATGCTTCAGCGCCCAATAGGACGTCGCGCCGTTGGTTTCTTCAATCACCGCAGAGAGCGCCAGCCGCCATGGCGCATCCGAAGCCGGCAGATAGATCAGCGCGTCCACATCAATGTGCGTGGCGTTCGCGCCGGTGATGATCGCGGGCGGAGCAAGCTCGGCCAGCGCCATGCCTTCGCGATAACCCGAAAAATGGTAGGCCGCCCATCGCGTGGAGGGCGAGAGATTAAACTCGTAATAGCCCGCGCCCGGCGCGGTCTCGACGAACGCCTCGAAACAGGTGGTGCGCCACAGATCGTCCGTGCGCAACGGCTCGGCCTGCGGGGCGAGGCTAACCTGAGCGATGCGCCCGCTCACCGTGTAGCGCAGCGCCAGCACGCCGGGCTG
>CAZWQS010000037.1:3448-10146 GCA_964635925.1 uncultured Terricaulis sp. | reverse complement strand
TTTCACCAATGCACCGATCTGGATGGCCTGGATAAGGCGGCCGCCAAGGGCGTCACCGGCTATATCGGCTTCGATATGACGGCGCCCTCGCTGCACGTGGGCAATCTCACCCAGATCATGTTCCTGCGCCGGCTGCAGCAGGCGGGCGGCAAGCCGATCGTGCTTTTGGGCGGGGGCACCACGCGCGTCGGCGATCCTTCCGGCAAGGAAGAGATGCGCCAATTGCTCAGCGAGGAGCAGATCGCCAAGAACATGGCCTCGATCCGCTCTGTGTTCGAAAAATTTCTGACGTTCGGCGACGGGAAAACGGACGCCATCCTGGTCGATAACGCCGAATGGCTGTTGAAGCTCAATTACCTCGATTTCCTGCGCACTGTGGGCCGCCACATGAGCGTCAACCGGATGCTGACAATGGATTCGGTGCGCCTGCGCCTGGAGCGCGAGCAGCCGATGAGCTTCATCGAATTCAACTACATGATCCTGCAGGCGTACGATTTCGTGGAGCTGAAGAAGCGCTACAATTGCGATCTGCAAATGGGCGGCTCCGATCAATGGGGCAATATCGTCAACGGCGTCGAACTGGGCCGGCGCATGGAAGGCTTTGAACTCTACGGCTTGACGCAGCCGCTGATCACAACCGCCTCCGGCGCCAAGATGGGCAAGACTGCGCAAGGCGCGGTGTGGCTCAACGCCGACATGGTGAGCCCGTTCGAATATTGGCAATATTGGCGCAACACTGAGGACGCGGACGTTGGCCGCTTCCTCAAAATCTTCACCGATCTGCCGCTGGACGAAATCGCCCGGCTTGAGGCGCTGCAAGGCGCGGAGATCAACGACGCCAAGAAGGTGCTCGCCACCGAGGCGACGGTGCTGCTGCACGGGCGTGAAGAAGCGAACAAAGCCGCCGCCGCCGCACAAGCCACGTTCGAGCAAGGCGCGCGCAGCGATGATTTGCCGAGCTTCCCAGTGAACGCCGACGAACTCGCGGCGGGCCTGCGCGTCGCAGCAGCCTTCGTGCGCGCGGGGCTGGTGGCGTCAAACGGCGAAGCCAAGCGCCACATCGCCGCCGGCGCGCTCAAGGTGAACGATGTCGCGGTCACCGATGAGAACGCCAACCTCTCGCCGGCGCAGGTCATTGACGGCGCGATCAAGCTTTCGCTGGGCAAGAAGAAGCACGCGCTGTTGAAGCTCGGCTGATTATTGGCCGGGCGCGACGCCGGCTTCCGCAACGCCATTGGGCGCCGGCGGCGCCGCGCTGTCCTCTTCGGCGTCGCCTTCGCTTTGGACCGGCGTGGGCGGGCGTTGGAACGGTTCGAAGATGCGGCGGAAAATCCCCGGCGCCATCACCGACACCGGATTGACGCCCACACGCGGCGCCGCCACCGGGCCGTTCAATGCGTACGTCATGGCGAACATGCCCTCGCCGCGGCGCGAGACCAAGAGATCGCCGATCACCGGAATGCCGCCGAACATAGATAGATTGAGCCCTGGCGAAGGCACCACCACGCCATCGACATCGAGGTTATCGCGCGCAAGCTCGTAAGAGCCCGAACCGGTGAGGCCGAGCGAGGGCCCGCTCATGCGCCCTTCGGTAAAGGTCACGCGGTCGTTGGCGTAAACCACCTGCGCATCGAGCAGCGCAAAGCCGATGCCTTCGCCGTTCAGCGTTTCCGCAAGCCCGGTGAGCGAGCCCACCGAAGAGAGCAAACGCGCCAGCGCCGGCGCGCGCACGACTTCGTAATCGCGGATGCGCACGTCGAAGCGCGCCACGCTGGGCGGGCCTGGGCGCCAAGAGCCGTCAGCGCTCACGGAGCCGCCGATGATGTTGTCGTTCCCGGTCAACGCGCGCACGGCGAAGCCCGCATCGTCGGCGCGCAGGCGAATGGCGCCTTCCGGATCGGTCGGGCGCGGGCCGAGCGCCAGCGAAAACGCGCGCGCGCCTTCGCCGGGCGAACGCCCTTCGGCGATCAGCGTGCGCAGCGCGCCGCGCGCAATGCTCAACGTCACGCGCGCATCGTGCAGCACCGCGTCGCCACGCATACGCAGGCGATCAACCGCCACGTCCGCGCGCAGCGGCGAATCCGGTTGCGCCGCCTGCCCCTGCTGCGCAGGCGCGGTGTTGGAAACATCCATGAACGGGGCGGCGTCGAACATCGCGCCGCGCACGCGCACGTCGACGCCGCCATCGGCGGCGCGCTGGGCGGCGAGGCGCGCATTGGTGCGCCCTTCGACGCTGAGGCGTGTGACATTGGCTTCGGCCAGGCGCCCGTCCCGTGCGAGCCGCGCCTCGCCCTGCGCAAACAGGCCCGCGCCGCGCGCGTCGATATTGGCGAACGCCAAGCCGCCATCGGCGGCGCGGCTGACATTGAAGCGCGCGCTCGCCCCGGCCCCGGTAGGCTTCGTCCAGAAATTGCGGGGCAAGGTGATCGCGGCGTTGGTGAGATCAAGCTCGACCTGCGCGCGATCCACATCGAAGCCGCGCCCTTCGCCCGAGACCGTGACGCCGATGCGCCCCTGCGCGATGGCGGCGACCGGATAGCCCAGACGGTCAAGGTCGGCCGCGTCGAACATGCCGGCGATCTGATATTCGGAGCGCGACGGGCCGTTGGCGTCGATGTGCTCGGTCCAGCGCACTTCGCCGATGCGCGAAGTCCCCGCCGTCATCGGCCCGGAGACCACCACCGCGCGTTGATCGCCGCGCACCACGAGTTGCCCGCCCGAGAGCGCGACATTGCGCCCGGCCATCGCGCCGGCGAAATTTTCAATGCGGCCATCCACCGTGAAGCGCCAATCTTCAAACGGCACCTCTTTGCGCAGCGGGCGATGCAGCGTCAGCGTGACCGCGCCTTGGCCTGTGACGCTTTCGGGCGTCACAGGCAGGCGCTCGCGCAGATTGATCGGCTCCTGCACCAGAACGCCGACGAGATTGCGCGCATCGCCCACCGCGTGGCCGCCGATGGTCACCATGCCGCCCTCAGGGCGGAAACGCGGCACCTCCACGCGCCCGTTGGTCACCGCCAGATTGTTGAAGCGCGCGTCGCTGACGGCGAGATCGAAGCGATTGCCGCGCAACACGCCAGAGCCGCGCGCATGCGTCACCGGCGTCATCGTATCAACGAAGCTGAACGCGCCCTCGATCACGTCGAAGCGCACATCGACCGCGTCATTGCGCCAGCCGGTTTCGGAGGCGAGATCGACGGGGCGAATATCGAGGCGCGCCACCGCTTGCGTCACGCGCCCGCCTTGCAGGCCGTGGAAAACGTAATGGCGCGCGCTTTCGCCAAGGCCGATCGGCCAGAAATCCATCACGCGGCGCGCATCAAGCACCCCGATCAGCCGGCCCTGCATTTCAAAGCCGGGGCGCATGCGCCCGTCCGGCCCCTCGGCCCAATAGAAACGCGCCGACACATCGCCGGCCGCGCCATCGGTTTCGCCGTAGAGCCGCGCCACGCGGATGGCGCGATCGCCCAGCGCGATTTCGCCGTTGGCGGTTACGTTGGTGAGCGACACCGGATTGGGGAAGATGCCGGGCAGATCCAGACGCATGGATGAAAAGCGCAGCCGGAACGGCGCGGGATCGTCGGGCTGTGCGCGGAAAATCGCGGAGGCGCGCTCCACGCGCACTTCGCCGTCGATGCGGGTTTTTTCCCCGCCCAACTCGATCTGATCGAGCACCAATTCATCGCCGGCCAAATCGTAGCGCCCGCGCAGGCGCCCGCCGTCGATGCTGAAGCGCCCGGCCTCCATCTCGGCCACGCCCGCGCCGATTTCGGCGTCGCCCTCAAAGCGCGTGACGCCGGTTTTGCGATCGAGCCCGATGGTGATCGTCGTCGTCAGCGGCGCATCGAGGCCCGCAAAAGGCCCGAGTGCGGCGGGTGAAAACAGCGCGCGCGGGCGCACGTTCTCGGCGCCGAACTCAACCAGCGCGGATTGAAAGCGCGTGTCGGTGGTGATGCGGACGTGCGCGGGCGCTTCGCCTTGCGCGCCTTCCAGGCGCGCGGCCGCGGCCAGCGCCAACGTGCGGCCTACACGCGCAAGTTCGAATGAAGCGTCGTCAGCAGTCCAGCGCGCGCCGCTTATCTCTTCGATCACCGCAAGCTTGGCGTTGCGAACTGAAAGCCCGCGCAAGCGCCCGCCCGCGCCGACGGGGCGGAACGCATCGGCCAAGCCGTCAAGCAAACGGCCCACGCGCGCTTCAAGACTCTCGTTCGGCGGCGGCGCCGGCAGCACGATGTCAGGCTGCGAGCCTTCGGGGCCAAAAGCGATGTGTGTCTCGCCGTCAGCCTTGTGCGTCAGCGTCATTTCCCCGCCGAGAAACTCCGCGCGCTCGACTGAGATGCGGCCGATGAACAGCGGCAGGACGCGCAGATCGATCAGCGCATCCGAGCGCGACAGCACCGCGCCCTCCGAATCCTGCACCGAAACGCCGACGGCGCGCAGTTGCAGCGCCCCGGTTTCGCGCGCCAGACCCAGCTCAACGCGCTCCACCCCGACAGGCCGGCCCGCGCGCGCGGCGCTCAATTCGGCCTGGACGTGCTGTTGGATAAAGGCGAGTTCCACCGGCCCCTGGGCCAGCCGCCACCAGGCGACGCCAAGGCCGATCGCGAGCGCCGCAACCAGTCCAAGCAGAATTTCGACGGCAAGTAGCGTCGAGCGGCGTATCATCCGCGCCTCTCCGCCGCCCCGCGCCCAACTCTAGCGCGCACGGCCGATTTGACGCAAAGCCAACCGCCAGCAAGGCGCAAGTCCTTACTGCAAATGTCACCCCCGCCCGAACGGGCGGCAGGAACGGCCTGGAGGCCCGCGATGGCGAAAGAACTCAAACCCGGAGACCCCGCACCCAAATTCGACCTGCCCGCGGCGGGCGCCGGGCGGGTCAGCCTGGCGAGCCTCAAAGGCAAGCGCGTCGTCCTTTATTTTTATCCGAAAGACGACACGCCCGGCTGTACCACGGAAGCCCTAAACTTCACTGAAAAGGCCAAGGCCTTCGCGAGTGCGAACACGGTGGTGGTCGGGGTCTCGCGCGACAGCGTCGCCAAACACGATAAGTTCGCGGCCAAACATGGGCTGAAGCTGCTTTTGGCCTCCGACGAGGACGGGCAGGCTTGCGAGGCTTACGGCGTGTGGGTGGAGAAGACGCTGTATGGGCGAGTCTATTGGGGTGTGGAGCGCGCCACCTTCCTGATCGACGAAAAGGGCCGCCTTGCACGCATCTGGCGCAAAGTGCGCGTGCCAGGACATGTGGATGAAGTCTTGAAAGAGGTTAAGGCGATGGGCGCGAAAGGCTAGTTTTTAACTATACCACGCATGATTTGGCCCACATTTCGCACAAGCACCGTTAAAGAAACTGAAATTCCTGTAAACGGCGGCTGGCGGCTGTTGCAATTCGGGAGGGTTTCAGGCTGTATCGAGTTTGGCGGGGCTAAACGGCATTTGTTTAGGTTAAGGCGGGCGGTGGCGGACCATGAGCCAGTTCGGATCGCGGGCGCGAGCATTCTTTGATCGCGTATTCCCGGAGCGTCAGATTTATCATCGAAGCGGCGGCACGGTCCGTTACGTTTCGCTGTCACCGGGCAAGCAGGCCCTGCTGGCGCTGAGCGCCGTCGGCCTGGCCGGCTGGTGCGTCTACGCGACCGCCGATGTGCTGCTCGAAGGCCCTCAGGCCACGGCCTCCAACGCCGAGATCGAGCGCGAACGCGCCAAGTATGATCGCTGGCTCAATGAATCCCGCGCCCAGGCCGCAGCGGCGCAATCGCAATTGGCCGAGCGTACCCGCCAGTTCGATCTGGCCACCCAGGATTTCGAATCCCGCCACGAGGTGCTCCGCTCTCTGCTGGAATACGCCGGCGGCCAAAGCCTCCAACTCGCAGCCGCCCGCCCGATCGAGCGTGACGGCGCGCGTGTGATCATGGCCGCCTCGATCGACGAGGCCGAGCCGCGCCAATCGCGCGCCATCTCCTCCGAGCCCTACCAAGTCACCACCGTCGGCTACCGCGCCCGCCAGGACCGCCTCGCGGCCGACCAGGAGCAGACGCTCTCGGAACTGGAAGACTCGGTGGTCGAGAATAGCGAGCAAGTGCGCGGCGTGCTGCGCCTGACGGGCGTTTCGATGGCTTCGCTCACCGGCGGCGAAGACGGCGTCGGCGGCCCGCTGGTTCCCCAGGATTTCGTCGCCTATCTGCGCGACAGCGGCCTCAACCCCGCTTTCTCGGAGCGTGTCGCCCAGGTGGCCGCGCGCATCAGCGAAAGCCGCCGCCTCTCGGCTATCGCCGGCGCGACCCCGCTGGCGGCCCCCGTCGCCGTCGATTACCGCGAAACCTCCGGCTACGGGCAGCGGATGGATCCGTTCACCGGCCGCCCCACCTTCCATAGCGGCCTCGACATGGCTGCGTTTGAGCGCGCCCCGGTGGTCGCCACCTCGCCAGGCACTGTGGTCCACGCTGGCACCCGCTCGGGATACGGCTATACGGTCGAGATCGACCACGGCCACGGCTTTAAGACTCGCTACGCACATTTGCGCGATATCCAAGTCCAGCGTGGGGATCGGGTCGCGATCGGCCAGCGCATTGGCTCCATGGGGTCCACGGGCCGCAGCACCGCCACCCACCTCCATTACGAGGTGTGGTTCCGCGGGCGGGCCGTTGATCCGGTTAATTTCTTGAGGGCAGGACGGCATGTTCACGAACAAGGGTAGACCG
>CAZWQS010000037.1:0-3438 GCA_964635925.1 uncultured Terricaulis sp. | reverse complement strand
ACGCGAACTTGCCGGCTATCCCCGAACCCGCTCCGCGCAGACAGCCTCCTGGCCGGGCCGGCATCGCCTCCATCATCGCCAACGGCGTAAAAATTACAGGCACGATCGACGCTGACGGCGCCGAAGTGCAGGTCGATGGCGAAATCGAAGGCAATATCCGCGGCGGCTCGCTGACGGTGGGCGACACCGGCATGGTCAAGGGCGACGTGGTGAGCGAAAGCGTCACCGTGCATGGCCGCGTCGAAGGCTCAGTGCGCGCGCGCAAAGTCATGCTGGCGCGCAACGCCCATGTGCTGGGCGACATCGTTCATCAATCTTTGTCTGTTGAAATGGGCGCTGTGTTTGAAGGCCAGTGCCGTTATCTGCAGGACCCGCTCTCGCAAAGCGGCCCGGGCGCGCCCGCCCAGCCGCAAGTCGTCCAGCCCGAGCAGCGCGCCAATTTCGGCGCGGCGCAGGGCTCGGTGTTCGGCGAACCGAGCGACGAGCGCATGGTGTCCGGCGTGATCGTCACCGGCACGTCGAATTAAGTTTTGGTACTAGGGTTGGAATATTGACTTTAAGGCCCGGCGCACGCCGGGCCTTTTTTCTTTCTTGGACCGCCGGCGCCTCGCCAGCAAACGACGCCAGCCGCGCCATGTCCCGAACCTGCGGAGACTCACTTCGCCGCTGCCCCCTCCCCTCAAGGTGAGGGGGTGTTCCGCGTGCGCTGATAGGTGATGCGCATGAAGGGCCGCCATGCGCCGCCCTCCTCGCGCTCGCTTTCCATCACCAGGCGATCAGGTGTTTCCAGCGTCCACGCGCCGCGCAGGCGATAGGTCTCGCCGCCGCTGCCGACATGAATGTGCGGCGCGATGAGATAGCGCCCCGCCTCCATGCGCAGCGCGCCATGGCTACGCCCACCGTCGCTGGCGGCGTAGGCGAAGATGATCCCGCCGGCGTCATCGTCGTGATAGGTCGTCTCGCCGGAATAAGTTGTCGGGCGCACGGCGTGCGTATCCACAACATGCCCGCCGAGGCGCTCAAAGCAGCGCTCGTCATGCATTTCGGCGGCGTTGTCGAACGTCCCGCGCCAGCAGCCGATCAGCGGCGCGAACGCCAGCGCCGTCAACGTGCTCGGCGCCGGCGTGGCGCACGCCGCGAGCGCCAGCGCCAACAAAAGCGCCCTCACAACGCGCCGAGAATAGCGCCGATCAATGTGAATTGCAGCGTGTGATAGCCGCCATTGATCAGGAACAGACGCAGCGATTTGCGCTCGAACAGATAATTGATCCCAAAACTCGCCGTGACCCAGCAGAGGCCGGCGGTGAACCCGTAGAGCGCGCCAGTGGCCGCATCCATGTCATTGCCGAGAAACAGCGCGAACGATGCAGACGCGATTAGCGCCAGCACGAACGAGCCGCCGAAGATCAAAGCGGGATTGCCGCTTTTCACCTGCGCATCGCTCAAACCCGCCGCGCTCTGCCAAGCTTTCGCGAACAAGGCCGAATACCAAACGCCGCCCAGGATGAACGAACTCACCGCCGCGGCGATCACCGCGAGCCAATTGATCTCCATGCTTGCCTCCCCGCTTCTTTACGCAGCCTGTTTGGCCAGCGTTTCCAACATCGCGAAATGCGCGCGCAATTGCGCCACGGCGCGGTCGAAATAGGCGACATCGCGGTGCGTGCGCGCCTGCATCACGCCGCCTTCCATCGCTGTCAGCACGAATTGCGCGAGCGCGCGCTTGTCGGTGTTCGCCGGCACGCGCTTGCCCGCCAAATCGAGGCAACGCTGCACCGCAGAGGTCCAGTTTTCAAAATTCTCCGCCAGCAATTCGCGCACGCGCGGATCGGGCTCGTGCAGCTCCAGCGCCAGCGAGCCGATCGGGCACCCATAGGTGCAATCGCTTTCCACGATCATGGTGCGATAGCCGTTCAGGAGCGCGAAAATCTTGTCGATCGGATCGCTGACCTGCCCCCAGGCCGGCTCAAGCAGCATCGCCTCGATGCCGTCGCGATAGGCTTCCAGAACGCCGATCAGCACGTCCTGCTTGGAAGGAAACACGTGATAGAGGCTGCCCGAATTGAGCTGCGTGCGGCTCAAGAGATCGGCGATCGAGGTGGAATTGTAGCCCTTCAGCCAAAACAGCTCCATCGCCGCCATGATGATCTTCTCGCGCGCAGTCTGAGTGTTCATGCGTCTTGTTTGAACGATCAATCAAGCGGTGTCAACGAGAAGCTTGGGAGGGGTTCGTGGAGTGTTTTACTAGCGCCGCGCGTAGTCCGGGACGATGGCGTCGTATTCTTCGCGCGTCAGCGTCAGCGAACCGAGCGGCAGCGGCCCGCCTTCTTCCAGCAGCACGGCGAGATAAGTCTTAAAAAAACGCCCTTCGCGATAAAACACCGCCGCGCGGTCGCCCTGGTTGGTGCGCACGCGGCGCACATAGCCGCGCCGGTCAGGCCCCTCGGGCCAGATGGCGCGCATGGGGCCGGCGTTGCCGTCGCCCAGATCGAAGAAGCGCAGGTGGCTCATGTCTGTGAGCGCGCGCACGGCGCGATAGGTGGGATCGCTCTTCTCGCGTTCGGCGCGCAGGCGGTCGCGCTCGGCTTGGCGGCGGTTGCGCAGCGGGTTGGCGGTCTCAAATGCGGAGCGATAGGCGGCAATTTCGTTTTCGCCGATGATGCGCAGCTTGCGCAGGCTTTTCAGCCAAGTGCGCTGGCGCGGGGCGAGCGGTTCGGCGGCGGCGAGATCCTTGAGCTTATCGTCCAACGCGCGCAGGCCCGCCTGCACATTGCGCCAGCGCTTTTGCTTCAACAAACGCCGCACCGCTTTTTGATCGGCGCTCATGAGCCGCGTCACCGCGGCGAACACGTCATGGTACGGATCGGCCAGCATGCTCTTGAGGCCCTGCCCAGCGCAGCGGATAGCGATGGGATCGCCGCTGCGATTGGCCCAATATTCCGCATGCCCGCCCGCCAACGCCTGCGTGACGTAATCGTGCGCGTAGTGCGAACACGCCGCCTCGACCGCGAATTCGCCCGGCAGATAATGAAACGTCTCCATCATGAGCGCGGCATATTCGTTCACGGCGTCGACGAAATCGGCGGGGTCGCCATTGTCGGCCGCTTCCGGCACGACAATTTCATCGAAGCGCATGCCCTGAAACGTCGTCAGCGCGCTATCGCCCTTGCAGCGCGTACGTTGCAACTCGGCGAGGAAGCCGCCGGGTTCGGGGGCGAGCGCATCGCTCACTCGATATCCTGCACCGCTTCGCCCCCGCCCTGCACGCGCGCGGCGAGCGAAGCGGCCATGAACTCATCGAGATCGCCATCGAGCACGCCGGCGGTGTCGGAGGTTTCTACGCCCGTGCGCAGATCCTTCACCATCTGATACGGGTGCAGCACGTAGGAGCGGATTTGCCGGCCCCAGCCAATTTCGGTTTTGGCGTCTTCCAGCTTC
>CAZWQS010000036.1:0-19136 GCA_964635925.1 uncultured Terricaulis sp. | reverse complement strand
TCCGGCCCCGGCACGCGCATCGAAATGTGCGTGAAGATCATGTCGTCCCAGCCGTGCAGCGCCACCAGCCGGTAGAGCGCGGCGCAATCCACGCGCGCCTGCCACTCCTCGGCGCTGACGCGCCCTTTTAACGAAACGACGGCATCGTCGGCCATGGTTCGCACTCCGCTCCCTTTATGCTAGAAAGTGTAGTCCGCCACGGCTCCAAGGCAAAGCCCGCCCTCCCATGAAACTCGCTTTCACCGCCAGCGCGCGCCCTGAAGCGCAGGACGCCTTGCGCCGGCTGCGCCACGCCTATGGCGATTGCGGCGCGGCCGAGGCTGACGTGATCGTGGCCCTAGGCGGGGATGGGCACATGCTCGAGACGCTGCGCCAGCGCCTGAAGGATAAGAAACCGGTCTACGGCATGCATCGCGGCACGATCGGCTTCCTCATGAACGATTACGCTGAGGAAGGCTTGGACGGGCGTCTGGCTAAGGCCGAGCAGGTGCGCGTGCGCCCGCTGGTGGCGCGGTTTGAAACGCTGGAAGGCAAAACCGTCACCGAGCGCGCGTTCAACGAGGTTTCCCTTTGGCGTCAGAGCGCGCAGACGGCGCGCCTGCGCATCAGCGTAGACGGCGCCGTGCGCATGCCGGAGCTGCAATGCGACGGCGTGATGGTGGCCACGCCCGCGGGCTCCACCGCGTACAATTTCTCCGCCCATGGCCCGATCTTGCCGATCAGCGCGCGGCTGCTGGCGCTGACGCCGATCAGCGCCTTCCGGCCCCGCCGCTGGCGCGGGGCGTTGTTGCCGCACTCCGCGCACGTGCGCATCGAGGTGCTTGAGCCGCAACGGCGCGGCGTCAGCGCGGCGGCGGATAATCTGGAAACGCGCAATATCGCGGCGGTGGACGTGCGCGAGGACGCGGGCTCCGCGCTCACGCTGCTGTTCGATCAGGGGCATGCGCTGGACGAGCGCATCCTGCGCGAACAATTCAACGTCTGAACATCAACGCTCCGTTCACCAAACGCGCGCACTCTGCGCGCGCATGTCCAAGCCCAAGGTGCAGATCATCCCCGCGCGCGACGCCGGTTTGCCGGTGATCGACGGGCCCGGCCCCGTGTTCGACGCCGACGCGATCGCCCGCGCCGATGAAACCCTGAAAGCCATGAGCGGCTCCTTCCAGCAATGGCTGGAGGCCGACATTCGCCGCCTGCAACAGGCGCGCATCGAGGCTGAGCGCGCCGCCTGGTCCGATCCCGCGCTGGAAGAGGTGATGGGGGCGGCCCACGACATCAAAGGCATGGGCCAAAGCTATGGCTATCCCCTCGCCACTCAAATCGCGGCGTCGCTGTGCCGGTTGATCGAAACCAGCGCGGGCAAGGCCGCGGCGCGCGCCAATCCGGGCCTAGTCGCCGCCCACGTCGATACGCTGCGCGCCATCGTGCGTGATCACATCCAGACCAGCGAGCATCCCACCGGGCGCGCGCTGCTGAAAGCGCTCTCCGGCGAGGTTGAAAGACTGGGCGTGGCCCCGCGTTAGGCGCTGCAACTAACGCCTTCTTCACCCTGTTTGTCCCCGCGTTTTTTAACCGCGATGGCCCATACTCCCGGGCTCTATGAACGTGATCCCTTTCCGCCGTCCGGCAGAGCCGGCGCCTTTGGCCTTCGCAATCGGCGCGCGGGTCGATCTGCGCTTGGGCGCGGTGGCGGCTGGCGTGGTGCGACCGCGCGCGCCCGCCGAGGAGGCGTTCGCCTTCACGCAATTGGCGCGCGTGCTGCGCGCGGCGCGCATGGCTTGGCGCGAGCGCGTCCACGCCAATTTGACGCTCGCCATCCCCGCCGAGATTCAAAACAGCCTTGAAGCGGACCTGCTGAGCGAAGCCGCGACCGAAGCGGGCTGCACGCGGCGGAATTTTTCCTTCGAGCTCAACGAGCGCGAAATGGTCAGCGCGGGGCCCGCGCTTGCCGAAGATCTGCGCGCGCGCGGCTGGACCGTTTGTCTGCGCGGCGACCCTGATTGCCCCCTGCCGTTCGGTGCGCGCGCGCGCGCGCTCTACGCCGAGGTGGTGATGCAGGCGCCTGAAACGAGCGATCCGTTCCTGGCTCTGGAAGACGGCGACCGCTCGCCGCTTGGGCGCAGGCTGTTGGCCGCGCGCGCGGCGGGCATCATCATCACGGCTGAAGCGGTGCGCACCGCCAGCGAAGCCCGTACGCTCGCCATCGCCGGCTTTGATCGCGGCGGCGGGCCGTTCGCTGAAGCTTGCCTGCGCTAGTGGAATGCGGCGACGCGCTGCGCCTGCCCGCCCGCTGAATCCAGCTTTTCCAGCAGATAATCCAAGTCGTCCTTCGGGATCGATTGGAACAGGGTCAGCGTGCGCTCCAGCATGCGTCGGCGGAAGACGCGCCGGTCCTCAAGCCCGCCCTCGCGCTCCATGCTGTGATACACCTCGATCGCGGCGCGGAAGGATGCGTAAAGCCGCGGCGGCAAGCCCGAACGGTCAAACGCGGCCTTCAAGCCCAGCGGCCCGCTGTCATGCACCAACAGCCACATGCGCTGATGCGACATGCCCGCAAGCTCGGCCATCGCATGCTCGACAAATTCCATGTGCCCCATGCACAGCCCGCGCATCATCAGCGAGGGCGTAAGGCGCCCGTTTAGATTCAATTGCTGCACAAAGCGCCCGACATCCTTCTGGCGGCTCGCCTGCTCCACGATGTCGAGCGTGGCGCGTTCGCGCGCGCCGACCGCAAGGTCGATGGCGATCTGCGGGGGCAGTTCGTGATTGTTCACCAGATGATCGAACACATCGCCCGTCACGATCGCGATCAGCTTCTCGGTGATCGCCAACGGCAATTCATCGCGCTGCACCATCGCCGTCATCACGCTGGAGAGCCCGGCAAAGCGATCGATCGCGACGCCCAGCCCCTCTTCATCGAACTCGGCGTTGTCATTCGCCAGCGCGCGCTCCACCGCGGGCGCCGCCGCGTATTGCGCGATCGCGCCTGTCACCGTCACGGATAATGTCTCGCGGCTCGCCACCGCGACCTGCTTGGCGGGCGGGCATGCGCGCACGATCTCCACCAGATCGGCGTCGGTCAGCATCGGTGAATTGAGAATCACCGGCAGCGCGATCGAATCCAAATCCTGTGCAAGCTTGATCGCCAGATCGCGCGGCAGCTTGGGTGAGTTTTTGAGCGCCACCGAAAGCGCGCGGCGCACCAGCACAGCCGCATCCTTCGCCATAATCGAGAGAATGCTCTCGGCGTGCGCGCGTTCCTCTGCGGAAAGCTCGGTATCTTCGATGCACCGGCAAATCTTGTGCGCCGCACGCGCGCGTTCCTCATCATCCGGCCCCTTGATCAGGGTTCGGATGTCGCTATCGGTGAGGATGGCGCGCATGGTGACGACAGACATGCGTAACGGCTCCCAGGGGCGCGACTCTGCAAGAAGCCCAACCTTGCCCCCAGCCCTTAACGAAGCCTTGATGAGACCATTGCGGGAAGGAAACGGCGCGAATGCTTAAGGGGCTTAAGGTTGTCGAATACGCGACCTATGTCGCTGCACCCGGCGCGGGCGGCATCCTAGCCGATTGGGGCGCGGACGTGATCAAGGTGGAGCCGCCGGGCGGCGATCCGATCCGCCTGTTCTTCGCTTCCGTCGGCGTCGACGATGAAACGCGCAATCCCGTGTTCGATCTCGACAATCGCGGCAAGCGCGCGATCGTGCTCGACACCGCCAAGGATGCTGGCCGCGACGCGCTGCTGCGCCTTGTGGCCGATGCAGATGTGTTTCTCACCAATGTGCGCCCGGGCGGACTGCAACGCGCGGGGCTCGATCCTGAAAGTCTGATGCTGCGCCAGCCGCGCCTCGTCTACGCGACCTTGACGGGCTACGGGCTGGAGGGCCCGGACGCAGATCGCCCCGGCATGGATTCCGCCGCGTTCTGGGCGCGCTCGGGCCTATCGGCGATGTTCAAGCCCAAGCATGGCGATCCAGTGCCGCTGCGCACCGCGTTCGGCGATCACATCGCCTCGATCGCCATCGTCGCGGGCGTGCTCGCCGCCATTCAAGAGCGCCACGCCTCCGGCAAGGGCCGCCTGGTGGACGCGTCGCTGCTGCGCGTGGCGCATTATGTGGGCGGCAGCGACATGGCCATCCAACACGTGCGTGGGCGCATTTCCTCCAACCGTCCGCGCAAGGAAAGCCCCAACCCGCTGATCAATTCGTTCAAGACCGGCGACGAGCGCTGGATCGCGCTGCTGACGCGCCAGGGCGAGAAGGATTGGCCCAAGCTCGCGCGCGCGCTGAAGGTGGAGCATCTGATCGACGATCCGCGCTTCGCCAAGGCGAAGCAGCGCCGCCAAAACGGGCCGGAATTGGTGGCCCTGCTCGATGCAGCCTTCGCCGCGCGCCCGCTGGCGGAGATCGCCGCCGCACTTGATGGGGAGCAAATGATCTGGTCGCCCGTGCTGAGCGCCGCCGAAGCCATCCGCGACCCGCAAGCGCTTGCGGCGGGCTGCGTCGTGCAAACGCCGGCGCATGACGGGAGCACGTTTCCCGCGCCGGCCGGCCCGGTGCGTTTCGCCGGCGCCGATGACGCCCCGAAAGGCCCCGCCCCACGCATGGGCGAACACACCCGCGCGGTGCTGGCCGAAGCCGGCTTTAGCGCCGATGAGATCGATGCGATGTATGAAAGCGGCGCCGCCGCCTAAAGATCGGCGCGCCGATAGGCGTTGAGCGCGGCCAGCGGATCGCGCTTTTCGCCGTCCTCCGCGCCGCTGTTGAGCAACGGCAACAGCGCAAACGCGAACAAGGCTTGCGCCAAGGCGGGCGACATTGCGCCTTCGCCGCCCGCATATTCAACGCGCCCTGGCGCCCCGCGCGCGCCAACGCCAGCTTCCGCATCCAATGAAAGCCGCTGCAACAGCCCTTGCGCCGAGCGCGCCTCGCCATTGGCGTAGAACAGCCCGCGGTTGGCCGCCGCTTCGCGCGGAAACAACGCCGCCGCATCGGGCGCGCCGTTCGCGGCCGCCTCGATCAGGCGCGCCGCCCCACCCGAGCCCATCACATGCGCGGCGTACAATTCGCCCGCGCTCGGCGCACGGCCCAGGCGCGCCTCCAGCGCCGCGGCGTTTTCGCGCGCGAGTTCGCCAGCCATGCGCGCGGAAAGCTCAGCATTGTTGCGCAGCGCCAGGATGTTCTGACGCGTCTGCGCATCGGCCCCTTGTTGCAGCGCGGACGCCTCCGCGCCGAGGCCGTGGCGCGCGCCATGACGGCGTACCATGTCGAGCCACGTGCTTTCGATGAATTGGAAGAGCCCGGTCGCCGACGACGTGTTCGCCCGCGCCTCTGGATTGAGCGCGCTTTCGCGACGCGCGGTTTCCACCAGCAGCGAAAAATTCACACCCGTCGCGTCCGCCGCACGGCGGATCGCGGCGCGCACGGATTCTGGCCCTGCTGGCGCGATCGGATCGCTCATGACGACGACCGCTGTGCTGATTTTATGAAGACTATCTTAACGCGCGCATCCGAACCGATACGGCGCCAAAACGACGCCTGCGCCTAGTAGCTTTTCGGCAAGCCTAACACGCGCTCGGCGATGAAGTTCAGGATCATCTCGCGGCTGACCGGGGCGATGCGCGCGATCATCGCTTCGCGGAAATAGCGCTCGACGAAATATTCCTTCGCGTATCCCATGCCGCCATGCGCCAACACGGAGCTTTCGCACGCCCGAAAGCCCGCCTCGGCGCCGAGATATTTCGCGGCGTTCGCCTCCGCCCCGCACTCGCGGCCCGCGTCGTAGAGCGCGGCGGCCTTGAACGCCATGAGGTTGGCCGCTTCGAGTTCAGCCCACGCTTTCGCGAGCGGATGCTGGATGCCCTGGTTCTGCCCGATCGGGCGCCCGAACACGACGCGCTCTTTCGCGTACTGCGCCGCGCGCTTGAGCGCCGCGCGCCCCAGGCCGATCGCCTCGACCGCGAACAGGACGCGTTCAGGATTGAGCCCAGAAAGAAGAATTTTAAAGCCGGCGCCCTCTTCCCCGATCAGCTCAGCGTTGCTGACCTCGAGATCCTCGATGAACAACGTGTTGCACTCCACCGCCTTGCGGCCCATTTTCGGGATCGGATTGGCTTCGATCTTCGTGCGGTCGAAATCAGCGTAGAACAGCGAAAGCCCATCCGTCGGCCGCTTGACCTGATCTTTCGGCGTGGTGCGCGCGATCAGCAGAATTTTGTTCGCGCGTTGGGCGTTGGTAGTCCAGATTTTTCGGCCGCGGATGCGATAGCCGCTGCTCGTGCGCTCGGCGCGGGTTTCGAGGCTCGACGTGTCGAGCCCCGAATTGGGTTCGGTCACGGCGAAGCAGGCTTTGTCCGTTCCGTCGATCGCCGGCGGCAAAAAGCGCGCCTGCTGTTCTTCAGTGCCGAACTTCACGATCGGCATAAGGCCGAAAATGTTGAGATGGATCGCGCTCGCGCCCGAAAAGCCCGCGCCCGATTGCGCCACCGTCTGCATCATCAGCGCCGCTTCGGTGAGGCCAAGCCCCGCGCCGCCGAAGCGCTCCGGCATCGCCACACCCAGCCAGCCGCCCGCTGCGATGTCGGCCACGAAAGCTTCGGGGAAGGCGCCGCTCTCATCGGTGCGCAACCAATATTGGTCGTCATACTTGGCGCAGATGTCTTCCACCGCGCTCTTGATGGCGTTTTGCTCTTCAGTCAGGTCGATAGCAAAGGTCATGCGTCAAATCTCTGCGGCGCGAACGCGCGCCAATCGGGTTGAACAGGCGCGCCAAAGACGTGCGCGGCGATGATCTCGGCGGTGAGCGGCGCGAGCAACCACCCTTGGCGCGAATGGCCGGCCGCGACAAGCAATCCGTTGCTCGAACCGATCATCGGCCAGCCGTCGGGCGACATCGGCCGCACGCCGGTCCAAGCGCGCCCAGCGGGTTTGATAACGCCCGGCGCCAGCGCCTCAGCGGCGGCGAGCAGCTTTTGCACCTGCTCTTGCTCCACATGGCGCTCATAGCGGTCGAACTGCAGGGTGGAGCCGAGCACTGTGTCCTCGCGGCGGCGCGCCAAGTAAAGGCCGGGCGCGTGCAGATTGGTTTTGAGCGGCTTGGCCAGCGCCACCGAAACCAGATGCCCCTTCGCGGGGCGTATGCGCTTCAGCGCAGGCGCGGCTCCCGCGATCGCGTCGTTCGCCCACACGCCCGGCGCCAGCACGACGTGATCGGCTTCATAGTCCTCGCCGGTGAAAGTGTGTGCGCTGTTGGCGGTGACGCGCGCCACGTCCTGATCATAGCGCAGCGAAACGCCGAGCGCGCGCGCCTCCAGCCGGAGCCCGCCCAGCACATGTAGCGGGTCGGCGACGCCTTCGTCTTCCACGAACAGCGCGTGATCGAGCGCCAAGCCTAGTCCGGCGCGCTTAACCACTTGCCCGCGCGACAGCGCGCTGACGGCGCGCCCCGCGCTCATCGCACGCGCCTGCACGGCGGCCGCCTCGCGCTCATCAGCGAACGCGATCACGCCCCCGTCGAAGCGCACGCCATCGGCCCAAGGCGCATCTTGCGCCGCCTTGCGCCAAAGATCGAAAGAAGCGAGCGCGAGCGCCCCATGCCCGCCCTCGGCGTCAAACGGGGCGAGCATGCCTGCGGCCGCGCCCGAGGCGGCGGCGCGAAACACGTCGAGATCGTCAGGATCGGCTTCAAGAAGCGTTACGCGCGCGCCTTGCTTCACCAAACGCACCGCGCACATGAGGCCGGCGATGCCAGCGCCGACGATCACAACCTGCGTCATGCCACGCGCATTTCCGCCGGGCGGGCCGTCCGTTCAAAGCGCGCGCTCAGCGCTTCGTGCAACGCGCGTCGGAAACTGCCCGCGCGCGGCAGGGGCGCGGGCGCTACAAGCTTGGTCGCCCCGCCTTCCGCAGGAATCCACAGCACCAGGCCGCCCTTCTCCAGCATCAACGCCGCAACCTCCGAGGTGCCTCCAGGCCCCTTCGGCGGGAGCCCGTTCCAGACGCACAAAAGCAGGTCGGCCTTCTCGATCAAAGCGCGCCCAACCGCCGCATAGGGCGCAGCGCCCCCGCCGCCGACCTTCTCCACCAATGCATCCGCAACCGGCAGCACGCGCCGCGAGGCCCAAAGCAGGCGCTGATAATGCTCCTTCGACGCTTGATCGGGGAAATCTTCCTCATAACGTTCCACCGAGAACGGCAGCGGCGTGATCAGGCGCCACCCGCGCGCGAGTGCGGCGTCGGCAGCGTAGCGATCGGCGCCTTCGGCGATGGCGGAATGCAACACGCAGCGCGCGGGCGCGCCAGTGGCGGCGCGGGCGGCGCCTTCCGCTTCATCGAGACAGCGCGCGATCTCGCCCTGGATGCGCGGGCGCTCAGCCTCGGGCAATTGGTTGAGGCGATGCCCGGTGACGGCGACAATCAGCGTACGCGGCGTGCTCAAGCGTGGCCTCGCCATTCCGGCAGGTCGAAGATCGGGTTCGGATAGTCCTGATCAACATAAGCGCGCCCCGCCGCAAGGCCCACCTCCAACAGCAAATCGAGATTTTCTTTCTTGCCGTTGTCCATCAGATCAAGCGCGTTCAACGCATCGGCGTCGAGTTCGCGCCCGATCAGGCGCTCAAGCGCGGTCATCGGCGGGATCGGATCGCCGCGTTTGCCAGGACGCGGCTTGGTGTCGAGCGTCACGTCCACGCGCTGATAATCCAGCAGCGGCTCGCCCGTGATGCACACGCCGGCCTGATCGGCGATCTCTGAGTTGATCCGCCAAGGCTTACGCGGGTGCGAAAGCGCCTGCATCATCATCACGCCCTGCATCTGCGTATCGTACACCATGGCGCGCAGCGCGTGCACGCCGCGCAGTCCCGGCGGCAAACCCTGAAAGGCGCGGCCATCAACGCGCGGGCGGCGCGCACCCGTGCCCATGGAGGTCATCATCAGCGCATCGGCCCCGCGCTTCCAGCCGAAGCGATAAGACGGCTCAAGCGCCAGCATCAGCAATTGCAGGCTGGGATTGTTGTTGGCGCTGACCGCACCATCCACGAAATAACCTTTCTGGATGGGGCGGCGCTTCTCATCGAACTCGATATCGATGGTCACTTCATCGAAGAAGGTCGGCGCCGCCGCGCTCGCCAGCACCAGATCGGTGAGCCGATAGCGCTTGTTGGGAAACACGCCGCTGTCCGAGGACGGATCGTAATACGCGCCGAGCGGATGATTGGTGACCACCCAGGCCGAGCCAGTGTCGATCCGCTTGGCGTGAATGGCGAGGCCCGTTTTCAGATCCTCCGAGCCCAGCGTCTTGGTGGTCAATACGCTTTGCAGCGCGCGGCGAAGCTTTTGGGAATCGAAGCGCGATTGCAAAAACACGCCGTCGCCCGCCGTGCGCCCGAACACGTCGGGGCCAATGCGCATGTAAAGCTCAATCAGCGCATCGACGCTGAGGCCGAGCGCCAGCCCCGAGGCGATGATCGCGCCTGTCGAGGTGCCGCCGATCAGGTCGTAATAATCGCTCAGCCGAAAGGCCTCATCGCCGCCGGCGCGGGCGCGCAATTCCTGCTCCAAAGCTTTCAGCATGCCGAGCGTCAGCACGCCCTTCACGCCCCCGCCGTCGAGCGCGAGGATGCGTTTGGTCCCGGTGTCGGGCGACAGGTGCTCGAACAAGGTTCTGGGCATGCTCCCCTCGCCGACACCCTAACCGCCCCGCCGCGGCAAAAGAAGGCGCTAGAAGAAGGCGAGCGTCGCCGGATCGCGCCCCAGGTGTAGCGCACGCGCCTCAGCGGCTAAAAACAAACCGCCTGCGACGTAGATCGCCCCGCTTACGCCCGCGCGAGCGAGTGCGATGCCCCGCGCCTCGGCCACCGAGTCCGCGATGACGATTTCGGCGCCGGAATTGGCCAAGGCCGCCGCGCGCGCGATTTCCGCCCCCGGCGCGCCCTTGTGTGCGGCGGATGCAACGATGATGAGCGGGAAATCCGACGCCAAAGCCGAGACTATCGCGCGCCAATCCTTATCGATGGACGCTCCGCAAATCAGCACACGAGGCTTATCGCCCGCAAGCGCGCGGAATCCCTCCAGAGCAGCGATCACGCCCGCGGGCGTATGGCCCACATCGATCACCAGCAGCGGTTCGTGTTGCAACGTTTCCAGCCGCCCTGGCCACCGCGTCGCCGCCAGGCCGGCTTCGATGTCGGCATCGCTCAGCGCCGTGATGTCTCGCGCGAGCGCAACGGCGAGCGCGGCGTTAGCGCGCTGGTAGGCGCCCGGCAAAGGCGCCGCTGCGACGGGCGGCGTGAAGACCGCGCGCACCCCGCGCGCGGCGCAATGCGCTTCGATGACGGCGCGCACCGGCGTTTCGGAGAAAAACAGAGTCGCGCCCGCTGGCGCCGCCTCGATCTTCTCGCGCGCAATCGCCTCCAGCGTCTCACCAAGCAAAGCCGTGTGCTCAAGATCGAGCGAGGTCAGCGCAAGCCGGCGCGCCTCGATGAGGCGCAGCGGATCAAGCCGCCCGCCAATGCCAGCCTCCCACATTGTGTGGACGCAGCCGCGCGCGGCGAACCAATCAGCGCCGATCAGAAACAGAAGCTCGAACCCGCCAAGCTTGTCTTCCAAGCCCTCCGCGCGCACCGCCGCGCGCACGCGGTCCCAGTGAAACCCAAGCGCCTCGTCGTCGATGTCCTGGCCGTCGATATTGAATCGCTCGTTCAGCGTCATCAGGTGAGGCGAGGTGAACAGCCCCACCGGCGCGCTTTTCCGGCGCAACAACGCCGCGCACATCGCCGCCGTCGAGCCCTTGCCATTGGAGCCAACAACGCCCGCGCCTGTTTCGCCAAACCGCGCCAGATCAAGCCCCAGCCGCGCGGCGAGAGCCTTTACGCGCGCAAGGCCCGGGCCGTCGCCGAATTTGGGATACGGCACGCGCCAGATGTTCATCGCAGCGCCGCTTCAAAATTGGCGCTCCAGATTTCGGTGATCAGGTCCCATCGATCGTGATCCTCCAGCGTCTGGATCATCGGATTGGAATTCACCTCGATGATGGCGAGCGCGCTCAGGTCGCGCGCGGGCGAGAGATCGAACAGGTCAACGCCCGCCAGATTCAGCCCCAGCGCTTCGCACGCGCCCAGCGCCACGCGCGCCAGCGCAGCCGGGGCGCCGTCAACAACATTGCTCGCGCCCCCGCCCGCGGCGCGATTGGCCGGGCCTTCAAGCACGAGCACCGCGCCGCTCTGCGGCGTCTCATTGAGCGCAACGATGCGGCCGGCCGCATCGCGCGCGCGGGTGCGCTCGATCGGCCCGCCATTGTCGCGCGTTAGCGTCTCAACCAAATCGCGCACGTTGGAGAGGCCGTCGCCAACGACGCGCGGCTGATGCTTGCGATAGGTGAAGAGTGCGCGGTCCTTGAGCACGAACACGCGATATTCTTCCCCGCGTACATAGGGCTGGACCAGAATGGCGAAATGCTCGCGCGACACGCGCGCCATGTAATCGGCGAACGCCCCCGCATCGGCGATCACCTCGGCGAACAGGCCGTTCGAGCCGGAGATCGGCTTGCAGAACAGCGGATAGCTCGCCTGCGCGGCATAGGCCAACGCATCCGCGGGTTCGCGGCCAGGGCCGCGCATCTCGGCCCAGCGTTCAGTCACGAAGAACACCCGCCCCGGCAGCGTCGGCAGCCCCGCCTCCGCCAGCGCAGCGGCGCAAAACGCCTTATCGCGCGCCAGGCTCGCGCCGCGCGCATCGTTCAGCGCATACGGAACGCCAGCGCCGGCGGCGAACACGGCCTTGCGCGCGCCGGCGCTGATTTCAAACAAATAGCCGTCCTCGCCATCCAGCGAACGGAAGGCGTAACCGCGCGCCAGCGCCGCGCGCGCCGCGTAGCGGGCGTGGGCGCTGCGCAAATGGTCGTGTGGGCTAATGGTACCACCTCCCGGGCTCGAACCGGGGACCCCTGGTTCCACAAACCAGTGCTCTAACCAACTGAGCTAAGGTGGCCCTCATAGGGGCGCGGAAGCTAGCGCCGGCCCCTAAGAGAAGCAAGGCGGGTTCCGCGCCTTAGGCCGGGCCCCAGCCTTGCTGATTGATATAGGCGCGGATGCGCTCGATCCGGTTGGCCGGATCGGGGTGGGTGGAGAGGAATTCGGGCTGGCGCGATCCGCCGCGCGCGGCCATCGCCTGCCACAGCGGAATGGCCTGACGCACGTCATAGCCGGCGCTGCGCATGTAGCCGAGGCCGAGGATGTCGGCTTCCGATTCCTGATCGCGCGAGAACGGCAATTGAACGCCGAATTGCGCGCCAAGCCCCAAGGCGGCCATGGCGAGCTGGCTGTCGGTCACTTGGCCGGCGACCTGGAGCCCCGTCTGCGTGGCGACGTCGCGGCTATAGCGCTCGGCTGCGTGGCGGCCGGTCACGTGGCCGACTTCGTGGCCAAGCACCGTGGCCATCCAATCGTCGCGCTCGCAGATTTCATAAAGGCCGCGATAGAAGCCCACCTGCCCGCCAGGCAGCACGAACGCGTTTAATTCCGCGCTGTCGAACAGCACGAATTCCCACGCCTGCCCGCCCCGGCCCGCGGCGCTGACGATGCGCCGGCCCACGCTTTCCAAGCGACGCTGCGCGGCGGCGTTATTCCAAGCACGCGTCTGCTGGCGCATCTCGGCCCACGCCTGGAGCGACGCCTGCTGCAATTGCGCCTCATCTATAAGAATGAGCTGGCTGCGCCCCGTCTCGGGATTGGTGGCACAGCCGCTGGCCAGCAGCAGCGTGCCGGCCCCGAGCCCACGCAGCAGGTCGCGCCGGCCAAGTTTGGAGATGTCCACAAGGGCCGCGCCCTCGGTTTGATGATGCGTGCACATTGCCGATTCCTCCCAGGCGCGCGGCCCCGATTCAAGTCCCTGGCGTTAATGTTCGTTCCCGGCGCCTGAGAGGCAAGGGCGAACGGACATGGACAGGCCGAACCGCCGCCGCTATAGACGCTCGCTCCGCGCCGGGGCCCCTGTTTGGGAGGCTCGCGGCGACCGGACGCCTGGGTAGCTCAGTCGGTAGAGCAGCGGATTGAAAATCCGCGTGTCGCTGGTTCGATTCCGGCCCCAGGCACCATTTTCTCGGTTCAACGATTGGCCGTATCGCGTCTGATCTGGATGCGGCCTTGGGCCACTTCGGCGACCAAGCCCGTCATGCGCCGCGATTCCGCGTAGAGATCGGCGGGGGCGTCAGAGTCCAGATTGCGCGCCATCTCATCCAGATCGAAGACGCGCAGGATGCGGTCGGTGCCGCCGTAGGCGAGCCTTGCGCCCTGCGCGTCGAACGCCACCCACCAAATGGTGCCGTCGTGCCCGCGCAGGCTGCGGATGCGCGTGAGGTCGCGGTTATAGATTTCTACACTCGCACCGGTTCCGCCGGCGGCGATCCATCCATGGGTTCTGCTGTAGCTGACGCTGTTGATGGTGTGGTTCACACGCGCATCTGCGTCCGAGGTCCAGGTCTTTTGTTCTTCCGTGTCGCCCGTCCAGCCTGGATCGCGGGGGATCCACCTGTAGACGCGCCCGTCCGAATTACCCGAGAGCACCGAGAGCGGCTCCTCCGCGATCGCGACGCTCCAGACGTTCACTTCGCCTTGACGCACGTTTCTTGTTTCCGCAATCACGCCCAAACGCTCGGTGTCGCGCACCGCGACGCGGGCGCGCGAGTCTCCGGAAACGATGCGTTCGCCATTGGCTTCGCAGGCGAGCGAATAGACCGTATCGACCAATTGTTCGGATTCATCCAGCATCGACCAGTCCGACATGCGCCAGCGCCGGATGCGCTTGTTGGTGTCGGTGTTGCTGGACGCCAGCCAGCGGCCCTTGGGGTCAAAACAAAGGCCCCAGACCGATCCGTCATGCGCCAGCGCCCCCGTCGGCGCCGCGACCGGCGCCCACGCGTTGGCGCTATCCCAGATATGGACGACATGCCCTTCCCCGCCCGCGGCGATCCAGCGGCTGTCGCCGCTGAAGACGATGCCGTTGATGCTTTCCTGCAAGGCTGGATCGGGCGCGGTCGCGGCCAGCACGACCGGCGTGGCGAACGAGCGATCCCAAATCCGCACCTGGCCGTCATCGCCGCCCGCGGCTAAATGCTCGCCCGTGGGATCGAACGCGATCGCCTGCACCGTGGCGCCGCCGTTCCAGAGGCGGGCGGCCACCGTCCGCCCGCGCAACGACCAGATGCTCCAGCCCTCTTCGCCGCCGACATGGAGATCATCCTCGAACCCGACGGAGGCGACCGAACGCACTACGCCGTTGCTTGGCGTGGTGGTCACCAGCAGGCGCCCTTCGCTCACATCCCAGAGGCGAACCGATTCATCGGCGCCGCCCGACGTGAGCAGCCGGCTGTCGTCGCTGAACGAAAGGGCGAGCACCGTGCCCTCATGGCCGGAGAGCGTGGCGATGGTGGGCGACTGGCTCTGCGCGTTGCGCAATGTCAGGTCCCAGATGCGGATGATGCGATCATAACCGCCGGACGCCAGAAGTTTTCCGTCGGGGCTGAATGCCACCGCGAACACGGAATCCGCGTGGCCGCGCAACGTCTGCAAGGGCTCGGTGGGCGCGCTTTCCTGTTCCGGCGCATCGGGCGCGGGGCGTGCGATCATGTCGGCGGTGCGCCAAATCTTGACGCGATAATCGCCCCCGCCCGAGCCCAGCAGCGAGCCGTCGCTGTTGAAGGCGACGCCATGCACGGCGGTGTCGTGCGCGTCGTCGCGCCGCCAAATCAGGCTGGGGCGCTCGTTGGCGTAGTCCCAGAGCGCGAGCGCCCGATCCTCGCCGCACGTGACGAGCCATTTTTGCGTCGGGTGAAACGCCAAAGACGGCACGCGCTTGACGTGGCGGCCAAGGCCGGGGCCGGTTGTGACGAGTTCGCGAAACGCGCCCGCAGGCCTTCCTTCCGCCAACGTCCACACGCCGACGCGAAACACCTCCACCCCGGCGGAATCAATTTCGTGCCATGAAACCGCGAGATAGCGGCGTCCATCCTGGTGCTCGCTGAGCGCCAGCGCATCCGGGGCGCTCGACGGCGGCAGCGCCACGCGCCACAGCTCGCGCTGCTCTGAGGTGGACCGCACCGTGAGCGACGCCTGGTCCCGCTCTTGCGACGCCACAAGCTGGCCGTCGCGGCTGAAAGCGCTCAGCGCCGATTGCGGCGCCGCTTCGGCGGAGCTCTGGACGAAACTGACGCCGCCGCTGCGCGCGTCCACCAGCAATTGGCGGGTCTGTGGCGTGTCGCGGATCGTCAGCGCCTTCGCGGCGGCGATCTCGGCGCGCGCATAGTCGCGCTGCGCGAGGCCGCGTTCGGCCTCCGACACCAATTGCCCCACGAGCGCGTTCTGTTCGCGCACGCGCGACAGCGACATCAGCGATCCAGACACGGTGACGAAGATGGCGAGGATCGCCGCGCTCGCGCCGGCGAGTATCCAGCGTTGGCGCCGCTGCTTTTGCGCCCGCGCGTCGCGCTGGGCGGCTTCGGCGGCGGCGACGCTTGTTTCGATGAAATCCCGCTCGGCTTTCGGGAACCCTTCGCGATTGCGCCGCAGATGATCCCGCGCCGCACCCAGAAGCGGATCGCCCTCCAGCAACGGGCTGCCTTCCTTGAGACGGCGCGAGACGGCGGCGCGCGCGCGCAGGAACGCGGCGTTGTCCTGCGCCCAATCGACTGCGCGCGGCCAAACGCGCAGCAGGCTTTCGTGCGCGACCGTAACGCCGGCGGCGCCCGCTTCGCCCTGTTTGCCCGCGGTGAACAGACGCTCCCGCACGAACGTGTCGATCAGCGTGCGGGCGGGCGTTTCGGCTGGAAAATCCGTCAGATTGGCCCATTGCCGCACCACGCGGTCCTCGGCGCCAAGCTCGGCGGCGTGCGCGGCGTCCTGGCCGTGCGTGACAAGCTTCTGCAAGACGACGCCGAGCGCGGCTTGGGCGTCGGCGGGCAGGCCGGCGAATACGCGCTCCGCGCGCTTGGACAGCGCGCCCTCCACGCTTCGGCCGAGCGCCTCATAAGCGGCGAGCGTGAGCTGATCGCCGTCGCGGCGCTCATACAATTCACGCAGCAAATCCTCGACCAGCGGCAGTAGTTCGGGATGCGCGGCGGCGTCGCGCAAGATGAGATCCGACAGGCTCTTGCCGTCCGCGAGCTGTTCGTACTGCAATCCCGCATGCAGCGCCGGCTCTTCAACTAGGCGGCGCAACGCGTCAGGGCCGGGCGGCAAGACATCAAACTGGCCGCTTCCGGCTTTCATTCGCACCAGCGCTGGTTCTGTCTGCACCTGCTGGTAAAAGTCGGCGCGCACCGTCGCGATCACCCAGACGCCGCCACTGCGCGCAAGCGCCTCCAGCATCGCCAGAAAAGCCGTGCGTTGGCTCGCGCCGACATTTGCGGACGCGAACAATTCCTCAAGCTGATCGATCACCAGCAGCAGGCGCACGCCGCCTTGATGGGCCTTGCCCGCGCGCCCCAAGGCGGGCAGCAGCAACACGCCGGCCGCATCCGTCGGATTGCGTTCGAAGAGATCGACCATATCCGCCAAAGGCGCTTGCTCAAGCAGTTCCGGCAGCACGTTCGGCGCGGCCAAGCCCGCGACGAGCCCGGCGCAAAGATTGGGCGCCAATTGCGCGGGCGTGACCGTCAATGTGCGCCAGCGCGCGACATGATCATCAAGCTCGTTTTCAAGGATGGCCGGCGCCAAGCCCGCTTGCGCGAGCGAGGACTTGCCGCTTCCGCTCGCGCCGGACAGCAACAGAAACGCGCACCCGTTGCGTGCTTGCTCGCTCAACGCACGGCGCCCTTCAAGCGTCTCTTCTTCGCGCCCGAAAAAGACGTCGGCGTGATCGAGCCCAAAGGCTTGCAGGCCGACAAAGGGCGGCCCGCGCGTTTCGGTGTCCCAGATCGCGGGCGGCGAGCTATCGCCCAAAAGCGCATCCAGAAGCTCGATCAAATGCGTGCGCAAACGCTGTGAGAACAACGCCGGGCGTTCGTAGCTGTGATAGGCCCGCACATTGACGCCCGACTCCGCGTCGTTGAATTCCCGGACGAAAAACGCCTCCACCAAACTCTTTTGGCGCACGAGTTCCTGCTGCTCGGCGGTGGGGCGGCCGCGCAATCGCTCGTCGAAGCTGTTGTCGTCGCGGCGGCGGTAGAAGAGAATATCCGGTCTCGGCCGCTGGCCCACGCCGTCAGATTGCTTGCGCGCTTGCGACATAAGATCGAACTCGCGCTCGGTCCCGCTCAAATATTCGGACTGATCAGCTTTCAGAATGGCGCCGCCGACGGGCGAGCCAAGCCTCGCCCAAAGCACAAAAATCGCGATATCGACGCCGGCGTCGTTTGAAAGGACCGAGTCGATGCCTTGCTGGAAAGAAGCTTCCGCCTGAAGCGGCAAGTCCTCCCAGAAAATGTGCGCCAGCGATAACGCGCGCGCGTAACGCCGGCGCAAGCCTTCAATGACTTGCCGCGCGCGCTCGCGCTCCTCCTGTACGTCGCCAGGACTTGAAATAAAGATACGAACAGACCGTCGAGCAAGCCCGCTTGACGTCGGCATCGACACCACCCCCGCTCTTCCCCAAGTAAGGTTAGCAAGCAAAGCTGACATCGACAACGGCGAGGCCTGCCGCCGCCCGCTCCCTATTGCGCCGGCGTCCGCGAAGCGGCCGGGAGCGTAGCGACCCTTTCGCCGTGCTCCACGCGTCCATTGAGATCGGCGACGTAGGTGAATTGCCCCCGCGCACGGAGAATGGCCTGCTTCATCGCGACGTTCTTGTTCGTCACCTGAAGCGCCGCCGTCTCGTACGGGCTGCCGACCTTGACGCGCCAATCGGTCCTTTTCGGGCGGGCGTCGATGCCCGCACATATGTCTAATCGCGACGCGCCTAGAGCGGCGCGGCGCGATTAGGTCGGAACTAGAACCGATAACTCAGCCGCACGCCGTACGTGCGCGGATCTGGCAGCGTCACGAGCAGGAGTTGGTGCTAGAAGCGATGCTTGTGCTCACGATGTAGTGATCGACATCGCCGGTGCGCACGTCGGCCTGCCGGATTTTGTCGTCATCGAACACGTTGTCGACATAAAAGCCTGCCGACCATGAATCCGCCGTGAGCCCAAAGCGGATATCTGCCAGCGAGTACGCCTGCATCGTGCGCGAATTGAACTGATCGACAAAGCGCTCGCCTTGATAAGAGACGGTGGCCTCCACGTACCAGCCGATATCCGCACCGAGGAACGACTCGGGGCGCTCGTAGCGCGCGTTCACCACCGCCGCATGCTCAGGCGCTCGCTCCAAACGATTGCCCGCCAGATTCACCTCACACATGGAACTGGAGCCTACTGTCACAATAGTGCACGACGGCGAGAGGATGATTTGCGACTTCGTATCGGTCGCGAAGGTGAAATCCACGTATTCCGCATTGAGATAGGTATAGGCCGCGCTTAAGCGGAAATTTTCCGTAACGCGCCAGCTCGACTCGAATTCAAGGCCATACACGCGCGACGCGCCCGCGTTTTGGATGATCGCGGCATTCAAACCGGAGGGCGTCGCGATCGACGTGGATACCTGCTGATCGGTGTAGTCCTGATAGAACAACGCCACATTGGTGCGCAGCGCCCGATCAAACCATGCCGATTTCGCGCCTAGCTCGTAGACCCAAACCGTCTCACGCTCATAGCTCATCTCGTCGGTGTCGCCGTCGAGATCGGAATCAAGCCAAGCGCCGGCGCCGACAGTCGATGTGCCGCCCGGCTTCACCCCTTCGGAGGCGCTGGCATAGAGCATGTGATCATCGCTGGCATCCCATTGAAGGATCACTTGCGGCGTCACATAGGTTTCGCTGTGATCGATCGAAATATAACGCGAATAGGCCGACGCCATGGTCATTCTGTCAGACAGCAAAGAGGAAGGCCCGTAGACTGAGGGCGTGCCCGCCGATGTCGCGAACGGATCGCCGCAGACGCGACCGAAGGCGTTGACGGGCAAACCGTACACCGCGCCAACAACATTCTCATCCTCGCTCACATATCGCGCGCCGACCGACAGCGACAATGACGGGGTCATCTCCCATTCGACTTGCGCATAGAGCGAGGTGTGCTCGATGCTTCGCGTTGTCGGATCGGGCGTGTAGGAC
>CAZWQS010000035.1:0-19221 GCA_964635925.1 uncultured Terricaulis sp. | reverse complement strand
ATGATCGGCGGCGCGGGCGCGCGTTCCCAGCGGGCTTGCATGCGGCTAAAGCTATGGGCGCCGCGCGCGATCGCCAAGGGGGGACGGCAGGTGGCCAAACGATTGACCAAAGCAAAGGCGGAAGCGCTCTATGCGCGCCTTGCCGAAACGCGCCCCGATCCGAAAACGGAATTGGAGTACACCAATCCGTACACGCTGCTTGTTGCTGTCGTGCTTTCCGCGCAAGCAACCGATAAGGGCGTGAACCGCGCGACCGGCCCCCTCTTCCAAAGGGCCGATACGCCGCAAAAAATGCTGGCGCTCGGCGAAACCATCGTGGCGGACCACATCAAAACGATCGGGCTCTGGCGCAACAAGGCCAAGAACGTGATCGCGCTGAGCCAAGCTTTGATCGACCAGCATGGGGGCGCCGTGCCGCGCGAGCGCAACGCGTTGGAGGCGCTGCCGGGCGTGGGGCGCAAGACGGCGAACGTGGTGCTGATGGAGATTTTCGGCGAAGGCACGATCGCGGTGGATACGCACGTTTTCCGCGTCGCCAATCGCACGGGCCTGGCCCACGGAAAAACGCCCGCCGAGGTGGAAGCGCAACTCATGCGCATCACGCCGAAGCGCTATCTGCATGGCGCCCATCATTGGCTGATCCTGCACGGGCGCTATACGTGCCTGGCGCGCAAGCCCGAATGCCCGCGCTGCGTGATTGCGGACTTATGTCTCTACACGCCGAAGACGCGCGCGATCGCGCCGGCGAAACGCACCGCGCCTTCGGGCGCGAAATCGAAGAAGAGATAAGGCTCGATCGCTTCGATCTCGATGACGCGCCAGCGCCCGTCATCGCCCAGCACCAGATCGATCCGCACGTAAAGCAAATCGCCCGGCGCGCACGCCCGCGCGGCGTCCGCCGCCGCCAGCGCCTCGGGCGGCGCGGGATCGGCCATGAACGCCGTCTGCCCCGGCATGTTGGCCAGCCAATCGCCGGGCGCGGGCGCCTTGCGGATCGCGTGCGAAAATTCGCCGCCAAACCAGAACAGAGAGCGCTCCCCTTCCGTCTGGATCGCGCGCAGGAATGGCTGGATCATCGCCGGCCCGCGCGGGGCGCCGATCAGGTCGGCCTCGCTCCATCCATTGCGTTTGAGGCGCACCGTCTCGCGCGAGCCGGCGCCGACTTGCGGTTTCACCACGATTTCGGCGGAGTCGAGCGTATCGAACGCCTGCGCCACCGCGCGCGCATCCGCGTGCTCAGTCCAAACGGTTTCGATCGCCGCCGCGCCCAGTTCGCGCAGATAAGTTTTGCGCATGTTCCAGCGTACGACTTCTGGATCGTTCAACACGCGCAAGCCAGCGCGCGCATGCGCCTGCAGCGCCGCCACGAATGTGTCGGGCCGTTCGTGATAATCCCAACACGAACGGATAATCGCGCCAGCCGCGCCACGGCGCGGCAGATCCGGATCGTCCCAATACGCGATCTCGAATGCGAGTCCGTGCTGCTTGCCGGCCTCCGAAAGCGCCACATAGCCAGCGCACTCCTGCGCGGGCACCTCGTTCGGCCCCATCGGCGCGCCGCGATAGGTGCGCCCCGTTAAATAAAGAATGCGCGCCATCTTATGAGCCGCGCGCGCTCGCTTCGGCGGCGCATTGCTCAAGGCTTGGCGCTGGCGCGCCAGCACGGCGCGGGCCTGGGTAGGCTTCGGCCAGACGCAGCGCGTTGCGCCCGTCGGTGGTGAACAACAGCAACAGCGCGCATTGCTCGTACCGATAGGTCAGCGCCGCGCCCGCGCCATCCTGTCGCGCCACATCCGGCGCGCCCAGCACGCGCTCAAGCTCGCTCTGCGTCGGCGCCTCGGCCTGGCCGGCCTGGCGCAGCAACAACAACGCGCGCGAAGGCGCCGGCGCTTGTTGCTCCGCCATAGACGTTGACGGCGTAGTCGTTGCGGCGGGGGCGGTGGCGCAGGCGGCCAAGGCCGCCAAAGCGGCCAGCGGAACAAGCAATCTCATGGCGCGGGACCATGCCCGCCAAATCGCCGCGCCGCAACTTGCCTTCGCCGCCGCCAGGCGCTTTAACCGCGCTTTCCCGCGAAGGCCGTTTCATGACCAATTCGACCTATGATGTCGTCGCCGTCGGCAATGCGATCATCGACATTCTCAAGCCCGTTCCGGATGCGTTTCTCGCAAGTGAAGGCATCGCCAGGGACGCGATGACGTTGATCGATGAAGCGCGCGCCGATCATTTGACGGCCGCGTTCGGCGCGGACGCCGTGGTCGCGGCCGGCGGCTCAGCGGCCAATACGATGACAGGCGTGGCGAGCTTTGGCGGCAAGGCGGGCTATATCGGCAAGGTCGCGGCTGATGCGCTGGGCGAGCGCTTCACGCATGAATTTCACGCCGCCGGCGTTGCGTTTTCCACCGCGCCGCGCCCCACCCCGCCCGGCACCGCGCGCAGCCTGATCGCCGTGACGCCGGACGGCCATCGTTCGATGAACACCTATCTCGGCGCCTCCACGCTGCTGGCGCCGGACGACATCGACGCTGATCTCATCCGCGCGGGCGCGGTAACGTTTCTGGAAGGCTATCTGTTCGATCGCGACGAGGCGAAGGCCGCGTTCGTGCGCGCCGCCGAAATCGCGCGCGGCGCGGGACGCAAAGTGGCGCTGACCCTGTCCGATACGTTTTGCGTTGACCGACATCGCGACAGCTTCCGCCATCTCGTGTCGGGCCACGTCGATATCCTGTTCTCGAACGAAGCGGAGATTCTTTCGCTTTACGAGGTCGGCGCGCTTGAAGACGCGTTGGCCGCAGCGCGCAAGGTTTGCCCGATCGTGATCGTCACGCGCTCCGCGCAAGGCTCGCTAATCGCGGCGGGCGACGACACCGTGAAGGTCGAGACGATGCCTGTCTCGAAAGTGATCGACACTACGGGCGCGGGCGACCAGTACGCAGCAGGCTTCCTGTTCGCGCATGCGCGCGGGCGCAGTCTGGCCGAATGCGGCGCGATTGCTTCGCTGGCGGCGGCGGAAGTAATTAGCCACATGGGTCCTCGGCCAGAACAAAATCTGCGCGGTCTCGCGCTAGAGCGCGGGTTCCGCATCTGATTCTTGCGCCGCCGCGCTTTCAAGCGGTTGGATGCTTGCGGCCTCATCGCGCGCCAACGGCGCCTCTTCAACGCTGAAGCCGGCCTCCCGCAGCGCCGCCGCCGCCTCGGGCGCGCCGACCACGCGAACCCGCGTCACGCCCCAGCGCTGCAGCGCCCAAGTCGTGGTTTGGAGCGCGGGCTCGCCGTTCGCGTCCTGTGCAGGCGCTGGCAAGCTCGGCGAGAATGGCGGCACAAGCGCCACGCGCCAGGCCCGCTGATCGGTGGCGACGCGGGTTTCCTCCGCCCGGTAGGTTTCGAGCGTCGCGTCGGCCAATGGCGCAACGGCAAAATAGAGCGTGCGCGAGTCCGTATCGGTCCACGCAGAGAGGGTTGGGACGCGAAGCTCCCGGCGCGTCGCCTCGATCGGCGCGACCGTGTTGGTTTGCGGGGCAAGCGCGGATTCCACCAGCGCACGCACCTCGGCGCGCGTATCGGTGGACACCAATTGCTGTAACCGCACCTCGGGCGCGGTATGCAAGCGCGCCTGCAAGCGCGCGGCAAGCTGCGCCTCCGCCCCATCCAAATAGCGCTCGCACACAATGATCGCTTCGATGCGCGGGCGCTGCATGTTGCGCCAATGCACGTTCAATTGCGCGATGGAGCCGCCAGACGGCTCAAGCAGGGCCGTGAGTTCGCGCCGCGCCGCGTTGATCGCCGCGGCTTCCAGAGAGATGCGGCGCAGGGTCAGCGCCAGCGGCGTCACCAACAGCAAAAGCGCGGCCATGGAGGCAAAGATCAACCGCCGCGTGAGGCGCACTTGGCGAAATGGGCGCGCGACGCCGCGAAGCCGCGTGACCACGGCGAACGCAAACGCAATCGCGGCAAGGTTAGTCAAGAACAAAAGCAGCGCGCCGAACGCATAGTCAAAGCGCGCCACGGCCAGAGAATATCCAACTGTCGCCAAGGGCGGCATGAGCGCGGTGGCGATGGCGACGCCAATCGCCGTCTCGCCCCGCCTGTGCACCGTGGCGTAGCCGCCGGCTAGGCCCGAAAAAAGCGCCACAGCAAGATCGAGCAGCGTAGGCGCCGTACGCGCAAGAATTTCCGGCGTCGCGTTGCGGATCGGGCTCAAGCCCGTGATCGCCATGCCGATCAGAACGCCCACAAGCGCGCCAATACCCAGCGCCCGCGCGGCGCGAATGGTGCGCTCCCCATCCAGTGAGGCGATGCCAAAGCCGAGCGCCGCAATCGGGCCCATCAACGGAGACACAAGCATCGCACCGATCACGACCGCCGCGGAGGATTGCAGCAAACCCAGCGTGGCGATGCCCGCCGACAGCGCGCTCATCAGCACGAAGCGCTCTGTAAGCGCCCCCTCCTCCTCAATGTGCTGCTGGACCGCCTCCACCTCTTCGGGCGGCAATTGCTGAAAGATCAGCCGGCGCAGCCGTTGCGCACCCAGGCGCACCCAAGCGCGCAAGCGCCAGCGATCAGCGCTTTCACCGGGAGGAGATTGCTCGCTCATGCTTCAATACTAAGCGCAGATGTTTAACGCAGGCCCGCCTGCGCGTTAATGCGCGGTTACAGAATAAAGCGCGAAAGGTCGGCGTTCTTGGCCAGATCGCCGACATGCGTTTTCACATAGGCCGCATCGATGGCGATCGTTTCGCCCTTGCGATCCGGCGCGGTGAAGCTGATCTCGTCCAGCAAACGCTCCATCACCGTTTGCAGCCGGCGCGCGCCGATGTTTTCGACATTGGCGTTCACGTCCGCCGCGATCTGCGCCAGGGCCGCTACCGCGTCCTCGGTGAAATCCAGCGTGACGCCCTCGGTGAGCAGCAACGCCTTGTATTGCGTGACGAGGCTGGCTTCGGGCTCGGTGAGGATGCGGCGGAAATCCTCGCGTGTCAGCGCCTTCAGCTCCACGCGAATGGGCAAACGGCCCTGCAGTTCCGGCAGCAGGTCCGAGGGTTTGGCGACGTGAAACGCGCCTGAGGCGATGAAGAGGATGTGATCCGTCTTCACCGGGCCATGTTTGGTGTTGACGATCGTGCCTTCGATCAACGGCAGTAGGTCGCGCTGCACGCCTTCGCGGCTCACATCGCCGCCGCCCAAGCGCTCGGAGCGAGAGGCGATCTTGTCGATCTCGTCGAGAAACACGATGCCGTCCTCGGCCACAAGCTTAAGCGCTTCCTTCGTGAGCGCATCCTGATCGACGAGCTTGTCGCTCTCTTCGCGCAACAGCGGCTCGTAGGCTTCCTCCACGCTCATGCGCACGCGCTTGGTGCGCCCGCCAAGGGCTTTGCCCAGGAGATCGTTCAGATTCATCACGCCCATGCCGGGCTGACCGGGGATATCGAAGCCGCCCAGCGGCCCGGCGCTATCGGCCAGATCAATCTCAACCGCGCTCTGCGCCAGTTCGCCATTGCGCAATTTCTTGCGAAAGCTCTCACGCGTCGCCGCCGAGGCGCCCTGCCCCACCAGCGCATCAAGCACGCGCTCTTCCGCCGCCGCTTCGGCGCGGGCGCGCACCTCGCGGTGGCGCCGCTCGCGCGCCATGTTGAGCGCCACCTCCACGAGATCGCGCACGATCTGCTCCACGTCGCGCCCGACATAGCCGACCTCGGTGAACTTGGTGGCTTCCACCTTGAGGAACGGCGCGCCGGCCAGCTTGGCCAGGCGGCGCGCGATCTCGGTTTTACCGACGCCGGTGGGGCCGATCATCAGAATATTCTTCGGCGTAACCTCTTCGCGCAGCGCCTCCGGCACTTGCTTGCGCCGCCAGCGATTGCGCAAAGCGATGGCGACGGCGCGCTTGGCGTCGTCTTGGCCGACGATGTAGCGATCAAGCTCGGAAACGATTTCGCGGGGTGAGAAATGGGTCATTGCGCCCCATGACTTAAGACCTCGCGCGGCCCGCGCAAGGCGTCATTCCCGCGCGCTTTCAGGCGGAAAGATGCGCGCCCACACGCCGTCAGGCTTGACCCAGCCAAGCAGCGCGCGGCGCACGCCATGCCAGCCCGCGCCCAGGATCAACACAAACCCGCCCAGCACGATCAGCACCGAAGCGGCAAGCGCGCCTGCGCCTAAGCCGAACTCGTTGAGGATCACGCCGATCGCTACGCCCGTGGTCAGCAACGCCGAGACGATCAGCACGCGGCGATTGATCAGGAGCGAGACGAAGCCGAGCGCGAAGACAACAAACAGCGTCACGAACGATTGCCCCACGGGGTTGCCCGCGTCGCCGGCGACGGCGGTCAGCAAATGCCCGGCCCCGCCCATCGCCGCCGGCCCGGACGCGCCGAACGCCTGGCCGATCAGCCCGAAAGCGCCGCCCAGGATCAAAGGCGCGGCGGCGAAATGCAGCCAAAAGCCGTTGTCCGAATAACGCGAAACACGCGCAGGGTCGCACGCATCGAACGCGACGCCTGCGGCGAACAGGAGCAAACCGAGGACGAGATAGAGCGCAGGCAGCAGCTCAATCGCCGTCTGAAACGCAAACAGCAATGCGGCGACAATCACGAAAAACGCAACGCCCCCGCCCGCCATGCCGATGGAAAACGGCAAACGGAAACGCGCATAAAACGCCGCCGGCGCTATAAACGCGCATGCGGCGGCCAGCAGGAATCCAAGCCTCAGCTCCGGCGGCGCGCCATTGCTGAAATCAAATTCAAAGTCGCGCCCCATCAGCACGCCCGCATAAACTAAGGCGACTCCGAACACTGCAAATAAGGTCATCGCGCAAACGATGGCGATCGCGGGTAGAAAGAGCCGGCGCCGGCGCGCAAACAATTCGCCCAAGCCCCACATCAACGCCGCCGCACCCAGGCAGAGCCCCCCGCTCATCGCCACGCCTTGCACGGCGTTTCCAGCCGTTGCCGTGAACGCGCCAATGCCGACGGCCAAGCCGATGGCGAACAGCGCGATGCCGATGGCCAGAAAGACGTCGTGAAAATTGCGGATGAAGCGGAGATCCTCTTCGCCCGGCAAGGCCGGCGCCGCGCCGCCCGTGGCGAGAAAATCATATAACGGGCCCACTTGGTCGGCGCGGATAAGGCCGGCCTGGGCCGCGGATTCCAGCGCGCTACGATCCGCCATGCAGCGTCTCCACCGTCAGATGACGGTTGGTATAGACGCAGATATCGGCGGCGATGGCCATGGCCTTGCGCGCGATGGTTTCCGGATCGTTCTCATATTCATAAAGCGCGCGCGCCGCGGCTAGCGCGTAATTGCCGCCGGAGCCGACCGCGATCACTTGATGTTCGGGCTCCAGCACGTCCCCCGCCCCAGTGAGCAGTAGCGTCTCGTCCTTATCCGCAACAATCAGCATGGCCTCCAACCGACGCAGGGCGCGGTCGGTGCGCCAATCCTTCGCCAATTCCACACAGGCGCGCGCAAGCTGCGCGGGAAAGCGCTCCAGCTTCTGCTCCAGCCGCTCGAACAGCGAAAACGCATCCGCCGTGGCCCCGGCGAAGCCGACGATGACGGCGCCGCCCGCAAGCTGGCGCACCTTTTTGGCGTTGCCCTTAAGGATCGTCGCGCCCGCCGAAACCTGGCCGTCGCCGGCGATGACGACGCGGCCGTTCTTCCGCACGCACACGATCGTGGTGCCGTGCCAATCTTGGGGTTCGCTCATGAGTTTTGATGTGGCCGAGCGGCGGGCGAAGTTCAAGCCGCGTCGATCGCGGTGATCTCCTCGCCGGCCTGGCGGCGCAGCATTTCGGCGAATTCGGGCGCCGAAACCGCCGCGCCATAGAGGAAGCCTTGCACCCAGTGGCAGCCGCGCTGAGCCATGAACGCCGCCTCCTCGCGCCGCTCCACGCCTTCGGCCACGATCTCCAGATCGAGCGTTTTCGCCAGCGCCAGGATCATCTCGATGATGGCGGCGGCTTGGCGGTCGCCCCGCTCCAGCGCGCGCACGAATTGCTGATCGATCTTGATCACGTCAAACGGCAGGCGCGAAAGCGCCGAAAGGCTCGAATGGCCGCAGCCGAAATCATCGATCGCCAGGCGCACGCCCGCGTCGCGCAGCGGCTTGATCAAGTGCAACGCGCGCTCGGGATCTTCCATGACCACGGATTCGGTGATCTCAAGCTCGAGCCGGTTCGGCGCGAGCCCCGCATGTTGCACGATGCGCAGCACGTTGTCTGAGAAGCGGTCGCTGCGGAATTGCAGCGCCGAGACGTTGACCGAGACATTCGTGTGATAGCCCGCGCGCGCCCAGGCCGCCGCCTTCCAGCATGCTTCGCGCATGATCGCATCGGACAACACCCCGATCAGGCCGCTTTCTTCCGCCACGGGGATGAAGCGGCCGGGGCTGATGATTGTGCGGTCTGGCCGCACCCAGCGCGCCAGCGCCTCGCACGCGCCGATGCGGCCGTTAGCGAGATTAATCTTAGGCTGGAAGTAGGCGCGGAACTCGTTGTTCTCCAGCGCGCCGCGCATTTCACGCTCCAGCGTGAGGCGCGCCATGGCTTCGCGGTCCAGCGATTGGGTAAACATTTTGAGCTTGCTCGGCGCCTGTTGCGCGGCGCCCAGCGCCATGCGCGCGTGGCGGATCACGGCGTCGGCGTCCTTGCCGTCACGCGGGGCTAGCGCCACGCCGCAGCAGGCGCCGAGCGTGAGCTTATGGCCGCGCCAATCGAACGGCTGATTGAGCGCCGCGTTCAGGTGTTGGGCAAAGCGCGCCGCATCCGCGGGCGAAGCGAGCGCGGGCGCATAGACCGCGAATTCCACCAACCCGATGCGCGCGGCCAGCGCCGCCCCCTGCTCGCGCAGGCGCACGACGCTATCGACGGTGCGCGTCGCGTTGGTGAAGCGTTCGGCCACCACGCGCAGGAAATCCCGCAGCGCGACGGGATCAAGCATTTGCATCAGTTTGGGCAGACGCTGCAGCTCAAACACAGCCACCGCGCCGCCTTCGCCTTTGGCCTGCAAGATGTGATAGTCCACCTCGCGCACGAAGCGGTCGTGGTTGGGCAATTGCGTGGCGGGATCGACGAAGGCGATTTCCTGAATTTTGCGCACCGATTCATCGAGGCGGGCGATCATCTTGTTGAACGCCTTGGCCAGCGTCTCGAACTCGTCGCCCGTCTTAATCTCGATCGGCGCAGCCTGGCCGTCTTGGGCGATGCGCTCCGCGAACAGAGCCAGTTGATCCAGCGGCGCGACCGCGCGGCGCACCAGAAGTGCAACAACTGGCAATGCGATAAGCGCCAAAACCGCAAGCAACGCCAAAAACGGCGCAAGCGACGCAAAAGGATCGAACCGATAGGCGCCGGCGCGCCAAACAGCGATCGCGACGCCGAGACGCTCGCCGCTCAACGTGACCGGCGCGGCAACCGCCAAGGCGCCGCTTTCACGTGCGTAGACCAACCGCCCTTCAGTGAGCACGCGCGCCGTGACCTTATCCACCAGCGCAAGATCGCTGTACGAGCCTCCCGACTGGGCGAGCAATCCTCCACTTGCGTCTCGAACGGCAATCGCACGCACGTCGTCGCGCCGCATGGCGCCGTCGATCATGCGCTGAAGCAGGGCATTGTCGCCGCGCACGATCACACCCGCGACACGTGAAGCCAAATGCGTTGTGAGGTCATGGGCGATCGCCAGTTGCTGGCGGCCGCCCTCGCGCTGGGCGCCGATCAGCACAATGCTGACGCACAGCGCCGCCGTCAGCGCCATGAGGCCCGTCGTCAGCACAATCGCTCGCGAGGCCAGCCCGCGAGGGCGGCCCAGCGAGGCAAGGCGAAAGATCGACGGCATCGACGTCCCAAAACAACGACGCGCGCCAGCGCGCGCGAGGCCACACTGGGCAGGTTTGGTTAGGATGCCCTGAAAGACGCCGTAATGGTCCGTTCGCGAACATGAAGCGCGCGTTGACGAAACCTAATCGGCGGTGTCCGCGCGCTTAAGAAACACATAAAAGGCGCCGGCCCCGCCATGACTGCGATGCGCTTGCGCGTAGCCGGCGATCAGCGCGCGCAGGTCGCGCTCAGCGAGCCATCCGGGCAAAGCGCGTTTCAGCACGCCCTCCCCGCCCCGGCCCATGCCGGTGACGACAATCACCGTGCGCTCCCCGCGCGCCTGCGCGCGCTGGAGGAAGCGCGACAGCGCAACGCGTCCGCTCGCCAGCGTATGTCCGTGCAGATCAAACGTCGCGCCGATATCCAACTGGCCGCGGCGCACGCGCTTTTCGCCGCCGCGATCGGCGGGCGGCGGCTTCGCCTTGGTCGAAGGCGGCGCAGGCTTTGGCGGCGCCTGCGCATCGCGCGCGGCGCGCAGCGTTGTTTTTGGCCGCGCTGGCTCAGCCTCCGCTTCATCCGGCGGCAACGGTTTGCGCGTTTTCACGCCCTCGGCGACGCGCCGCCAAAGCTTCTTTTCTTCACTGGAGAGTTCGCGTTTTCGCCGGCTCACGCCGCGCTGACGCGGGCCAGGCGCCAGTTCGGATCGGGCGAACGCACGTCGCGTTCGAACGTCCAGCGCTCGCGCGCATCGCGCACGCCGTGGGCGCCTTCCGCAAGCTCAGCCTCGAAACGCACCGTAATGCGCGCGGCATCGCCTGCGAGATCGGCATCGACGATCTCGCCTGTTTTCAGGCGCACCAATTCCGGGCCGGCCTCGTTCTTGGCTTCACGCGCCGTGATCGCGGCCACGTAAGAATCGTACACGCGCGGCGTCAGCAGGCCCGACAGCGCATCGCGATCGCCCTTGGCGAACGCGCTGATGATCATCTCGTACGCGGCGCGGGCGCCGACGATGAAATGCTCCACATCGAATTGCGGGTCGGCGCGCACGATGGCCATCAGCCCCTCGCCAGCGGGGCCTGAAGCCATCGGCGCGGACATCGGCTGAGGCCCATTCTGCTCGCGCGGCATTTCGCCCTGGGCGGGCGCGGGGCGCGGGGTCGAGCGCTCCGAATCCACGCGACGGCCCAGCGTGGTGTAGAGCCGAAACAGCACAAAGCCGGCGACGAACGCCAAAACCGCGTATTCGATCAGGGCCTGATCCACCGCATCGTGCTCCAGTTTCGGCTCAAACGCCGCGCAATCCTGTTAAGATAGTGCCAATATCGGGCCAGCGCCAGCGCACCTTCAGTTGCCGGCTGGGCCTCATGCGTGTTAGCCCGGCCCGCTTTCGCCCCTAAAACGCGAGTTGGCGCATGACCATGCCGCCCGACGCCGGCCAAAATCCCCCGGAAGCCCCGCAGCTTCGCGTCCTTTCCCAGTACGTGAAGGAACTGTCATTCCGCAACGCTTTGGCTGCGGCCTCGGCCCAGGCGTACAACGAGCAGCCGCTGATCGACATGGGCGTCGAGGTCAAATCACGCCCGATCGGCGAGCGCGGCGAAGCCACCGAGGTGGATCTCTGCCTCAGCGTGCAAGCGCGGCGCGGCGAAGAGCCGATGTTTTCGGTCGAACTGATCTATTCGGGGCTGTTTCAGTTCGTGAACGCGCATCCCCAGGACATCGAGCCGATGGTGTGGATCGAATGCCCGCGCCTTCTGTTTCCGTTTGCGCGCCAGATCATGGCCGAAATCACGCGCGAGGGCGGCTATCCCCCGCTGATGATCAATCCGATTGATTTCACGCCGCTCTATTATGCGGAGCTGAAAGATCGCGAAGCGCGCGGCGCGGCGCCGCTCGGCGGTTAGCCCGCTTTCTTCCAAAGCGCGCCTTCGCCCAGCTTGGCGATAAAGGCGGCGTGCGCTTCTTCTTCCTCGGAGGTGATCAAAGGCGCCAGCGGCGTGGGGCGCGGCGCACGCGCGGCGAATTGCACCGGCGCGGCGTCAGCCGCGACAGCGAGCGCAGCTTCGCTTTCAAACGCCAGCTTCTGCTCGCGCCCGCCGCGCAATTGCAGATACACCTCCGCCAGAATGCGCGCGTCAACCAACGCGCCGTGCCCGCCCGGCCCTTTGCGTGACGCGAGATCGAAGCCGTAGCGATCCAGTTGGAAGCGCTTGGCCAACGCATCGAGCGAGCACGAAGCCCCGGGAAAGCGTTTGCGTGCGATCGGCAGCGTATCGACGAAACGCGCCGAAGGCTGCGCCGCGTAGCCGGCGCGGATCAGCTCGGCGTTGATGAAGCCTTGGTCGAACGCGGCGTTGTGCGCGACGAGCGGCGCATCGGCGATGAAGTCCAGGATTTGCGCGATGTGGTCGGCGAATTTGGCGTGTTTCTCGAGAAACTCGCGTCGCAGCCCGTGCACGCGCACCACCTCTTCCGGCACGTCGCGCTCAGGGTTGAAATAGAGGTGCAGTTCGCGCCCGGTGCGCTCCAGCCCCATCAGTTCGACAAACCCGATCTCCACCAGCCGGTCGGGGCTGCTCGGGTGATTGGGGTCGAGCCCTGTGGTTTCCGTATCGAAAATGATCTCGCGCATGGGTTTGGGCTAAGCTGCTTCGCCCAAGGCGTCCAGAACCGCGCGGACTTGGGCGCGCGCCTCCTCCAGCGTCCCACCCGTATCGATCACGAAATCGGCGCGCGCGCGCTTTTCCGCATCGGGCATCTGGCGCGCCAAGATTTGCTGGAATTTCTCTTCTGTCATGCCCGGGCGCGCCAGCACGCGCGCGCGCTGCACATCCGCCGGCGCGGACACGACGATGATCTTGTCGAACAAATCCGCGTTCTTGCCTTCAAGCAGCAAGGGAATGTCGAACACCACAAAAGCCGCGCCCATCGCGCGCGCGTTTTCCGCGAATTCCACCTGCGCCTGACGCACAAAGGGGTGCACGATCTGCTCAAGCCGCTTCAGCGCGGCGGGGCTTTCCAGCACGAGCGGGCTGAGCAGCGCGCGATCCACCGCGCCGTCGCGGATCGCGGCGGGAAACTCAGCGCCCACCGCCGCGACCGCGGCGCCGCCTTTTGCGTAAAGCTGATGCACCGCCGCGTCTGAATCGAAGGCCGGCGCGCCCTCCTCCGCGAACATTTTGGCCACGGTCGATTTGCCCATGCCGATCGATCCGGTCAGGCCAAGCACGATCATGCGAGCGCCTCGACCAATCGCCGCCGCGCTTTTTCGACGTCAGGTTCCACGCCGAACCAGAGCTCAAACGCGCGCGCGCCCTGGTGGATGAGCATGCCCAGGCCGTCCATGGTCGGCAGGCCGCGCATGCGCGCGGCGCGCAGGAACGGCGTTTCGAGCGGCTTGTAAACAATGTCGGCGCAGATCGCGCCGGCTTTCGCGGCGGCCATCGGCCAATCGGGCGATGCGTTGGCGCCCATGCCCAACGTCGTCGCCTGCACGATCAAATCAGCCGCGCCGAAGCCGCGCTCCAGATCATCCCAGCGGAGCACGCGCCCCGCGCGCAGCGCATCGGCGGCGGCGTCGGCGCGCGATTGGGTACGGTTGGCGAAATAGATCGTATCGACATGCGGCCCCAGCGCCTCGGCGATCGCCACCGCCGCCCCGCCCGCGCCCAACATCAGCACGCGCCGCACGCGCGTTTTCCAATCCGGCGCGGCCTCCGCCAGCGAATCCAGAAAGCCCTGCCCGTCCGTGTTGAAGCCAGAAACCGCGCCGTCGCTTTCCCAGCGCAGCACGTTGGCGACCGCGCCCTCGCTGCGGTCCGCCGCGCTGGCGGCGGCGCGCTTGTGCGGCACCGTGACGTTCGCGCCGGCGAGCCCAAAGCGGCACAGCGCGCGGATTTCAGTCTCGGCATCATCGCTCTTGAGCGGCAGCGCCACATAGATCGCGTCAATGCCGTGATCGGCGATCCAGCCATTGTGCATGATCGGCGACAACGAATGGCTGACGGGATCGCCAATGACGGCAAGAACCTTGGTGGCGCCGGTAATGATCATCGCGCCACGATTCCGTGTTCGCGCAGAAATGCCAAGAGCGGCAGCAGCGGCAGCCCCAGAACGGAGAAAAAATCGCCTTCCACGCGCGCGAACAATTGCGCGCCAAGGCCCTCGAGCTGATAGGCGCCCACGCTGGCCAGCACGCCCTGCCCCGCCTGCTGGAGATAGTCGTCCAAGAACGCGTCGGAGAAATCGCGCATGACAAGGCGAGGCGTATCGACATGGCGCCAGATGATCGCCCCCTCGCGCGCCACAACGGCGGCGGTCAGCAATTCATGCGTTTTGCCGCGCATGCGGTGCAGGTGCGCGCGCGCTTCTTCGACATCCCTGGGTTTGTCCAGAACCTCGCCTTCGATTGCGAGCATCTGATCGGCCCCGATCACGAAATCCGGCCGACGGCGCGACACGGAGAGCGCCTTGAGCTCGGCCAAGGCGTCGGCCTGATCGCGCGGCTTGAGGCCCGCGGCGCGCAAGCTGGCCTTCGCGGCCTCTTCATCGGCGCGCGGGGGATCAACCTCAAACGCCAGGCCCGCCGCTTCCAGCATGCGCCGGCGCGAAGCGCTGGCCGAGGCAAGCACAAGGCTCATTGGTCGCGATGCTCCGCGAGCAGATTGAGCACAGCCGCGGCGGTTTCCTCAATCGAGCGGCGTGAAACATCGATCGTGGGCCAACCTTCACGCTCAAACAATTTTTGCGCGGTCATCACCTCGGCGCGCACGGAATCCTCTTCGGTGTAGTTCCCTGCCCGCGTTTCCTTCATCGCGACCAGGCGGTTCTTGCGGATGTGCACCAGGCGATCGGCGGAGATGGTGAGGCCCACCACAAGCGGGCGGCGCTCGGCGAACAATTCAGGCGGCAGCGGCACGTTCGGCACGAACGGCACGTTCGACGCCTTCACGCCGCGATGCGCCAGATAAACGCAGGTCGGCGTTTTAGAGGTGCGGCTAACGCCGACGAGGATCACGTCGGAATCCTTCAGCTCGACCACCTGCTGGCCGTCGTCATGGTCCATCGCGAAATCGAGGGCGTCGATGCGCTTGAAATATTCCGCCGTCAGCTTCCGCGAGGCGCCGACCTTATGGTTCAGCTCCTGGCCCAGGTAGCGGGAGGTGACATCCAGCACGGGGTCGAGCACGGCCACGCTGGGCATGCCCATTTCCTTGCAGCGTTCCTCCAGCAAGGCGCGGTGTTCCATGTTCGAGAGCGTGAACATGACCACCCCCGGCGCGCCCTCGATCTCGCGCAGCACCCGCTCCAATTGCCGCACCGAGCGGACGAGGAAATAGGAATGCTCGATCGGCAGGATGTCGTCGAACTGCGCGCAGGTGGCGCGCATCACCCCCGCCAGGGTTTCCCCTGTCGAGTCCGACACCAAGTGCACGTTGAAATAGGTCCCCAAACGTTCGGCCATGACGCACATATCAATGCTTCGCGCGCTGTGGACAAGCTGTTGGCAGGGTTTGGGCTGGCGCGGCGGGAGAACAGGCGTTCGCCGGTTTACCGGGATTTGCGGGCCCGCGTCCGCGATTCCTCCCAGGCTTGTTCACAACGGGGCGCTTTCGGCGCCTGGGAATCGCGCAGCCCGATTTTGGCGGCCAAGGCGTTCGTGGTTAACGGATTTTGACCATAAGCCGCAGGGGATAATGTTGTGGAGAGGCTGTGGGCGGGCAAGCTGTCCTGCTATTCGGAGCCCCACAACAACGAGTCCCCCCTCTCATCAATCTTCAGATTTGAGTTTAGAAGGCGCCAAATGGCCGATCGGGAAACTTCGCTTGCGCTTTTGCGCGTTCTAAAGGGCGAGAGGCTTGAGAGGCCGCCTATTTGGATCATGCGCCAAGCGGGGCGTTATTTGCCCGAGTATCGGGAGCTTCGGACCCGATCCAAGAATTTCCTGGATTTCTGCTATTCCCCTGCCCTAGCGACCGAGGCGGTGATGCAGCCCTTGCGGCGCTTCCCTTTGGACGCCGCGATCCTCTTCTCGGATATCTTGGTCGTGCCCGACGCGCTGGGCCGGAAGGTTTGGTTCGTGGAGGGCGAAGGGCCGCGCCTTGAGCCGCTGCTGGAAGAGAATGATTGGCGCTTCGCCGACGCCGAAAAGGCGGTCCAGCGGCTCTCGCCAGTTTATGAAACCGTGGAACGCATCCGAGGCAGTTTGCCGGAAGGGGTGGCGCTGATCGGTTTCGCCGGCGCGCCTTGGACGGTGGCGACCTACATGCTGCAAGGCCGCGGCGGCGATAAGGACGAGGCCCGGCGCGCGATCTATGCGCGCGGCGATGAGGTGGACGCGCTGCTCACGGTGCTGGTTGAAGCCACGGCGAAGCACTTGGCGGCGCAGGTGAAAGCTGGTGCGGATTGCTTGCAGCTTTTCGAGAGCTGGGCCGAAGGGCTCCCGCCGGCCGTGTTCGATCGCGTGGTGACACAACCAACCAAGGCGCTGGTGGCGCGTTTACGCGCGCTGGGTGTTCGCGTCCCGATCATTGGCTTCCCACGCGGCGCTGGCGCGAACATGGCGAGCTTCGTGCGTGAAACGGGCGTCGATGCGTTGGGCGTGGATACGCAAACGTCCGCTGAATATGCGCGCTCCATCACACCGGCTGATATGGCGCTGCAAGGCAATCTCGACCCGCAAACGCTGGTCGTGGGCGGGGCGGCGCTGGAGCGTGAAGCGCGCGCAGTGGTCGAAGCGTTCAAAAACGGCCCGCACATCTTCAATCTTGGCCACGGCATCACCCCGCAAGCCACGCCTGAAAACCTCGCGCATCTGGTGCGCGTGGTGAAAGGCGAGGCATGAGCGCGATCCCGGTTGAGCGCGAGGACATAGAGCGCGGGCCTGGCTTGCGCATCATGACCTCACGCCGGGTGGCGATCATTCTATTCAATCTGGGCGGGCCCGATCAGCCCAGCGCGGTGCGGCCGTTTCTGTTCAATCTATTCAACGATCCCGCGATCATCCCCCTGCCCCAGCCGTTTCGATTTCTCATCGCGCAATTGATTTCACGCACGCGGGAAAAACTGGCGAAGGCGAATTACGCGTATATGGGCGGAGGCTCGCCGCTGCTGCCAGAAACGCAAAAGCAAGCGGATGCGCTGGAAAGCACGATGGGCCAGCGCGTTGCAAACGTGACGTTCAAATGCTTTCCCGCCATGCGCTATTGGCGCCCGTTCGTGAAGGATGCGGCGAAAGCGGCGGAGGCCTGGGGCGCGACGGACGCAATCCTCCTGCCGCTCTATCCGCAATATTCTAGCACGACGACGGGCTCGTCTCTCAAGGCATGGGCGTGCGCCAGCGCCCTGCCCGCGTCGACAATCTGCTGCTATCCCACCACGATCCCCTTGGTCGAAGCGCATGCGGACGCCATCTTGAAGACATGGCGGGAAGGCGGATCGCCGGCGAACCCGCGTGTCTTGTTTTCAGCGCACAGCTTACCGCAAAGCGTGATCGATGGTGGCGATCCGTATCAATGGCAGGTGGAGCAAACCGCCGCCGCGGTGCTCAAATTGCTGCCGGCTGCGTGGCAAAGCCGCATCTCATACCAATCGCGTGTCGGCCCTATGAAATGGATCGGGCCTTCGACGGAGCAGGAAATCCACGCCGCCGCGAAAGACGGCGCGGGGCTGCTGATCTGCCCGATCTCGTTTGTTTCTGAGCATGTCGAGACGCTCGTTGAGCTCGATATTGAGTACGCGCAACTCGCCAAGCGGCTGAACCTGCCATTCTACCTGCGCGCCCCGGCGCTTGGGGCGGCCCCGCGCTTCATTGACGCTTTGGCGGACTTGGCCGTCCGCGCTATGGAGCAGCCGGGTAAGACGTGCTCTGAGCGGGGCGCGCGGCTTTGCCCCGCGAGCGCGGGGCTCTGCCCCCTTGGGAGCGGCGGCTGATGGATCATGTGATCGGCTACAATCTGGCGCGCGCGCTGCACATCATCGCCGTGATCGCCTGGATTGCCGGCCTGCTGATGCTGCCGCGCTTTTACGCCTACATCACCGCTAGCCAGCCCGGCGGGGAGATGGAAGCGGCCATGCTGAAGGCTGCGCGCAACCTGCGCACGATCATCCTGGCCCCCGCGCTAACGCTTTCTTGGATTTTCGGGCTCTATCTGTTTGTCACCTACGTTTCCGGCGATTGGGATCGCCCGCTCGGCGAGGTGCTGGCGGCGGTGCCGCACTGGTTCTGGGGCAAATTGATCCTGGTGCTGGGCTTGAGCGGCTATCAGGGCTTCCTATCTTCGGCGGGACGCAAGCTCGCGAGCGGCGAGCGGCGCCATTCCGAAAAGTTCTGGCGGCTGATGAGCGAGCTGCCGTTCATCGTGGCGATCCTGGCCGTGCTTCTGGCCACGCTGGAACCCTAACCGCGCAGGACCGCTTGACGGCCCTCCCCGGTTATGGTGTTCCTGCCTTCCAGCGCGGCCCGTTCGGGCCCGCGCGCGCGACGGCGGCGCACATCATCTTCTCCATCCGCCGGCTCAACCTTATCCAACCCTGACGGCCTCCGCCCGCGCCCGCTCGCGCCCGGACTCCGCCATTCGAGAACCACATGACTGAAGAACAAGCCATCGAAGGGCTCACCCAACTCACGCTGCAAGAGCTGAAGCGCAAGCCGCCGGCGGAGGTGCTGGCGATTGCTGAATCGCTCGAGATCGAAGGCGCCAACACGCTGCGCACGCAGGATATGCTGTTCGCCATCCTGAAACAGATGGCCGAGCGCGGCGTCGAAATCGGCGGCGGCGGCGTTGTCGAAATTCTGTCGGACGGCTTCGGCTTTCTGCGCAGCCCGCAATCGAGCTACCTGCCCGGCCCAGACGACATCTACGTTTCGCCCCAGCAAATCCGCAAATTCGGCCTGCGCACCGGCGATACGGTCGAAGGCCAGATCAAGGCGCCCAAGGACGGCGAGCGTTATTTCGCGCTGACGAAAGTCACCTCGATCAATTTCGAAGATCCCGATCGCGTGCGCCATAAGGTGCATTTCGACAACCTCACCCCGCTCTACCCCACCGAGCGGCTGAAGATGGAAATCGACGACCCGACGCTGAAGGACAAAACCGGGCGCGTGATCGATATCGTGGCGCCCATCGGCAAGGGGCAGCGTTCGCTGATCGTGGCGCAGCCGCGCACGGGTAAAACCGTGATCATGCAGAATATCGCCAAGGCGATCGAAGCTAACCACCCGGAAGTTTTCCTGATGGTGCTGCTGATCGACGAGCGCCCCGAGGAAGTCACCGACATGCGCCGCACGGTGAAGGGCGAGGTGATTTCCTCCACCTTCGACGAACCGGCGACGCGCCACGTCGCGGTCGCGGAAATGGTGATCGAGAAAGCAAAGCGCTTGGCCGAACACGGCAAGGACGTGGTGAT
>CAZWQS010000034.1:12065-19552 GCA_964635925.1 uncultured Terricaulis sp. | reverse complement strand
GGATCTGGGACGACAAGGGCGACAAATATCTCGATTGCATCGCCGGCATCGCCGTGAACGCGCTGGGCCACGCCCCGCCCGTGCTGCAAAAGGCGCTGACCGAGCAGGCGGCCAAGCTCTGGCACACCTCCAACATGTTCAAAGTCGCCGGGCAGACGATGCTGGCGGATAAATATACGCGCGACAGCTTCGCCGATCTCGTGTTCTTCACGAATTCCGGCACCGAGGCGATTGAAGGCTGCCTCAAAACCGTGCGCAAGTTTCACAGCGCCAACAACCAGCCCGAGCGCATCGACATTATCGGCTTCGCCGGTTCTTTCCACGGCCGCTCCTACGCGGCGATCAACGCGGCCGGCAATCCGAATTACGTCGAAGGCTTTGGTCCGCGTCTGCCTGGCTTTTTGCAGGCGCAGTTTGGCGACATCGAAAGCGTGAAGGCGCTGATCAATAAAGGGACGTTCGCGGGAATCATTATCGAGCCGGTGCAGGGCGAGGGCGGCGTGCGCGAAGCGGCGCCGGAGTTCCTGAAGGCTCTGCGCGCGCTCTGCGACGAGCACGGCGCGTTGTTGATCTTTGACGAGGTGCAATCGGGCGCGGGCCGCACCGGGAAGATGTGGGCGCATGAATGGTCCGGCGTTACGCCGGACGTGATGGCGGTCGCCAAGGGCGTGGGCGGCGGTTTCCCCATGGGCGCGTTCTTGGCGACGCGCGAAGCGGCCAAAGGCATGGTCAAAGGCGTGCACGGCACCACGTTCGGCGGCAACCCGCTGGCCATGGCCGTGGGCAACGCGACCTATGACGAGCTTTCCAAGCCTAGTTTTCTCGACCGCGTGAACACGATCGCCAATCATCTCGGCCAAGCGCTCGAAGGCGTGAAGGATCGCCACCCTGATCTCGTGGTTGAGGTGCGCGGCAAGGGCTTGCTGCGCGGCTTGAAGCTGAAGATCGATCCGAAGGACATCCAGGGCAAATTGCGTGATCGCAAAGTGCTGGTCGGCGTCGCCGGCGACAACGTGCTGCGCCTCGCCCCGCCCTTGATCATCGATGAAGCGCAGGTGAGCCAGGCGGTCGATGCGATCGACGCGGTGCTCGCGGCTTATGTGGCGCAGGCGGGCGCGTGAGGCATTTTCTTGACCTGACGGCGCTCTCGAAAGCCGACGTCCGCGCCATTCTGGATGAAGCGCATCAGCGCAAGCGTGCGCGCGCGGGCTGGCCCAAGGTCGCGCCGGATGCGGATGCGCCGTTGCATGGCCATGCGCTGGCGATGATCTTCCAGAAAAATTCAACGCGCACCCGCGTGTCGTTCGATATTGGCATTCGCCAGCTCGGCGGCGTGCCGATCCTCATGAACGCCAGCGAAACCCAGCTTGGGCGCGGCGAAACCGTGGAAGATACCGCGCGCGTGCTTTCTCGCATGGTCGATGCGGTGATGATCCGCGCCAACAATCATCAGGACGTGCTCGAGTTCGCCGCCGCCTCCACCGTGCCGGTGATCAACGGGCTCACCGATCTTTCGCACCCCTGCCAGATCCTCGCTGACATCATGACGATCGAAGAATGGCGCGGGCCGATCGAGGGTAAAACCATCGCCTGGCTGGGCGACGGCAACAATGTGTGCATGAGCTTCGTGCATGCCGCCGAGAAGCTGCCCTTCACGCTGCGCATCGCCACGCCGCCGAATTACGCGCCGCGCCGCCAGGAAATCGAGGCCGCGCAGAAGGCGGGCGCGCAAGTGCGCGTCACCAACGATCCGCACGCGGCGATCGCCGGCGCGGATGTGGTCATCACCGATACCTGGGTCTCCATGGGCGACACCGATAAGGATCAGCGCATGAAGGCGTTTCCGCCCTACGCGGTGGACGAAGTCATCATGCAGCGCGCCGCGCCCGATGCAATCTTCCTCCATTGCCTGCCCGCCCATCGCGGCGAAGAGGTGATGGACGCGGTGATGGACGCGCCGAACTCGGCCGTCTGGGATGAAGCGGAAAACCGCATCCACGCGCAGAAGGCCGTGATGCTTTGGTGCCTTGGAAAAATCTGATCGCGCCCCTACATCGCGTGCTTCCCATGCAAGATGACCTGGTCGCCCCGTTCAGCCTCGACAATGCGCCCGTGCGCGGGCGCATTGCGCGCCTGGGCGCTTCTGTGGATGCGATCCTGCGTCGGCACGATTATCCGCGCCCCGTTGCGATGCTGTTGGGCGAGGCGCTGACGCTGGCGGCCTTGGTCGGCTCGCTGCTGAAGGCGGACGGGCGCTTGATCGTGCAGGCGCAAGGGCAAGGCCCTGTGCCGCTGCTGGTGGCTGAGTGCGGCGCCGATGGCGCGCTGCGCGGTTATGCGCGCTTGGCCGAGGACGCGGGCGAAGCGTTGCGGCGTGAAAACCGCATGCCGCCGGATGCGCTGCTCGGCGCGGGCAATCTGATGATGACGCTCGATCTCGGCGGCGACACGACGCCCTATCAGGGCATGGTGGCGCTCGATGGCGATACGCTGGCGGCGTGCGCTGAGCGCTATTTTCTCACCAGCGAGCAAACCGAAACGCGCATCGCGTTGGCGGTGGGCGAAGTATATGGCGAAGGCGCGCCGCTCTGGCGTGCGGGCGGGGCGCTGTTGCAGCGCATCGCCGCCGACGATGCGCGCGGCGATCCGGCTGAGGATTGGAGCCGCGCCACCATCCTGTTCGGCACGGTGAAGGATGAAGAGCTGATCGATCCCGATCTCGCTGCCGATCGCTTGCTCTATCGCCTCTTCCACGAAGAAGGCGCGCGCATGGGTGAGGGCGTCGCGCTGGCCGATCAATGCACTTGCAACGAAGAGCGGCTCACCAAAGTGATGCAACAATTCCCGCAGGAAGAATTGCGCGACCTGATCGAGCCCGACGGCCTGCTGCACGCCAAATGCCAATTCTGCGCGCGCGAGTATCGGTTGGCGCCGCAAAGCGTGGGCGCTTAGGCGCTGCGATCGATCAGCACCGCAAGAAACAGCGCCGGGCCGCCATGTGCGGTCCAGCCGTGGCTTGTGCCGCGCTGGATGACAATGTTGCCAGCTTTCAGGCGCCGCTCCTCGTTATCCAGGACCAGCGAAGCTTCGCCTTGGATAAGGCAGATGATGTCGAGCGTTTCGGTTTGGTGCATCGCCGGATGGCGATCCTGATCGCGCAATTCATGCTCGGCGCCGAAATCAGCGAAACGTTGGCGCACGATCTGCTTCACCAGCTCCGGCGGCGCGCCTTCGGGCGGCGGGGCGATCACGAACCAGCGCACTTTCACTTTGCCGTCGCCCGGTGAAAGGATCGGCTTGGTTTCGCCGCGATCGCTTGCGTCGGTTTTCTCGAACGCGCCGCCGATCGCTTCGTGCCAAATCTCGAACAGGCCGCCCAGATTGGGATCGCCGATCTCGCCCGAAGGGGCGCCATCCACAATCACTAGCGAACGCCCGTCGCCGTCTTCGCCGGTGATCACGCGGCGCATCGCTTCGCTAAAATCGCTCATCAATTGGCCAACCTGTTGTGGTGCGGGCTATCGAGCGCGAACAGCGGCACGGCGATATCGAAAGCGCCGCCGTCGCCGATGCGGCGCATGGAATAGGCGCCCATCATCATGCCCGACGGGGCGGCCAGCGGGGCGGCGCTGGTGTAGCGGAAGCTTTCGCCGGGCTCGATCACCGGCTGCTGGCCGACCACGCCCGGCCCCTCGACCTCCTGGGTCAGCCCGTTCTCATCGGTGATACGCCAGAAGCGCGAGATAAGCTGCACGCTCTCGCCGCTGCGGTTCTCGATCTCGATCGTATAGGCCCAAACGAAGCGCCCCTCATCGGGCGCGGATTCCTCCGGCAGGAATTGCGGCTCGACGCGGACCATGAGCCCGGAGGTCTCTTGTTCGTACATGGGCGGACTATAGCCGCGCGCCCGGTGCTGGACAAACGCCTCGGGCCGGGCCAGCAAGGACGGCCCATGACCAACGGCGTACTCTCCGACACCGAATTGAAGCGCGCGATCCGCGAGCGCTGGATCGCCGCCGACGAGGCGTTTCTGGACGATCAGATCCAGCCGGCCAGTCTTGATCTGCGGTTGGGCGAAATCGCCTATCGCTTGCGCGCGAGCTTTCTGCCGGGCGCCGGCGCCAGCGTGCGCGCGCGGCTCGACGATGAAATCGTGATGCACCAGATCGACCTGCGCGCCGGCGCGGTGCTCGAAACAGGCTGCGTCTATCTCGTTCAGGTGCAGGAAGAGCTGGCGCTGCCGAACCACATACATGGCGCGGCCAATCCGAAAAGCTCCACCGGGCGCGTGGATGTGTTCACCCGCCTGATCACCGATGGCGCCACAGCGTTCGATGCGATCGCGGCGGGCTATCATGGGCCGATGTGGGCCGAGATCAGCCCGTGCACGTTCTCCGTGCTGGTGCGCACCGGCACGCGCCTCAGCCAAATCCGCCTGCGGCGCGGCGCGCCCAAGCCGACGCACGAAATCGATTTCACCATGGACCTTTCGCTCGAAGGCCCTGTGGGCTTTCGCGCCAAACGTCATTCCGGCGTGCTCGATCTCGACCGCATCGCCGTCTACGATCCGCGCGATTTCTGGGAGCCGATGGAGGCGCGCAAGGGCCGCGTCGTGCTCGATCCTGGCGAGTTCTACATTTTTGCCTCCAAGGAAAACGTGCTGATCCCGCCGGACGAAGCCGCCGAGATGGCGCCGATCCGGCCCGAACTTGGCGAATTTCGCGCGCACTATGCCGGTTTCTTCGATCCAGGGTTCGGCGTTGCGCCGCACGAGGGGCGCGCGGTGCTTGAGGTGCGCTCGCGCGATGTGCCGTTCATCGTCGAAGACGGCCAGCCGGTGGGCAAGCTCGTGTTCGAGAAGCTCTCCGGCCCGGTTGAACGGCTCTACGGCGAAAGCGGCTCGAACTATCAGGGGCAGGGCCTCAAGCTTTCCAAGAATTTCGCGCGGTGGCGGTGATGATCTCAATGTTGCGGACTTTGGCGGGCGCCGCGGCGCTCTGGCTCGTCAGCGCGTGCGGGCTGGCCGCCGCGCAAGACTTTCGCCCGGCGCTGTTTGTGGCGCGCGATGCGGATTCGACCATCTATCTGTTCGGCACTGTGCACTTGCGCCGCCCCGGCGGCGATTGGGGCGATGCGCAGGCCAAGGCCGCGCTCGCCGACGCCGATGAAGTGTGGACTGAAATGCCGCTCGGCCCCGAAACGCAGGCCGAAGTGCAGCGCGTGGTGCTCGCGCTCGGTTTCAGCGACGCGCCGCTCTCGACGCGGCTGACGGCGGACGAATATGCGCAGCTCACGGCGCTGGCCGAAGGCTACGGCGTGCCGATCGCGGCGCTGGATCGGATGAAGCCCTGGCTCGCGGCGCTGACGATCTCGGTGCTGCCGATGGTGCAGGCGGGCTATGATCCTGAGGCGGGCGTCGATCAGGGCGTTGAGAATGCGGCGGGCGAAGGCGTCCGCCGGCGCGCGTTTGAAACCGCCGCGCAACAGATCGGCTTCTTCGCCAATATGGATGGCGATGCGCAAATGCAGTTTCTGCGTGAAGCGATCGGCGAGGCGGCCGAAGGCGTGGCGGTGCTCGATGAATTGTCGCGCGCGTGGGAGCACGGCGATCTGGAAACGCTTGAGCGCATGGCGATCGATGAATTCAAGGCCGAGGCGCCGGGCGTGTACGACGTTATCATCACGCAGCGCAATCATGCTTGGACTGAAACGCTGATGGCCGAACTTGAGGGCGCCGGCGTTGATTTCGTCGCCGTCGGCGCGGCGCACATGCTGGGCGAGGATGGCTTGGTGGCCCTGCTGCGCGCGCGCGGGGTCAGCGTGGAGCGCGTGAACTGATGCGCGTCGCGGCGGCCGGCGATATCCCCGCGCTGCTGGCGCTGGTGGAGAGCGGCTTTCGCGGCGACAGCGCCAAACGCGGCTGGACGCATGAGGCCGATCTGCTCGGGGGCCAGCGCACCGATGCGGCCGCGCTTGAAGAGATGATCGCCGATCCCAAGCAAACCATGCTGTTGCTCGAACAAAACGGGGCGCTTGTGGGCTGCGTTTCCATCGCCAACAAAGGGCAAGGGCGCGCTTATCTTGGCATGCTCACGGTGAGCCCCGATCTGCAAGGCGCGGGCCTTGGCCGCACATTGGTGGACGGCGCGGAAGCGTATGCGCGCGATGTGCTGGGCGCGGCTGTCATGGAAATGACGGTGATCAAGCAGCGCGCCGAGCTCGTCGCCTGGTATCTGCGCCACGGCTATGCCGACACCGGCCGCGAGGAGCCGTTCCCGCTGGACGATCCGCGCTTCGGCCTGCCCAAGACGCGCGATTTGGTGTTCGTGGTGTTGGCGAAAGCGCTCTAACGCGGACATGACTCGACGAATTGACGGTAGTGGTCATCTGTCCAGCCGCGTCCATCGGCAAGCTTTGCGCGGGCGAACGCGTTGATATCGGGCTCTGCAAGCGTTTCTTCCAAGCGTCGCAATTCCCAAGCCAGCCCTTCATTCCAGATGCCCGCGCGCCGGTAGCCGCGCAGAGATTCGAGCCTAGCTTGGCCCTCGGAGGAGCGCGCTTCGCGCCAATCGTCGCGCAGTCTTTCGAGGTTGCGATTATCGTGCTCCTGCAAACGCTGACGCATGTTTCGTTCGCCGACGGGCGCGAAGCGCCGAATGACGCACATCGACGGCTCTTCAATCTGGGGATAGTAGCCCGCGACGTAATCGAACATTTTTTCGAAGGGCTCAGGCTCGGTGTTTCGCTTGTTCATCTCCGCAAGCAGATGCTCAAGCCCTGTCGTCGTTTCTGCTATTCCCGCGCGAAACCAAACCGGCAGCGCGCCGTTCCACTCACTGTTTACGATGGTGTTGCCGTCGATGTCGGCGCGCAAAAAAGCTTCAATCGCTCCGCGGTTGTTTGATTCCACGGCGCGCAGCAGGCCGGCGCCGCTGCATTCGAAGCCCAGGCTCGCGACCTGTTGGCAAGGTGAGAGTTGAGGTTGCGCCGCCGTAGCCGGTTGAACGCAGCCCGGCGCGTTTTTAGCGATGCCGCATACGATGGTTTCCTCCATGCCGCGGCCGGTCATGGCGATCAGATAAGCCGAGGCGAGGGTAAAGAGGGCGGCGAGCGCTGCGGTCGCTATTTTTATCCAACGCTGGCGCGCGACGAATGCGGGGATAATGCAGATGACAGCCGCAGCCACGGTGGCAAGGCGCCAAGCTTCTCCAAAAAACTCCACGCCCGCCCCCGCCGGTTTGAGTTGCGAGAATACGGTAAAGTGCGACGCTGGATTGCGCTAGTCGGCGGCAAACATATACTTGATGCAGGAACGCATCTGTTCCGCTTCGCGTTAGGTGCTCGTCATGACTCACCAAACCGCCGCCTCACACAGCTCCACCACATCCGACAGCGCCGCCATCGTGCCGATCATCGGCGCAGGCGTCCTGACGCTGCTCTGGGGCGCGTACGCGCTGCTGTTCGTCTACGAGATGATCCTGCTCGGC
>CAZWQS010000034.1:8244-11965 GCA_964635925.1 uncultured Terricaulis sp. | reverse complement strand
CTCAGCTCTTCCCGCGCGCCATGGCGTCGAGCTGTTTTTGCATCGCTTCCATTTGCTTGCGCAGTTCGGTGAGCTGTTCGTCCTTGGTCGCTTCGTCTTCGTCGCCCAGCGAGACTTTCGGCATGCCGGGGAAATTCATCATGCCGGGCATGGCCGCGCCCGGCGCGGCGAAGGGCGCCCACATTTTCATGGCTTGCTGAAACATCGCCATGTTGCGCTGGGCTTGTTCTTCAAACGCGGCCATGGGGGTGGAGGCGCCGAACGCGCGCGTCATGTTTTCGCGCATCTGCTCTTGCGCCTTGGAGAAGCTCTCCATGCTCATTTCGAGATAAGGCGGCAGGAAGCCTTGCATCTGGTCGCCGTAGAAGCGGATGAGGCGGCGCAGGAATTGGACGGGCAGCATGCTCTGCCCTTTGCTTTCCTGCTCGAAGATGATCTGCGTCAGCACGGAGCGGGTGATGTCTTCGCCGGTCTTGGCGTCCTGCACCGTGAAGTCGATCCCCTCGCGCACCATCTCGGAGAGATGGTCGAGCGTGACGTAGCTTGACGCCGCGGTGTTGTAGAGGCGCCGGTTGGCGTACTTTTTGATGATCACAGGCTCGCCTTGAGCCTCAGTCCCGCTGGCGTCCGCGCTCGCCTGGCCGTCCGAATCCGCCACGTGTGTCGTCCTTCTGGTTTCGGCGCCCGCGAAGGGCGGGGCTTGGTATACTAAATCCCGCGTCCCTGCCCGCAATGCAAGCTAAAGCCGCCGAATTCGCCAGCGGCAACCTGGGCTTCCGCTTGGAATTCGCGCCCCGCTTGTGCGATAGGACGCTAAAGACTTCGTTGCCGTCCAAGGCTTTCGCCGCAGGAGCTTCCTCCATGACCGACATCGTCATCGTCTCCGCCGCCCGCACCCCGGTGGGCAGCTTTTCCGGCGCCTTCGCGACCACGCCGGCGCACGAGCTTGGCAAAACAGCCATCGTTGCTGCACTGCAGCGCGCCAAAGTGGACGCCAAAGAGGTATCCGAGGTGGTGTTGGGGCAGGTGCTTGCCGCTGGCCAGGGCATGAACCCCGCGCGCCAAGCCAGCCGCGCCGCGGGCGTGCCCGATGAAGCGCCGGCATGGGGGCTGAACCAAGTGTGCGGCTCGGGCCTGCGCGCGGTTGTCGTCGGCTACCAGCAGATCAAGGCGGGCGATGCGCGCATCGTCGTCGCCGGCGGGCAAGAGAACATGAGCCTGGCGCAACATGCCGCGCATCTGCGCGCGGGCCAAAAGATGGGCGCGCTCGAGTTCAAGGACACGATGATCACCGACGGACTGACCGACGTGTTCAATCAATATCACATGGGCGTCACCGCCGAGAACGTCGCCGAGAAATGGCAGATCAGCCGCGCCGAGCAGGATGCGTTCGCCACCGCTTCGCAACACAAGGCCAGCGCGGCGCAGAAGGCCGGCAAGTTCAAGGACGAGATCGTCGCCGTCACGGTGTCGGGCCGCAAGGGCGACGTGGTGGTGGAGAACGACGAATACATCAAACATGACGCGACCGTGGAAGGCGCCGCGAAATTGCGCGCGGCGTTCAAGAAGGACGGCACGGTGACGGCGGCGAACGCCTCCGGCGTCAATGACGGCGCGGCGGCGCTCGTGCTGATGACCGCAGATGAAGCCGCCAAGCGCGGGCTGACGCCGCTGGCGCGCATCGCAAGCTGGGCCTCGCGCGGGGTCGATCCGAGCGTGATGGGCACGGGGCCGATCCCCGCTTCGCGCGCCGCATTGGAGCAAGCTGGCTGGAAGGTCGGCGATCTCGACCGCGTGGAGGCCAACGAAGCGTTCGCGGCGCAAGCGTGCGCGGTGAACAAGGACATGGGCTGGGATCCGGCGATCGTGAACGTGAACGGCGGCGCCATCGCCATCGGCCACCCGATCGGCGCTTCGGGCGCGCGCGTGCTGACGACTTTGCTCTACGAGCTGCAGCACAGCGGCAAGAGCAAGGGCCTCGCCACGCTCTGCATCGGCGGGGGCATGGGCATCGCGCTGTGCGTGGAGCGGTAAGCGATTCTTGATGGCCCAAGTCCAACGCAAGCTCACCACCATCCTCGCGGCTGACGCCGCAAGCTATAGCAGCGAGATGGAGGCCAACGAGGTGCGTACGCTGGAAGCGTTGCGCGCCTCCCGCGCGGTGTTCACGCAATTCATCACCCGCCACCATGGCCGCATCGCCAACACGGCGGGCGACGGGCTGATCGCGGAGTTTCCCTCCGTGGTGGAGGCCGTGCAATGCGCCATTGAGGTGCAGCGCGAGCTGAGCGCCCAGCACGGCCAAAGCGGCCTCAAATTCCGCATCGGCGTGCATCTGGGCGATGTGATGGTGGATGGCGAGGATTTGCTGGGCGAGGGCGTCAACCTCGCCGCGCGCCTGCAAAGCATGGCCGAACCCGGCGGCATCCTGATTTCGCAGCAGGTCTACGATCAGGTGCAGAAAAAGCTCTCGGTCGGCTTTGAATATCTGGGCGAGAAGCGGCCCAAGAATTTCGCGGAGAGCGTCGCGGTCTATAGCGTGGGCGGCGGCGAGGGCGGCGACGCCAAGAAACGCCGCGCAGTTGCGCCCGTGCATAGCGATGCGAAAGCCAAGTTTATCGCGACGGCGCAGCGTTGGGGCCTCATCCTCGCGGTGCTGTTCATGATCGATCTCATGACGGGCGGGGCTTGGTGGGTGCAGTGGCCCGCGCTCGGCATCGCGCTGTTGCTCGCGATGCGCTCGGGCCCGCTGTTCGAGAAGGCCGGCTAAAGCCCGCGCGGACCCCGCAATTTGATCCGCCTCATGACGAGCGGGGAATTTTGTATACAATGGCTTGAGGCGTCGCCTCGGCGTGCGCCCAAAGCCAAGGGGGGAACATGTCTGCTGAGCCGGGCTATCGCACCATCATCACCACGCCGCTCATCGATGCGCATAAGCGCCTGGTGTTGTTCGGCCTTCTTTTCATCGCCATCAGCGCCGCCACCTGGACGGTCGATCTGATGGGCCTGGTCTATCCGTGCCCGTTCTGCCGCGCTCAGCGCACGGCGATCGGCGTTCTGGGCCTCATCATTCTGCTGCTGCGCGTGCTGCATCCGTTTATCGCGCGCTATCTGGCGCTGGCGGTGGGCGGGTTCGGCTTTGTCGTCGGGGCCACGCAGCATTTCGCCGGATGGCGGCGCATCCACAGCGGCGAGTTTCAACTGCACGAACAATGGTACATCGACCCGTGGCTGCTCTCGGGCTGTGCGCTGCTGATCCTGTCGTTCCAACTCGGGATCATTTTCGAGTACGATCCGCGCCGCGCGCGCTGAAGGCTCAACTGATCCCCAGCGCCCGTAGCACCGCGCCTTGGTCGAAATACGGGCGTTCGCATTTGATCTTGTCTGAGCCCGGCTCGAACTCGAAGCTCGCGGCCATGCGCACGCGGAAGCTTTTGTCGGTGGGCGCGATGGTGCGCCCGCCAAATTGCAGCGGGCCCTTGTGCGTGCCTGTCAGCCAGAACTCGACCAGCACGTGATCGCCCGCTTGGGCGATGGCGATGATCTCATTGCCCTGGTCGGGGAAGGGCGTGCGCGAGAGCGCGAAATAATTGCGCACCGCAGCCTCGCCGTCGAACACTTGGCCCCCGCCGTACATTTCGTAGCGCGGGTGCGCGAAGGTGGCGATCACGCCGTCCCAATCGTGCACGGTTTCGAGATGCATGTGATCGCGGACGGTTTG
>CAZWQS010000034.1:0-8144 GCA_964635925.1 uncultured Terricaulis sp. | reverse complement strand
GTGGCGCTCCTGATTTTCCTTTTCCCAGCGTTTGCGCAATTGCGCGGGGCGGGGGCGGTAGCGGGTTTCGAGCACGTCGGCTTCGCGGAAGCGGTCGGAGCGGAAATGGCGAAAGCCCTCGCGCAGCTCGCACCAGGCGACCACCAGGCGCACGGTTTCAAAATAGCCGATCATGAACGGCCAGATCGTGCGCGCGGTCGCGCGCCCGGCTTCATCGGCGTAGGAAATGCGCATCTTGCGCTGCTCACGAATGGCGGCGCGCACGGCGGCGAGATCGAACGCGTCGACGGCGCGCGTTTGATGCGAGACGGGGGCGAGCTGCGCGTCCAGCACGACCGGGCGCAGATGCTCCGGCACGGCGGCGGTGAGCTTGCCGATCAGGTCGCGCGCACCGCGGGCGAGCGCGGCATCGCCCCGCTCCGCCACCCAGGCGGCGCCTAGCACGGCGGCCTCCAATTCGTCCTGCGTCAGCATCAAGGGCGGCATGTCGTAATCGGCGTCAATCACGTAGCCAGTGCCGGCTTCGCCCCGGATCGGCACGCGCTGGGCCATCAGCTCGCAGACATCGCGGTACAGCGTGCGCAACGAGACCTCCAATTCGGCCGCCAATTCCGCGCCCGTCACGGGCCGGCGCTTGGAGCGCAGGATTTGGATGATTTGGAACAGGCGTTCGGTGCGGCGCATGGGGAGAACTCTACTGCCACCCTGCTGCCATAAGGGTGTCAGCAGGGGCAAGCTAGAACGCGCGCCAAGCAGAGCGAGGAGAGCCAAAAATGACTGTTTTGTATGGCTGGGGGCCGATGTTCGGCGCGCCGAGCCCGAGCCCGTTCGTGATCAAGTGCGACATGCAATTGCAGATGCTGGGCGTGCGCTTCACCCGCGCCATCGCCGATCTCGACTCCGTGCCCAAGCATAAGGCGCCCTACGTGGAGGACGAGGGGCGCATCATCGAAGACAGCACCTTCATCCGCCTCTATTTCGAGCAGAAGCTGAGCGACGATCTGGATGACGGCCTGTCGCTGGCCGAACGCGGCGCGGCCTGGGGCTTGGAGCGGATGCTGGAAGACCGCCTCTCCATGATCATGGCGCACGAACGCTGGTTGGTGGACGCGAATTTCGAGAAGGGGCCGCGCCAATTCTTCCAGGCCGTGCCCGAGCCGGCGCAGAGCGCGCTCTGCAAGGACGTGCGCGAGCAATTGCATACGATGATGGTGCGCCATGGCGTCGGGCGGCACACGCGCGAGGAGCGCATGCTGCTGGCCGAGCGCGACATCTCCGCGGTCGCCGCCGTGTTGGGCGACAAGCCCTATCTGTTCGGCGATACGCCCAAAGCCGTGGACGCCGCCGCCTTCGGCGTGCTGCGTTCATGCGCGACGCCGTTCTTCGACACCCCGCTGTCGGGCCTTGTTTTTGAGCACGCCAATCTCGCGGCCTACCTGGATCGGATCGAGGCGCTTTATTTCGCCCAGCGCGATTGGCCGGCGATGGCGGCTTGACGCAACGAAGCCCGCGGCTGATTGGCCGCGGGTTTTTCGCCTCCGCCCGTTGCCAGCGCTGCGAACTCTTGCGAGGGTTGGCGCCACAATTCGCATCAGACGAATTTCGGGAGGCAGAGTATGACGACGCGCGTGGCTTTCGTGACTGGCGGCACCAGAGGGATCGGCAAGGCCATCTCGGCGCGCTTGAAGTCCGACGGGATGAAGGTCGCCGCCGGCTATTCCGGCAATGACGCGGCGGCGAAGGCGACCGCCGAAGAGCTCGGCATCATGGTGGTGAAGGGCAATGTCGGCAGTTTCGATGATTGCGTCGCCGCCGCGAAGGCGGTCGAAGCTGAGCTTGGCCAGATCGACGTGCTGGTCAACAATGCCGGCATCACGCGCGATGGCTTCTTTCACAAGATGAGCCACGAGCAATGGTCTGAAGTGATCCGCGTCAACATGGATTCGTGTTTCAACATGACGCGCCAAGTGATCGAAGGCATGCGCGCGCGCGCGTGGGGGCGCATCATCAACATCAGCTCCATCAACGGCCAGAAGGGCCAAGCGGGGCAGGTGAATTATTCGGCGGCGAAAGCCGGCATGATCGGCTTCACTAAGGCGCTGGCGCAGGAAGGCGCGAGCAAGGGCGTTACCGTCAATTGCGTCTGCCCCGGCTATATCGACACCGACATGGTGGCGGCGGTGCCCGAGGATGTGTTGAAGAAAATCATCGGCACCATTCCGGTGGGCCGTTTGGGCAAGGCCGAGGAAATCGCCAGCGCGGTGTCGTTCCTCGCGTCCGAAGGTTCGGGTTTCATGACCGGCTCCACGCTGACAATGAATGGCGCGCAATACATCGCCTAAAGCAACGGACTTTAAAATTCGCCTCAGTTTGGTGGCCGGCTCAGAGCGAATTTAAAGTCCATCAGTTGCTTTAGAAGCATTTGAACCTAAAGCGTCTTTGAGGACTTAAATGCGACACGGCGGTTGATCCGCAATGTGGGTCGCATTTAAGTCCCGACGCTTTAGCAGGAACCGCGAGGGCGAGCCGGCGTTTCTTCTCCATTCCAAGGAGAAGAACTCATGGACAAGGAACATCTGAAAGGCGCGGCCGATAAAGCGTCGGGCGCGGCGAAGGAAGCTGCCGGCAAATTGACCGGAAACAAGAAGCTCGAGGCCGAAGGCAAGATCGACAAAGCCAAGGGCGCGGCGCGCGACTTCATCGGCGACGTGAAAGACGCCGCCAAACGCGCCGACAAGCCGAACTAAACGGTTCTTCAATCGCGAAACGGCCCGCGTGCAGACGCGGGCCGTTTCTGTTAGCGGTTCGCGCCGGGAACCCAGAGCACGTCGGCTTTGCCGTCGTCGTTCGCCGCGCGCGCCATGATGAAGAGTAGGTCCGACAGCCGGTTGGCGTATTTCACGCACGCCGGATTGAGCGCGGCGTCGTCTTCCATCAGGCGGGTGATGGCGCGTTCGGCGCGGCGGGCGATGGCGCGGGCGAGGTGGATGTGCGCGGCGGCGGCGCTGCCGCCGGGCAAGATGAAGGAGGTCAGCGGCGCTTGCGCGGCGTGCAGGGCGTCAAGCTCGGCCTCCAGGCGATCCACCTGCGCCTCGCTGACGCGCAGCGCTTCGAATTTGTCCGTTTGCGGCGTCGCCAGATCGGCGCCGAGATCGAACAGGTCATTTTGCACGCGCGCGAGGATCGGATCGAGCCGCGCGTCGCCGGCCGTATGCAGCCGCGCCACGCCTACCGCCGAATTCAACTCATCGACCGCGCCATACGCCTCGACCCGCGCGCTGGCCTTGGAGACCGGCTCGCCGGTGGCGAGGCGCGTTGTGCCCTTATCGCCCGCCTTGGTGACGATCTTGTCGAGCTTAACCATGGCTGCGGCTCCACAGCATGGCGCCCACCAGCACCAAGATCGCCACGAATTGCAGCACCACGCGCATGCGCATCGCCTTGTTCGACCAGGAGCGGCCGAAATCGCCGCCGCGGAACAGGGCGTAAATGCCAAACGCCAGCGCCGCCAACACCGCGATCAGCGCGGCGGGGATCAGGTAATCAAACGGGTTCATGGGCCGCGATCCTAGGCGCACGCGCCCATTTTGCCCATGCGCCAGATCACCCTATATTGGGTCGGCATGGGAGGGTCGGCGCCGCACTGCTAGGCTGCCGTGATGACCGATTCGCTTCCGATTTTGCTTGTTGTGTTGGCGCTGGCCGCGATGGGCGCGGCGCTGTGGTTCGCCGTGCGCTCGGCGGGGGTGGAGCCCATCCGCGCCGAGCGCGACCGCGCGGTGGCTGAACTTACCGCGCTGCGCCAGGAAAACACCCGCCTCGCCGCCGACCTGGCGGCCGCGAAGGCCACTGACACAACCCGTGTTGAAGAAGCGGCCAATCGCGAGAAGGCGCTGCGCGACCTCAAGGGGGAGTTTGAAAAAACATTTCAGTTAGTCGCCACGCAAACTCTCGATGCGAGCCAACAGCGCTACCTCGCGGCCGCCCAGGGGAGCGTAAAAGAGGTCGTCACACCCGCCCAAGAAGCCTTGTCCAAACTGGCCGCGCAGGTTGAGGCGCTCGAGAAGTCTCGTACGAAGGACAAGGCCACGCTCGAGGAACAGATGAGTGTGATTGGTAAGACCCTCAAAGACACGCAGAACGTGACGGGAAAGCTGGCGCAGGCGTTACGACAAAGTCCGAAAGCACGTGGACGTTGGGGCGAACACTCGCTTCGCAACGCGCTTGAGATGGGCGGGTTGACGCCGAAGGTTGATTTCGATGAGCAGGCCACCGTGGACGCCGATGGTGGAAAATTGCGCCCAGACGTCGTGATCAAGCTGCCCGGTGCGCGTACTATCGTTGTGGATTCCAAGGTTGCGATCTCGGCATTCTTGGACGCCATTGAAGCCGCTGATGAGAGTGCGCGCGACCTGTTGATGCAAAAGCACGCTTCGGAGTTGCGCGCGCACATGAAAGGACTCACTGCGAAGGAGTACTGGCGTCACTTTGAGACGGCGGATTTTGTGGTGATGTTTGTGCCGGGGGACAATCTTGTTACGAGCGCCTTCGAGCTTGATCCGACCCTGCAAGAGGACGCGTTCAAGCAGCGTGTCATCATCGCCTCCCCCACTATGATGGTGGCGCTCGCTCGAACGGTGGCTTATGGCTGGCGCCAAGAGCGAAGCGCGCAAAGCGTGCAGGAAATCGCTGATCTAGGCAGGGAATTGTATCGCCGACTCGGTGCGATGTGGACACATTTGGGGGATGTAGGAAAGGCGTTAGGAGGTTCCGTAGATAAGTACAACCTCTTGATCGGATCGCTTGATCGCTCAGTGATGCCGCAGGCGCGTCGCTTCCGCGAACTTGGAGCCGCGGAAGGCACAGAGATTCAACACCCTCCCCAGATTGACGCCACGCCCCGCGCGATGCCGACCCCGCCGGAACAGCTCGACCTCATCCCCCCGCCGCCAAGCGCCAAGCGAGGAAGATAGCCGTCATTCGTCGCGCGCCGCCTGACTTGGCAGGGCGCGTGCGCTAGATCGCAAGGCGTGGAGGACACGCCCATGAAACGCATTCTACTCGCCGCAGTCGCCGCGTTCGCGTTGGCCGCTTGCGGTCAGCCCGCGCAGCAACAAGCCGAAGCCCCGCCCGCGCCGGTGGAGGTCGCCGCCGATGCGCCGCACATCCTGGCCGCGCTGGCCGATAGCCGCCGCCCTGCCGAGGATGCAGCGCGGGACGCGGGCCGCCACGCCGCCGAAACGCTGGCCTTCGCGCGCATCGAGCCGGGCGACAAAGTGGCCGACATTTTCCCGGGCGGCGGATACTGGACGCGTTTGTTCGCAGTCGCCGTGGGCGATCAGGGCCGCGTCTATCCCACCATCCGCCCCGATGGCGTGGCGGGCGAATATGAAACCCCGGTGCTCGCGGTGGCCGCGCAATATCCGAACGCGGTGATGACGCGCACGCCTTACGACGCGCTCGCGTTTCCCGAACCGCTCGATGTGATTTTCACCGCGCAGAATTATCACGATCTGGCGTTGACCGACTACGCGCTCGGCGATCGCGCCGCCACCAACCGCACCGCGTTCGCGGCGCTGAAGCCGGGCGGGTTGTACATCGTGATCGATCACTCGGCCGTCGCCGGCTCGCCTTTGCAGACGGACGCCGCCTCGGCCAATCACCGCATCGATCAAGCCATCGTGCGCCAGGAGGTGGAGGCCGCGGGCTTTGTGTTCGACGGCGAAGCCGATTTCCTGCGCAACCCGGAAGACGCGCGCACGGCCAGCGTGTTCGATCCCTCCATCCGCGGACGCACGGATCAGTTCGTGCTGCGATTCAGGAAGCCGGAATAGGGATTAGGGATCAGGGTGTACGCTCCAATCCCCAACACCCAATCCCTAATCCCTCAATCGTCCCCTCGCACTTTGCCGCGCCGCGCTTTCACGTCGCCGCGGCGCGCTTTGTTTTCCAGGCGCTTCATCTTCACCGCGCGCGGCACTTTGGTTTTCACGCGCGGCTTGGGGCGGTGGCTGGCTTCTTCCACCAGCGCCACCAGGCGCGCCAGCGCGTCGGCGCGGTTGCGCTCTTGCGTGCGGTGCGCGTCCGCGCGCAGCACGATCTCCCCATCCAGCGTCAGGCGCCGCCCAGCGAGCTTTTCCAGCCGCGCGCGCACGTCATCGGGCAAGTCTGTGTACCCGCCCAAGCGGAAGCGCAGCTCAACGGCCGTGGACACCTTGTTGACGTTCTGCCCGCCCGGCCCGGCCGCGCGGATGAAACGCTCTTCAAGGTCGCGCTCATCGAGCGCCAGATGGGGCGTCACCGGAATCATGGGCCAAACTTAGGATCAATCCGTTTCCAATCGTTCACAACGCCGCGAAAGGGCAGACAAGCCCCGCGCTGGGGGCTAAAGCGGGCGGCTAGATGCAAGGGGAGGACGTGATGCGGAAACTCTTGGCGGGCGTGTTCGCGGGGCTGGCGCTGGGCGCATGCGCGGGCGGCGCCGTTCCGGGGCTGATGATGAGCGCCGAGGCCGTGAGCGCCAGTTCGCCTCACATCGCCGCCGCCTTAGCCGATCCGCGCCGGCCCGAGGCCGACACCGCGCGCGACGCGCTGCGCCACCCCGCCGACGTTTTGGCGTTCCTGCAAGTGCTGCCTGGCCAACGCGTGGCTGATGTGGGGCCTGGCGGGGGCTATTACACGCGCCTGCTCGCCGTGGCGGTGGGCGACGAGGGCCGCGTCTACGCCGCCGACCGCGCCGGCACGGCCGAGCGCCCGCGCCCGCTGGCGGCGGTCGCGCCCGAATATTCCAACATCACCCACCTCATGGCCGGCTATCAGGGTTGGAGCGCGGGCGAGCCGCTGGATGCGATCCTGATCGTGCAAATCTATCACGATTTCCATTTGCCTCAGCTCAACATGGACGTGGCGCAAACCAATCGTGAGATGTTCGCCGCGTTGAAGCCGGGCGGGGTGCTGGTCGTGGCCGATCACGCCGCGCCGGACGGCAGCGACGTCTCTGTCACCAACACGCTGCATCGCATCGATCAGGCGCAGGTGCGCCGCGAACTCGAAGCCGCGGGCTTTGTGTACGAGGCCGAAAGTCAAGTGCTGCGCAATCCGGAAGACAATCGCAGCCTACGCGTGTTCGAGGGCGATATTCGCGGGCGCACCGATCAATTCCTGATGCGCTTTCGCAAGCCCGCCGCTTGATGCTGTCGCCGCCCAACGCGTTCGCCAACTCGCCCTTGGATCGCGCCGGTCATCGCCGGCGCGACGGCGCATGGCTTGCGCAAGCCTTGGCGGGAGAGGATGCGAAACTGATCGCGCTCCATCACGGGCAGATATTCACAGTCGAAGAGGGCGGCGCGCCGGCGCTCGGCTGGCTCGGCGGGCATGCGCTCGGCGCAATCGCGCCGGCGGATGCGCTGACGCTGTTTCTGGGCGTTGATGCGCAGGGCGCGCCGCATTTTGCGGTCGAGTTGCCCGACCCAGGCCCGCTCGCGCCGATTGGCCGGTTCGAGGAATTGCGCCCGCTGGCGGCGCATGTGTCGTGGGACGATCTGGCGATTGTCGGCTGCGCAAAGGCGATCTTCGAATGGCACGCGCGCAACGGCTTTTGCGCCGCGTGCGGGGCGCGCAGCGTCGTGGCCGAAGCCGGCTGGCGGCGCGATTGCCCCGCTTGCAAGGCCGAGCATTATCCGCGCGTCGATCCGGTCGCGATCATGGTTCCCGCGTTCGGCGAGAAAATCCTGCTAGGCCGGCAAAAGGCGTGGCCGCGCGGCATGTATTCCGCGCTCGCCGGTTACATCGAGCCGGGCGAGACGTTCGAGGAAGGGGCCGCGCGCGAAACGCTGGAAGAGGCGGGCCTCAAGGTCACGCGCGTGAGGCTGCATTCAAATCAGCCCTGGCCGTTTCCGTATTCGCTGATGATCGGCGTCATCTGCGAGGTGGAGAACGATCAAGAGCGCATCGATACGAGCGAGCTTGAAAGCGGGCGCTGGTTCACGCGCGAGGAAGCGCGCGCGCTGATCGCGGGCAAGCACGCCGAGTGCTTCTGCCCGCCCAAATTCGCCATCGCGCATCAATTGATCAAAGCGTGGGCCGAAGGCGGCTAATGGCAATCGGCGCAATCGTCGCGCGCGGCGCGTTCGATCTGCACGGTC
>CAZWQS010000033.1:0-20937 GCA_964635925.1 uncultured Terricaulis sp. | reverse complement strand
GACCCAGCCTTCGGGGATGAGTTTGCAGAGGCGCGGGAAGGTGCCGACGTCGGCTGTCATGCCGATATTGATTTCGGCGATCTGGAAGAATGCGTCTTCGGTGCAGTAGCGGATATCGCACGCGCTGGTCATGTCGACGCCGGCGCCGATGCAGCCGCCCTGGATCGCGGCGATCACTGGCATGCGCGCTTCGTCGAGGCAATTGAAGCTGCCTTGCAGCGTCAGCACGAATTGGCGAAAGGCTTCCGCGCGCGCGTACGGATCGCCGCCGGCGGCGCTGACGCCGTCGCCATCGGTGAACACGGAAATGTCCATGCCGGCGGTGAAGTGCTTGCCGGTGGAGGAGATCACGATCACGCGCGCCTTCGCGCCGTCATTGATCTCGTTCACCAGCGCCGGCAGCTCATTCCAAAACGCGCGCGGCATCGCATTGAACGCCTCGGGGCGGTTCAGCACGATGTGGGCGATGTGGTTTTCGATGCTGAGCTTGAAGCAGGTGGGTTCGGTCATGGCGCGTGCTCCCTCGCGCTGGGCTAGCACGGAAGCGCCAAGCCGTCATCGCGTTGACGCTAGGGGCGCCGGTGGCGTTTGCGCCCCGCTTTTGCTATCGCCGCGCCATGAGCACGCTCCCGCCTTGCCCCAAATGCAGCTCCGCCTTCAGCTATGAGGACGGCCCGCTGCTGATCTGCCCCGAATGCGCGCATGAATGGAGCCCGGCGGCCGAGAGCGAGGCCGAGGCCGAAGCGGTGATCCGCGACGCGAACGGCAATGTGCTTGCTGACGGCGATACGGTGGTGGTGATCAAGGATCTCAAGGTCAAAGGCAGCTCCCAGGCGCTGAAGGCCGGGACGAAGGTAAAAAACATCCGCCTCGTCGGCGGCGATCACGACATCGATTGCAGAATCGACGGCTTCGGCCAGATGGGGCTGAAATCGGAATTTGTGCGGAAGGCTTAGGGCGGCGCAAAACTACGCGCGCCGCGCCGCGCGCCGCGGAAGTTCGAGAATTGCGTCGATTCGGCTTTTCATGAACCAAAAGGCGATTGGCATGAAAAGAGTGGCGGCGAGAAACGTCGCGAGCACCTGCGAAGCGCGCGGGGGCGGACCGGGGCGCTCAGCGCGCGCCAGCGCCGCCGATGCGGCCCAAGCAAGCCCGAATAGCCCAATAACCGAAATCGGCAACGACAGGACCACGATAACCAGAATGGTTTGGGATGGGGCCTCGCGCGTATCGTAAAGCACCGCCGATCCCAGCATCGTCACCAGAAATGCGCCTAAGGCGAGGATCGCGAGGGCCGTGAAATTGTCGGGCGCGTTGGGCGTGCGTGCGGCGCACGCCCGTGCGATGGCGTAAAAGCACGCGCCCCACGCTGGGTAAGCCGCCAAAGCCCAGTGAGGCTTGCCGATGCTCAGATAGCCGCCGCCTACGTTGAATTCAGCAATATCTCCCACGGAGAGATTGGCCGCGGCGAAGATCATCGCCGCAAATGATAACGTCGCGATTATGGCGGAATGTTCTGCGATACGATCCCAAAGGTCTCGCACAGAGGGCTTCTCGCACACCTAAGCAAACACCACGCCCGTCAGCACCGCCGCGTAGTGCACGGCTGCCGCCGCCATAACAAACCCGTGCCAGATCGCGCGGCGGAAGGGGAGTTTCTGCCAAGCATAGAACGGCACGCCGATCGTGTAGATGATGCCGCCGATCAAGAGCAGGATCACGCCCGCCAGCGGCACTTCTGAAATCAGCGGCCCGGTCGCGGCCACGATCAGCCAGCCCATGGCGATGTAAAGCGCGATCCAGATTTTCTTGGAAACGCCGGGCAAGAAGAGTTTGCCCGCTACGCCCACCGCCGCGAGCGCCCAAATCAAAGCCGTCATGCCGACGGCAAGCCAGCCGTCGAACGCGATTGCTGTGAAGGGCGTGTAGGTGCCGGCGATCATCAGGAAGATCGCGGCATGGTCGAAGCGGCGCAGCAGCGCTTTGCGCTGATGGTTTTCGGCCAGATTGTAGGCCATGGAGCAGGCGATCATGGTCAGCACGCAGATCGCGTACACCGCGACCGCGCTCACCATCCCGAGCCCGCCTTGCCAGATCGCCAAGCCCAGCGCCGTCAGCACCGCCAGCGTAAACACGCCGAGCGCCACGCCATGCACCCACCCGTCCACCAGCTTTTCGAGCCTTGTGGGGTAGTGCAGCTTGGGCAGGAGATCGCCGAGCGTCATGGGCGGAACAATGCAGGATTTTTCCCGCCTTGTCGCGCCTTTGCACGTCACACTTGGCGACAGAATAAAACACGCGCCTCGTCATTCCGGGGCCCCCGAAGGCGGTGCCCGGAACCCAGGGGCAAACACAAGGCGCTTGTCATCTCCTGGCTCTCGGCTGCGCCAAGCCCCGGAATGACGAAGCTGCTAAGATCGACGCATGCAGAATCACTCCCGCCGTTTTCTCCTCGCCGGCCTCATCGCGTCCGCCGCCGCGCCCGCTTTCGCCCAGCAGCCCTTCTTCGGCCGCCTCACGCAACAGGAGGCGACCCGCGCGCTGCGCGAGGCGCTGACGCTCGCCTCCGCCAACGCCACCCATCAGCTCGGCCAGCCCGCCGGCTTCTGGAGCGATCTCAGCGTCCGCATTCCGTTGCCCGGCATGCTGGGCGACACCCAGCGCACGCTGTCGCGTTTCGGCATGTCGGCCCCGCTCGACAATCTCCAGCAAAGCCTCAACACCGCCGCCACCACCACCATGCCGCGCGCGGCGACCATGTTCGTGGACGCGGTGCGCACCATCACCATTGCCGATGCGATCGCCATCGTGCGCGGGGGCTCCGATAGCGCGACGCTTTATTTGCGCGGGCGCACTGAAACCGGGCTGACGCGTCTGCTGAAGCCTGTCATGCGCACGGCGCTGACGGATTCGGGCGCGTTTACGTTGATGCGCACGGCGCTGCGCGAGGTCGGCCTTGCCAGCATGACCACGCAATTGCGCACCGAGATCACCGATGCCTCCACCGCCAAGGCGCTGGACGGGTGCTTTCACTATATCGCCCAGGAAGAGCGCGCGATCCGCGGCAACCCCGCAAGGCGCACTAGCGATACGCTGCGCCGCGTGTTTGGCTAGGTGCTTGCGCCTGTGCCGCCCGCTCGTCATACCGGCGCCGCATGAGCGAAGATTTCCGCCGCCTCTCGTTTGACGTCCCTGGCGGCGCGATGGCCGGGCTTGGCTTTGGGCCTGACGGCGCCAGCCCCGACATCGTGTTCTTGCACGCCACCGGCTTTAACGCGCGCACCTATCGGGCGATGCTGGCGCCCTTGGGCGATCGCTTCTCGGTGTGGGCGATGGATGCGCGCGGGCATGGGCGCACACGCCTGCCGGCCAAATTGTTCGGCTACACCTCATGGCGGCGCCATCGCGACGATCTGATCGCGCTGCTGGAAAAGCACGCCACCCAGCCTGTCACGCTCGCGGGCCATTCGATGGGGGCGACGGTGAGCCTGCTGGTCGCCGCGCGCCGGCCGGATTTGGTCGCGGGGCTCGCGCTGCTCGAGCCGGTGATCATGCCGGTGGCGACGTATGCGGCGTTTGAGCTGCCGTTCGGGCCGCTCTTCATGCGCCACACCATGCCGCTGGCGCGCGGGGCGCTGCGCCGGCGCGCGCGCTTCGACTCGCGCGAGGCCGCCGTCGCGGCGTTCACCGGGCGCGGCGTGTTCAAGACTTTTCCCGCCGAAGCGATCGCCGATTATGTCGCTGACGGCTTTGCCGATGACGGGCAGGGCGTGAAGCTTGCCTGCGCGCCCGCTTATGAAGCCGCCACCTTCTGCGCGCAGCGCCACGATCCTTGGGGCGCGTTGCGCCGTGTGCGCGCGCCGCTCGTGCTGCTGCGCGCCGAGCATCACTCCACCGTGTTTCCCGCCGCCGCGCACCGCATCGCCGCTTTGAAGCCCGATGCGCGCCTCGCGACCGTGGAGGGCGCCACGCATATGTTGCCGATCGAACGCCCCGACCGCGCCCGCGCCGCCATCGAAGCCGCCGCGCTGATGACCGGGCGCACCTGGCGCGAGGCGGTGGATTAGCTCAGCTCCCTCAAGGGAGGGGAAGCGCGCTGGAATGACTCAATCAAACCCGCATTGCGATCACGCGCGCCTGCATCGCTGCGCGCACCGCCGCGCTGGGCGCGACCGCCTTGCGCGTGGCGGTGTCGAAGGTCAGCGCCACCGCTTCCATGCTGGCCCACGCCGCGCCGCTTTCGGGATCGCAAAGCCAGTGCGTGAGGCGCATCGTTTTATCGCCAACCTCGCTCAAGCCGGAAAACGCTTCGATCAAATCGCCCGCGCGCGGCCAGCGCCGCCAGATGATTCGCGCCTCCACCACGGCGCCCGCGGGCGCGCCGTCTTCGCTGGTGGGCGTTTCCCGGCGCCAGGCTGACAACAGGTTCGGCACCGAGTCTGAAATGCGGCCCACCACGTGCTCGCCGCGCATGCGGCCGAAGGCGTCGCAATGATCGCTGCTCACCATCGCGCCGCCGATGCGCGCCGCGCCCGCTTCGATCGCGCCCGCGCGCGAAGCCTCGCTGGGCGCGCACGTCAGGTCGATCGAACGCGCCAGGCTGTGCGCGGGCACTGTCACGGCGAGCCGCTTGGCCGCCGCCTTGGTGCGCGCCGACCATGGGAAGGGGCGAAATTGGCGCGTCTCCGTATGCGCCACGCGCAGCGTGAAGCATGACGCAGGCGCGCCGTCGGCGTGGCGCATGTCGAGGCACAATGTGGCCGTGCTCGCGTCCAGCGACACCACGCCGCCATGCATGATCAGCGGCGCGCCCGGGCGCGCCTCCTTGAGGAAGCGCACATGCGCCTCCAGCGGCGTCAGCGTCGAGCCCGCCGCTTGCGTAAACGCGCGCGGCAGCTCCAGCGCATGCGCGAAATGCGCCAGGCCGATCATCGCGCGCTCAAAATGAAAGCGGACATTCAAATGCCCGCCGTCGTCGCATTCCCAAGTGTTGACGCTGCCCTGATAGAGCAGGGCGGGCAGGGCCGGCGGATGGGCGCTCATGCGGCCTTCTGGCACTTGGCGCACAGGCCGCTGGCTTCGATCATGGTGCGGCGGATTTCAAAGCCGTCATGCTTGGCCGCTTCGGTGAGATCCACCAGCGCGTGGCCGGCGTCGAATTCCTCGGCCGCGCCGCAATTGTCGCAAATCAGGAAGATGGTCGAGCGCGCGCACGCGCCGATATCGCACGCGACAAAAGCGTTCATGCTTTCGATGCGATGCGCCAGCCCCATGCGCACGAGAAAATCGAGCGCGCGATAAATCGTCGGCGGCTTGGCCTGCTTGTCTGAATCGATCAGCGGCAGCAGGTCGTACGCCTTCGCCGGGCCATGCTGATCCATCAGCAATTCAAGCACGCGCCGGCGCAGCGGCGTCAGGCTCTCGCCCGCATCGGTGCAGCGCCTCTCGGCTTCGGCGATTTGAACGGCGTGATTGTGGGCCATGACGGCCATGTTCGCAGGCTCCGCAGTTTTCCGAAAGATGGGGGCCCAACGCAAAAAAGTGAGCCCTCGCACGCAACAGAACTTTACAAGAACATCCGAGTCCGTTATCCATAGAACATAGAACGAACGAGGCGCGCAAAACGCCGCCTCATCTGGTCGAAGAATTTGGGGGCGAACATGAACGAAGCAATTTTCCGTGGTGAATCAGGGCGTTTGCATCGGTTCGCGGTGTTTCGGCCGGATGCGCATTTCGCTGCGGCGCCGGGCGTCTATTGCTTCGCACGCCCTGGCGCGGGCGGGCGGGGCTGGATCCCGCTGTTCCTCTCGCGCACCGGCAATCTCTCCAAGCGCTTGGCCAGCCACGAGCAATGGCCGGAGGCCCAGCTTCTGGGCGCCACCCACATCCTCATCTGCGACCATGACGAGCGGGACGCGCGCGAATACGTCGAGGCCGATCTCGCCCGCGCCCTGAAGCCGGTAATGAACGGCCCGCTGTTCGAAGCCGAACGCACCGAAGCCGCAACCGGCATGCGCCTGGTGTGGGCGGCGTAGCATGGCCGAGCGCGCTGGCGGCTGGGTTTACATCCTCGCCAGCCAGCGCAACGGCACGCTCTATGCGGGCTCGGCGCGCGATCTCGTCGCGCGCGTGCATCAACACCGCGAAGGGATAAGCGGGTTCACGCATAAGTATGGCGTCACGCGTCTGGTTTGGTTCGGGGCGCACGAAAACATCGCCGCAGCTTACAAGCGCGAGCAATTGATCAAGCGCTGGCGACGCGCCTGGAAGCTTGCGTTGATCGAAAAAATGAACCCGCGATGGGAGGATTTGTATCCCTCCATCGCGGGCTTCGACGCGCCGCTTGAAGACGTGCTGCGTTCAAAGCTCTAACCGCTTCCCCGCCGAGAGGCCGGCGAAAGCCGGCCCGAGAGCGGGGACCCAGAGCAACAGGTGCGCCCTTGGCTCTGGGTCCCTGATCGCACCCCGGCTTTCGCCGGGGTTGCGTCAGGGAAGCGGCCGGCATCCTAACGCCCCCGCGGCAGCGGCGGCCTTGGCCGTTCGCCTTGCCCCGGCGTCGTCAGTGGGGCGAGCGGGGGCGCGGCCGCCGCGGCGCGGGCGAGTTGGATGAATTCAGCGCGCCAGCCGAACTCGTCGCGCCCGCGCGCGCCTTGCGCCAGGGCGATCACCTGATCCCAGCCGAAATCTTGCGCCATGTAGCTGTCATTGCGCAGCAATTGGCCATAGGCCGCCACCGCCGTGGCCCAGCGGGTCGATTCATTGGCGCGCGCAATGTCGGCGACCGTATCGGCCTGCGTGATCGGGCGTTCGATCAGGCGCGAGCGCTCCTGCCCCGGCAGCTTGTAGCGGATGCGCAGGAAGGCGAGTTCGTTGGCCGTGCTGGGAGCGGGCGCCGCGCCCTGGCTGTAGCGCAGCGGCTCGGTGAAGGTCGGCCCGCCCGCGGGCGTGATCTCATAGATCGCCGTCACCGAATGGCCCGCGCCGATCTCGCCGGCGTCGACCTGGTCGTTGTTGAAATCCTCGCGCCGCAGCATGCGCGTCTCGTAGCCGATCAGGCGATATTCGGCGACGCGCGCGGGGTTGAACTCGACCTGGATCTTCACGTCCTCGGCGATGGTGAAGAGATTAGAGGCCATCTCATCGCGCAGCACGCGGCGCGCTTCGTTGACGGTGTCGATATAAACCGCCACGCCGTTGCCGTTCTGCGCCAGGCGCTGCATCAGGGCGTCGTTGTAATTGCCGCCGCCGAAGCCGAACACGGAGAGATAAATCCCCGTCTCGCGCTTGTTTTCGATGAAATCCTGAAGCTGCTCGGGGTCGTTGATGCCAACATTGAAATCGCCGTCGGTGCCGATGATCACGCGGTTGACGCTGTTGCGGTTGAAATTCTGCTCGGCCAGCGCATAGGCTTGGCGCAAGCCTTCCGCGCCCGCGGTCGAGCCGCCGGGGCGCAGATTGTCGAGTGCGGCGAGAATGCGCTGATGCTCATTGCCCGGCGTCGGCTCCAGCACCGTGCCGGCCGCGCCCGCATACACCACGATCGACACCCGATCGCGCGCATTAAGCTGATCGATCAGCATGCGGAAGCTCTGTTGCAAAAGCGGCAGCTTGTTCGGCGCGTTCATCGAGCCGGAGACATCAAGCAGCAGCACAAGGTTCAACGGCGGACGCTCGCGCGGCACGATATTGTAGCCTTGCAGGCCGATATGAACGAGTTGGCGCCCTTCGGCCCACGGGCTCGGCGCCACGGTCACGTTGGTCGAGAACGGCTGCTCGCGGTTGGCCGGCAGCGGGTAATCGTAGTGGAAATAATTGATCAGCTCTTCGGTGCGCACCGCATCGCGCGGGGGCAGGCGCCCTTCGCTCAGGAAGCGGCGCGCATTGGTGTAGGAGGCGGTGTCCACATCGATCGAGAAGGTCGAAACCGGATCGTCAGCCACGATGTGGATCGGGTTGGTGTCGAAATCCTCGTAATTGTCGCGATCCACCGTGCCCGGCGCGGGTTGTGGGGCGGTTTGCGCGTAGGGCGCGGCCATCGCTTCGCGCGACATCACGCGCCCGCCTGTTACGGCGAGGCCGTCTTGCATGACGGGCGGGGGCGGCGCGGGCGGCGGCGGCGGTAGTGGCGGCGGATCGGTGCGCCCCGGTATCGGCGTCGGCTCGGGCGCATCGCCCGGCGCTTGCCCCGCGCAGGATGAAAGAAACAGCGCGCACGCCAGCAAAGCGGCGCGCGTCAGCGGCTTATGTGTAGCGTTCAACATGGACGTCTCCCCTCAGAAACCGCCCGGACCACGGTGCAAATCAGTGCGTGGTAAGGGGGCGCGTCGAACGCGGCGCCTTTGAGGCGCGCGCGCGGCGTTTTGCGCACGTGCGCGCGAAATCACGCGAGTGTGCTCTTGGACCGCCGGCGTCCTCGCCGGCGCTTCGTGTCCTTTGTGAAGCTTTGTGCCTTGTGTGAACCACGACAACACGAAGGTCGCACGAAGGTCACGAAGTAAAGATGCCGGCGAGACGCCGGCGGTCCAAGCAATCAGCGCCGCCGGCGCTCGCGCTCGGCCAGTCTTCGCTGTTGCGGAATCCAATCGCGCACCACTTGCTCCAGCACCGAAAGCGGGGTTTCGCCCGAGAGCAACACCGCGTCATGGAAGCCGCGCAGATCAAAGTCGGGGCCGAGTTCGTTGCGCGCTTGCTCGCGCAGGCGCGCGATCTCGCGCCGGCCGATCTCATAGCTGCAGGCTTGACCCGGCCACGCGATGTAGCGATCCACCTCGGTGATGATGACGCCCGGCGCATCGCCCAGCGTGGCCATCATATAGTCGATCGCGCGCTGGCGGCTCCAATTCTGCGCATGCAGGCCGGTGTCCACCACCAGGCGCGCGGCGCGCCAGAGCTGCCAGCGCAGATAGCCGATGCGCCCGACAGGATCGCCCTCGTGAAAGCCCTGTTCATCCGCAAGTTCCTCGGCGTAGAGCCCCCAGCCTTCGCTATAGGCGCTGAAAGTGAGGAGGCGGCGCAGCAGGGGCGTGTCGGTTTGCTCCTGCGCCAGCGCGGTTTGGAAATGATGGCCGGGCACGGCCTCGTGGAAATCCTGCGTCGGCAGATCGATGCGCGTCATCTCGGAGAGGTTGCGCAGATTGATGTAATAGATGCCGGGCGTGGAGCCATCGAGCGCGGGGACGTTGTAATATGCCCCCGGCGCGCCCGCTTCGGCGAACGCGGGCACGCGGCGCACTTCCAGCGCCGCCTTCGGCAAGCGGCCGAACCATTGTGGCGCCCGCTCCAGCACGCGCGCCACGCGCGCTTCCACATCCGCCATCAATTGCGCGCGGCCTTCGTCCGTATCGGGATAGGCGTAGCGCGGATCGGCGGTGAGCTGCGCCAGCCGTTCGCCCACTGTGCCCGCCGTCAGCCCCACGCGGCGCAGCGCGATGTCGAGTTCGTTGTTGAGCACGCGCACACGGTCGAGGCCGATGCGGTGAATCTGGCTGGGCGTAAGGTCCGTCGTCGTCTCGATGCGCAGTGCGGCGAGATAGAATGCCTCTCCATCCGGCAGCCGCGCGACGCTGGGGTCGTCAGTCGCGTTGGCGCGGTCGGCGCGCAGGAACGCGGCAGCGCGTTGGTGGGCGGGGATGATGCGCTCGCGGATGATCGCTTCGGCGCGGCCCAGCAGCACGTTGTTGGCGATTTCGATCTGCTGCTTGCGGGCGGGATCGGTTTCGGCGGCGGCGAGCGCATCGAGCTTGCGGCGAAAGCTGGTGAAATAAATCTGCTCGGTCGAGCGCGTGGCGGCCACGCGGTCGAGCATGGCGATCGTGGTGTCGATGATGAAAATCGGCGCGCGCACGCCGCGCTCGGCATCGGCGCGGGCGCGGGCGGTCTCGGCGTCGATCGCTTCGGCGGCGGCGGCGAGGCGCGTCACGTAATTCTCGCCGTCCTGGGCGTTGGCGATCGGATGGCGTTCGTCGAGGAAGACGGGCAGCGTGATGAAGGCGCTGTCGAGTTGGCTCAGCACGTAGGGGCGCACTCCCGCCAGCGGGCTAAAATCGCCGTAGGGGAAACGCGCCGCCGCCGCCGCGGCCTCGAACTGCGCTTCCAGCACCGCGTAGGTGCGCGCATGCGCCGGGCTCAAGTCGCGGTTCAAGGTGCGCAATTCGGCGAAGCGGCGCACCGCCGCGCTGCGGCGCGCCTCCACCGCGATGGCGGAGCGATCGTCCAGGCGCGCCATGTAGGGCCCGCCGGCGGCCTGTTCGGAGACGCCGGCGATGGTGGCCGTCTCGGGGCTGTCGGCCAGGATGTCGCGCGCCCAATCGGCCAGACGCCCGTCAAAGGCGGTGATCGGGTCGCTCGCCCGCGGGCCGCACCCCGCCAGGGCCAGTCCTAAAGCAAACGCCAAGGCCCAACGCGCCATGAATCAACCCCTTCGCAGCCCCCGCGCCAGCCCGGCGCGGGGAGATTTCCCATAGCATGCGCCGCGCACGGGAAAACCCGTCCCCGCTATTCGTCGCCTTGCGCTGGAGTGTTGCGGAAAGCGCGCATTCGTGGTTGGAGAGCGGTCCGAAGTTAGGGAATTCTGGAGACACCCATGACGAGCGCAGGCGCCGGCGAACAACAGACGCTCGGCCAAATCCTGTTCTATCGCCAGCTCGAACCGCTCTCGCATGAGCGTCATCGGGGGCTGGGCGTCAGCCAGGTCGCCAATCCGTTCTCGTTCCTCGCCGACACGCATCTGGTGCCGCTAACGGTGGACGAATTCGGCCTTGCGGCTGTCTGCTACCCCATCATTTTCGATACCGAGACGAAATCGCCGCTGGCGGTGATGGGCCTGCGCCCCGGCATGAATGTGTTTCTGGGGGCTGACGGCTCGCTCGATCCGGAAGTGTATCTGCCCGCGTTCGCACGCCGCTATCCGTTCCTGCCGATCATGGCCCAGCAAGGCCAGAAACCGGCGGCCGAAACGAACGATCGCGTGCTCGTCTGCATTGATCGCGCCGCCAAGATGATCAACAGCGCCCCCGAACTGCCGTTCTTCGAAGGCGACCAGCCCTCGCGCTTCACGCAGGATGCGATCCAATTCTGCAAGGAATTCGACGTGCTCGGCAAACGCACGAGCGAATTCAATCAGCTCATGACGCAGCACGACCTGTTCGAGCTGACCCCGCTGGCGCTGCCGCGCGCCAAGCCGGACGGCAGCCCCGACGAGCCGCTTAAGGTCGGCGAATATCTGCGAATCTCCGAGCAGAAGCTGAACGCGCTGCCGAAGGAAACCTATATCGAGTTGCGTGACCGCGGCGTCTCGGCCGTGATCCACGCGCACCTCTTGTCGCTGGGCCTGTGGCCGAAAATCCTGAGCCGCGCGGCGCGCATTCAGGCCGCCACGCCGCTGCGCAGCTAGACCGCGTACGTGATGGAACAAAAAGGCGCCCTCCGGAAACGGGGGGCGCTTTGCATTTGGTCGCATCGCATCGAGGGCGACAAACCCCTGACAAACAATCATGAAATGGGCGGTTTTGCGAAACCGCCCAGGGCCGTGGCGCGTAAGAGCAGGCGCAGCGGCGGAGATTGAGGGAGCAGCATGGTCTGGCGCGGATTGATCCTGGCGGCGTGCGCGGCGCTGATGCTTGGCGCGGCGTCGGCCCAGCCGATCAACACGGGCAATGTGGAGGGGCAATTGCACGCCGCCCGCGCGGCCGTGGCGCCGGGCGAGACCTTCACCATCATCCTGCGCCAGAACATCCGCGAGGGCTGGCACACCTATTGGCGCAATCCCGGCGATAGCGGCGAGCCGACCGAGCTGACCTGGCAGAACCCGCAGGGCTTCACGTTCGGGGCGCTCCAATGGCCCGCGCCGGAGGCTGTGCCGTACGCCGGCATCGTCAATTACGGCTATCACGGCGAGGTGCTGATGCCGATCAGCGTCACCGCGCCCGCCAACGTGGCCGTGGGCCAGACGCTGACCTTCACAGCGGGCGTCTACTGGCTGGTCTGCGCCGACATCTGCATTCCCGAGGAAGGCACGCTGACGCTGACGCTGCCGATCGCCGCGGAGGGGCGCGACGATCCGGTGTGGGCCGCGCGCGCGGCTGAAGCGATCGCGGCGCTGCCGCGCCCGCTTGAGGGCGCTGAGGCGCGCATCACCGCCGGCGCGCCCGCGCGCCTTTCGGTCACGCTGCCGGGCATGGGCGAAATCCGCAACCCGCACGTCTTTACCTACAATCGCGACGTAATGGCCCATAGCGAGCCGCAGCGCCCGCGCGTGGGCGCTGACGGCTTTAGCTTCGATATTCCTGTCGGCGTCGCGAAGGATCTTGGCCAAGTCCCGTTTGAAGGCGTGGTGACCTACGAGGCCAACGAGAACGGCCAATGGGCGCGCCGTGCGTTTGAGATCAAGGCCGCCCCTGGCGATCCGCTGGCGGGCACAAACGATCGGCCCGCGCTGATCACCGAAGACTATTCGCTGAGCGAGATCGAAGGCGCGGCGGGCGGCATTCAGGCATCGCGCACGCCGCCAAGCGGCATGCCAATCGGCGCGCTGCTTGGCGCATTGGCGCTGGCGTTCATCGCGGGCCTCATCCTCAATATCATGCCATGCGTGCTGCCGGTGCTGTCGATCAAGGCGCTCTCGTTCGCGCATGGCGCGCAGACCGGGCAGGCGCGCCGCCAAGGCGTGCTCTACGCAATCGGCGTGCTGGCGACCTTCCTGGCGCTTGCGGGCGTGTTGATCGCGTTGCGCGCGGGCGGGGAGGCGCTGGGCTGGGGCTTCCAATTGCAGGCGCCATGGATGATCAGCGCGCTGGCGCTGCTGTTCTTCGTCATCGGCCTCAATTTGCTTGGCGTGTTCGAGTTCAGCCTCGGCGGCGCGGAGAGCGCCGGGGCGGGCCTGGCTTCACGCGGGGGCGATGCGGGCGCGTTCTTCACCGGCGCGCTCGCGGTGGTGGCGGCCACGCCGTGCACGGCGCCCTTCATGGCCGGCGCCATCGGGGCGGTGCTGACGCAATCAGCGCCGGTGACGCTGCTGATCTTCACCGCGCTCGCGCTTGGCTTCGCCCTGCCGATGAGCGCGCTGCATTTCGCGCCGGCGCTGCAAAAGCTGATCCCGAAGCCGGGGCCGTGGATGGAGCGCGTGAAAAACGTGCTGGCCTTCCCGATGTTCGCCACCGCCGCGTGGCTCGCCTGGGTGCTGGCTGAGCAGATGGGCTCGGCAGGGGCGTTGGCGCTGCTGATCGCGGCGCTGGCGATCGCGTTTGTTCTGTTTGTCGCCAAATGGGGCCGGGCCTGGCTGGTCGCGGGCCTCGTCGTGCTGATCGCGGCGGGCGCGTTCACGTGGCGGCCGCTGATCGGCGTGCAGGCCGTGACGCATCTTGCCGCCGAAGCCTGGAGCCCCGAGCGCGTGGCCGCGCTGCAAGGCGAAGGGCGCGGCGTGTTCGTGAATTTCACCGCCGCCTGGTGCGTCACCTGCAAGGTCAACGAAGCGGCCGCGCTCTCCAGCCCGCGCGTGGCGCAGGCGTTCGCGGACGCGAATGTGGCCTATCTGAAAGGCGATTGGACCAATCGCGATGAGACCATCGCCGCCGAACTTGCGCGGCATGGAACGGTCGGCGTGCCGCTCTATCTCTATTACGCGCCAGGCGCCGCGTCCCCGGTCGTGCTGCCGGTCGGCATTGTTTTGAGTGAAGCCATCGTCGTCGACACCATCTCAGGAGGAACGCCATGATTGTGACGAAACGCACCTTGCTGGTCGGCGCCGCGGCTGTTGGCGCGGGCGCTGTTCTGCTGAACGGCGCCGCATTCGCCACGGTCGCGACCGGATCGCGCGCGCCGGAATTCTCGGTGCAGGACGCCAGCGGGCGCACGCGCACGCTGTCCGAATTCGCTGGGCGCACTGTCGTGCTTGAGTGGACCAATCACGGCTGCCCGTACGTGCGCAAACACTACGATTCAAACACGATGCAGACGCTGCAGCGCGACGCGATCGGCGACAACATCGTGTGGCTGCAAGTGATCTCCTCGCGCCCCGGCGCGCAAGGCTATCTTGACGGCGCGGGCGTCGCGGCGCGTCTGCGCACGGATAACGCAGCCCCCACCGCGACCTTGCTTGACGCCGCCGGCGTGATGGGCCGCGCGTACGGCGCGCGCACCACGCCGCATATGTACGTCATCAATCCCCAGGGTGTGCTGGTGTATCAGGGCGCCATTGATGACCGCCCTTCGGCGCGCCCGGCCTCGCTCGACGGCGCCACCAGCCATGTGCGCGCCGCCTTGGCCGATCTCGCCGCCGGCCGCGCCGTGCAGGTCAGCGACACAACGCCTTATGGCTGCTCGGTAAAGTACGAAGGCGTCGACTAAGCCCCGGCGGGACCCTCGATTTGGGGCGGCGTTTCCTCTAGGGATGCCGCTTCAAATCGGAGCCCGGTCTTGGCCGACATCATTACCCTCAAACACGAAAGCGATCTGACGCTCGCCGAGATCGAGCAGGTCGCGCATGGGCGCGCCATGGTCGCGCTGGATGAAGCCGCGCGCGCGCGGATCGGCGCATTTCGCCGGCGCGCGGAAGATGAGCTGCGCAATGCGCTGGCCGCCGACGACAGCAAGCGCGTCTATGGCCTCAACACAGGCTTCGGCAGCAATTTCACCGAATATGTCAGCCCCGAAGCGCTGAAGCAGTTGCAGCGCAATCTGATCGTGTCGCATTGCGCGGGCGTCGGCCCCAATGCGCCCGTCGAGGTGGTGCGCGCCACCATGCTGCTGCGCGCGGCCTCGCTGGCGCGCAGCCATTCGGTGGTGCGCCCGGTGGTGATCGACACGCTGATCGCGATGCTGAACGCGGGCGTCACGCCCGCCGTGCCGCGCCATGGCAGCGTCTCCGCCTCCGGCGATCTGGCGCCGCTCAGCCATGTGGCGGCGGTGGTGATCGGCGAAGGGCGCGTGCTGGGCGCGGGCGGCGAAGCGATGGCGACGGCGCAATACCTCAAGGCCAATCCAGGCGCGTTCGCGCCGGTGGCGTTGGAAATGAAGGAGGGGCTCGCGCTCAACAATGGCTGCCAATACGCCAACGCCTGGGGCGCGCTGGCGAGCTTGCGCATGCGCAAGCTGATCGAGACGGCCGCACTCGCCACCGCAATCGGCGTGCAAGTGATGCGCGGGCAGGGGCGCCCGTTCCGCGCCGATCTGCATGCGCTGCGCCCGCACCCTGGCTCGCAACGCATTGCGTCCTGGGTGTTTGATCTGCTCGAAGGCTATCAGTTCCGCGATACGGGCACGGATGAGAAACATCGTTACGATCGCCGCATCCAGGATCCGTACAATCTTCGCTGCGCCGCGCAAATCCTGGGCCCTTGCCTCGATCTGATCGAGCGCGCCGAGAAGGCGATGACGGTGGAAGCGCGTTCGGTGACGGACAATCCGATCGACCTGAACGATGATCTCAACGTCTACGATCTCGATCTCATCACCTCGGGCGGGCATTTCCATGGCATGCCGCTGGCGGTCGAGAGCTACGGCCTGCTGCAAGCGGCGGGCATCATGGCGCGGCTGTCGAACATGCGCTGCATCCGCATCGTCGATGCACGCCACAACAAGGGGCTCGGGCCCCAAGTGCGCGGCATGAATGCAGCGCCCACCGAGTCCGGGCTCATGATCCTCGAATACACCAATGCGAGCTTGTGCAACCGCATCTGGGGCCTCGCCTCGCCCACGCATCTCATGTCGCTCTCCACCGATAGCGGCCAGGAGGATCACGTTTCGATGGCCGCTGATGTGGCGATGCGCGCGTACGAAGCGGCGGAGCGGCTGGCGGAAATGCTGGCCATCGAACTGGCGTTCGATTCCCAGGCCGAATACGTGCGCCAGAAGGAGATGGGCAAGCACCCCGCAGCACTCGCGCCCGCCGCCCTTGGCAAGCGCACGCAGGCGGCGCTAGAGAAGGTGCAGGCGATCTTCCCGCTCGTGACGGACGAACGGGAGCTCTCCTGGGATGTGATGACATTGGCTGAGAAAGTGCTCTCCGGCGATATCGCCGCCGCGTCAGGTTACGGATTCGCGCGACATTGACGCGCGCTTTTTGGGCGCGATTTGCGCGCCTGTTTCCGAACGCTTGCCGCATGCCTATTTGAAAGCCGATCCCATGAGCACATCAGACTCCAATCGCGTCGCCGCCGAAAAGCCGCGCGGCTTTATCGATCGCTTCGGCGATCTCGCCCGCACCGAAGAGCGCATCGTGCGCATTGTGGGCGCGGTCTATGAGCAATGGGGCTTTGAGCGGCTGGAAACGCCGGCGATCGAGTTCACCGGCGCGCTCGGCAAATTCCTGCCCGACACAGATCGGCCCAACGAAGGCGTCTTCTCGTTTCAGGACGATGAAAAATGGCTCTCGCTGCGCTACGATCTCACCGCGCCGCTGGCGCGCTTCGTGGCGGAAAATTTCGACAGCTTGCCGAAGCCGTATCGCCGCTGGGCCGCAGGCCCGGTGTGGCGCAACGAAAAGCCCGGCCCCGGCCGCTTCCGCGAATTCTGGCAATGCGACGCCGACACCGTCGGCAGCGCCTCGCCTGCGGCGGACGCGGAAATGATCGCCATGGCGTGCGCGGCGTATGACGCGCTGGGCCTTGGCGATCAGGTGCGGATCAAATTCTCCTCGCGCCGCGTGCTTGACGCGGTGCTGGAGCGCATCGGCGTGCCCGCTGATGCGTTCGCCACGCGCCTGGTCGTGCTGCGCGCGATCGACAAGTTCGATCGCTTGGGCCGCGCCGGCGTCGAAGCGCTGCTCGGCGCGGGACGCAAGGATGAGTCCGGCGATTTCACCAAGGGCGCGGGCCTCGATGCGACGCAGGCGGGCGCGGTGCTTGATCTCGTCACCGCCGGCGCGGGATCGCGCGCGGAGGTGCTTGCGCGCCTTGGCGCCGTCGCGGGCGAAGCCGCAATCGAGGAATTGCGCGCGATGGAGTCCGCGCTCAGCGCGCTTGGCCTTGACGACGCGCGCGCGGCGATCGATCCGACGATCGTGCGCGGCCTTGAATATTACACCGGCGCCGTGTTCGAGGCGCAATTGATTGATGCGAGCGGCGCGGGTTTCGGCTCCGTCGGCGGGGGCGGGCGCTATGATGGGCTCGTCTCGCGCTTCCGCGGTGAGCCTGTGCCGGCGACCGGCTTCTCCATCGGCGTCTCGCGCCTGGCCGCCGCGCTCAACGCGCAAGCGGGCGCGCAGAGCGATGGGCCCGTTGTGGTGCTGGTGATGGATCAGGCGCGCGCGGCGGACTCGCTGGCGATGGCCGCCGAACTCCGCGCCGCCGGGGTGCGCGCCGAGGCGTATCTCGGCGCCGCCGGCATGAAAGCGCAGCTCAAATACGCCGATAAACGCAACGCCCCGATCGCGGTGATCCAGGGCGGCGATGAACTCGCCAAGGGCGTGGTCACGCTGAAGGATTTGAAGCTCGGCGCCCAGATCGCGGCCGGGCTCGGCGAGGACCGCGAGGCCTATTCCAGGTTGCGTGCGCAAGTGCAGCAAGAAGTACCGCGCGGCGAATTGGCCGCTTCTGTGAAGAACATGCTCTCCCGATAGGGGAAGATCGATCACAGAGGGTTGACCGCGCTGCGACACCTTGTCAGTTTCCGCGCCGACCGCTTCGTCGCGGGCGGTCGCGTTTCGGGGAGGAAACGCCGCACATAAGCGACGCGAAACGGCCGCGCCCCTCGGTGGAGCGCGGCCGTTTTTCATTTGGGCTTCGGCGGCGGCGCGTCGATATCCTCCAGCAAGCCGCGCTGTTCGGCCAATTCCTCCTCGGCGCTCAGCGCGCTCGTGCGCTTGGGCGCAACGCGCGGGCACGCGAAGTAGAGCACGCACAAGCCGATAACCGCCGACGCGAACGAACCGCCCAGCACGCCAAAGCGCACCGGCGTCGCCATATCGCCCGCGCCGAAGGCGAGGTTGCCGATGAACAGGCTCATGGTGAAGCCGATGCCCGCGAGCATGGTGATGCCGATCATCTGCTGGATATTCGCAGGCATGCGCTGCTTCAGTATCGCCCCGGCGATGTACGTGGCCGCCATAATGCCGATCGGTTTGCCGAGCAGAAGACCCAACGCGACGCCCAGCGCCACCGGATGCAACAGCGTGTCGAGCCCCGCGCCATGCAGCACCACGCCCGCATTCACCAGCGCGAAGATCGGCATGATGGCGAACTGCACCCAATATTTCAGCGCATGCTCGGCCGCGATCAGCGGCGAGCCGCCGGCCTTGTCGCGCATCGGCACGGCCATCGCCGTCAGCACGCCCGCGATGGTGGCGTGCACGCCGGAGATCAGCATGAAGCCCCACATCACAATGCCGAGCAGCCAATAGACCCATAGCTTGGTGAAGCCGCTGCGATTGAGCAGCAGCATCGCCACGAACGTGACCGCCGCCCCGCCGATCGCCCAGCCCACAAGGTGCGTGGAATAGAACAGCGCGATAACGACGATGGCGCCGAGATCGTCGATGATGGCCAGCGCCAGCAGGAACAGCCGCAAGCCGCCGGGTACGCGCGGGCCCAGCAGCGAAAGCACGCCGATCGCGAACGCGATGTCGGTGGCGGCGGGAATGGCCCAGCCGCGCACGAAGGCGGGCTCATGCCCCGCCACCAGCAGATAAATCAAGGCCGGCGCGGCCATGCCGCCCAGCGCGCCCATCAGCGGCAAGCCCGCCTCACGTGGGTTCTTGAACGGCCCCTCGACGGTTTCGCGTTTCAGCTCAAGGCCCACATAGAGGAAGAAGATCACCATCAGGCCGTCATTGATGATGAGGTGCAGGTTGAGCGCATGCGAGCCCGCGCCGACGCCCACGCTAAGGCCGGCGATCTGATCCTCCAGCAGATGATGGATCGCATCGCCGAACGGGCTGTTCAGCATCAGAAACGAAATGATCGTGGCCGCGATCAGAATGAATCCGGGCGTCGTATCCCGTTCGTACCAACGCGTCGCGCCTGCTGTTCCCGCCATGTGTTCCGCCGTGTTGTTTGGAATGCGCCCGAACCTAAAGCGTGGGCGCGCTGGGGCAAGCAAAACCGGTGCGACGCTGGCGCGCGCGCCTAATGCGCTGAGCCCTCAAGAGGGCGGGGCGCGATGGGCCGCTCTTATACGTCGAACAGCGTCGCCGCCTTTTTCTTCCGTCCCGCTGCCGAGTGATTGGGGTACGTCTTCCACGTGGGCTCATACTCTTCGGCTTGGTTACCCCACGAGGTCCAGCCCTTGCGGGTACCGCGCGCGAAAAGTTCGAGATACGGCCCAGTGCTGCATGCTTCGATGATGTCGTAAGCCTCATCGGGCTTGCGAGAGTGTTCGCGCTTTCGCGCGGGAATGATGTTAACTTGGCGACGGCCCGCTTCGCGTGTGCGAGCGTTTTTGCCCTTCACGCCGAACAGCAAAACTTCGGTGACATTACGGAAGTAGAAGCCGACGCCGCGGCCGTCAGGGCCGCCGTCCTTGCGCGTCTTGTACCAGATGATGTTGGACTTGTAGTTGAAACCCCATGCCTGCATTACGCGCAGCCCCTCGGGGAGCAACGCGTTCGGCACCCACAGATAAAGGTGGCTCGTGTCCGCGCCGTAGTCGCCGGTTGGCAGCGCGCAGATTTCGTCGGTGGTCATCGTGGAGTAGCGCGCGAGCCGTTTGTGCTCGGGCGCCATCTTGCCGGTGCGATTTACAAACTGCCACGGAGGATCGGCTAGAATTGTGCCGTACCGTCGGCCGCCCGTTGCCCGGGCCAAATCCAACGTCGCGGCCAAAACCCCGCTCTCGCTGCGATCTGTTTTTTTAGCCGGCATCGCCTTCTTCTTCATCGCTTGCGATTGCTCCACCGACCGGCGCAACTGGGTTGGCGCTGTCGTCAACGTACAGCTTGTTGCTGATTCCGAACACCAGCACCGGACAGCCGCCGCCGCCGCCGCCGTTGAGCCGGGGCAACAGTTTGCTGAGGTGGGTTGTGGAATTCCCGAAGCTGGGACCGCGGCCAAGGCTGTTGAATATAAGTTGAAGATGGTCCGCGCGCGTAACGATGACGCCGACATCAATGACCCTAAGGTCGAAGAGGAGCCGAAAGTTATTTAGGTCCCTGTCGAAGAATGGATCTTTGTTGTTCCATTCGACTTCCAATGCCACGCGGTTTTTGAAGCAGTCTACCTTGTGAGTGGGTGAAGGCGTTGAGACGTCGTCGATTTCGATCGCTGTCTTGAACTGCTTTTCCACCCAGTTTGTGTTTGCGAGTGGTTGTTCCAGGCGCTGCACGATTCTCGATCGACTCCCTCCGCCGACTACGATTTCGCTGCGATAGAGGCGAAATGCACGGAGCGCGTTCTGAATTTCCAACCACTCTTGAGGTGCAGAGGTCGCCAACACGCCGGTGGCGTTTCGCCACTCGTGCAGCTCGTAGAGGTCTTGCAGGTCGGCGGGAACAAGGTGGGTCGTAACCATCCGACCAGCCCTAAAGCGCGTCGCTACAATCTGTCGACCTTGAAACAAATCGGGAACAAAGTCAACGGAGCGGTGCTCGAACAAAAAACGGCGGCGCTTGCGCGCCGCCGTTGATGTTTCGCGATGTGCGACTGGATCAGAAATCCATATCGCCCATGCCGCCCATGCCGCCGGGCATGCCGCCCGGGGCGGGGGCGTTTTTCTTCGGGGCTTCGGCGATCGAGGCTTCCGTGGTGATGATGAGGCCCGCCACCGAGGCTGCGTCTTGCAGCGCCGTGCGCACGACCTTCACCGGATCGATAATGCCGGCCTTCACCAGATCGACATATTCTTCGGTCTGGGCGTTGAAGCCGTAATTGTCGTCCTTGTTGTCGCGCAGCTTGCCGACCACGATCGAGCCTTCGACGCCGGCATTTTCCACGATCTGACGGATCGGGGCTTCCAGCGCCTTCTTGACGATGCCGATGCCGACGTTCTGGTCTTCGTTGTCGCCCTTGA
>CAZWQS010000032.1:11951-20941 GCA_964635925.1 uncultured Terricaulis sp. | reverse complement strand
CGCCTACATGAACCAGCCGTATCTCTATCAGAACGGCGCCCATGACGGCTTCCACGAAGCCATCGGCGATTTCGTCGCGCTGAACATCACGCCGGAATATTTGGTGGAAATCGGCCTTCTGCGCCGCAACCAGATTCCGCCGGCCTCGGCTGACATTTCGCTGCTGATGGAGCAGGCGCTCAACAAGATCGCCTTCCTGCCGTTCGCGCTGACCATGGATCAGTGGCGCTGGCAGGTGTTCGACGGCCGCATCACGCCCGATCGCTACAATGCGGCCTGGTGGGAGCTGCGCGAGCGCTATCAGGGCATCCGCCCGCCGAATGCGCGCGATGAGACCATGTTCGATCCCGGCGCGAAGTATCACATCGCCAACAACGTGCCGTACCTGCGCTACTTCCTGAGCTACATCCTGCAATTCCAATTCTACGAAGCCGCCTGCCAACAAGCGGGTTGGACCGGCCCGTTGCATCGCTGCACCGTGTACGGCAACCGCGAAGTGGGCGAACGCTTCAACGCGATGCTGGAAATGGGCGCCTCGCGCCCCTGGCCGGATGCGCTGGAGGCGTTCACCGGCACGCGGCAAATGGATGGCGGCGCCATGGTTCGCTACTTCCAGCCGCTGATGGCCTACATGCAGGCGCAGAACGCCGGCCGCGAATGCGGCTGGTAAGCACGGTCGTGGAGGCGCTGGCGGCGATGGCCGCTAGCGCGTTCATGTTTGCGGCCCAAGCGCAGATGCTGCCTGCCGACGGCGATCCGTGCGGTATCTTCGACGCGGAGGAATCGTTCGAAGCAAATCCTCGCCTGCTGGTTTGCGCCGAGCGCGGTATGCCGGATGCGGTGGGGCTGCTCGCTATGATCTACTGGAGCGCGTCTGTGTCATCGCGGGGCGCAGAGGGATTTGGCTTGCCGCACGACATGGACGTTGCGCAGTTGCAAGCCGAGGGGCGGCGGTTGATGGAAGCGGCGGCAAGCGCTGGCTCCGCCGCGGCGCAAAACGAACTGGGGATCGCCGCGCTCGACGGCGAGTACGGGCTCGACGTGGACTTTGCCCTGGCCCGCCATTGGTTGGAACAGGCCTCCGAGGGTGGGGACCACTTGGCGCCGTTCAATTTGGCGCGGCTCTATAATCTGGGCCTGGGCGTCGAACAATCGAACGCCGAGACGCAACGCTACTTGCGACTTTCGGTTGCGCGCGGCCATCGCCCGGCGATGTGCTCGCTGGCGGTTATATTGTTGCGCGAAGGCGCGGCTGGACCGGACGCGGGCGAAGTGGTGCGCCTGCGGCAGGCGGCTCAGGATATTGGCGGCCCGTGTTTGGACGACGACCTGATGCCAGAACTGCGCCGCTGACCCGATGTTCCTGAACATTCCGCCTACCTGATGCAGCCGGCCTTTGGGCCGGCTCGGAGGGCAAACGGAATGAACGCACCTGCTCAAACAGCCTGCCCGCGCTGCAACAGCGCGCTTGCGCCGGGCGCGCAATTCTGCGGCGCGTGCGGCAGCGCCATCGGCGCCGGCGCGCCCCAGCCGCCGCCGCAATACGCGCCGCCCCCGCCCATGCCGCAAATGCCCAATATGGCGAACATGGCGCGCGGCTTCGCCGGGGGAGGCGGGGGCAACTCGAAGCAGGTGACCCTGAACGCCGCGCCGATGGACGCCTTCAACACCGCCATGGGCGTGATCGAAGGCATGGGGTCTGAGGTGCATTATCGCCAGCCCCCGCAAGGCGCGAAATATCTGCTCACCTACAAGAGTATGCTGGGCACGCTGGGCGTCCCGATCAAGTATGACGGCGATCTACAAGTGGCGCCCAGCGGGCCGGGGCAAAGCGTTGCGCGCCTCTCGCTCAAGGTGCGCTGGGGCAGCGCGCTGCCGCTCTTCCTCGTACAGGCGGCGTTCACCTTCTTCGCCTCGATGTTCAACCTCTATTTCGCGGTCTATTTCTTCTTCATCCTGGCTCTTTATCTCGGCATCACGGCGTGGGTGGTGTCTGGTAGCTTGCCGGAAAAAGCGCTGAAGGACATGGCGGACAAGATGATGCGGGGCGGCGGTTTCGCGCCCGCGCCCGCGCCGCAGCCGCCGCAAGCCTACGCCGCGCCGCCGCCCGCGCCACAAGCGCCCCAGCAGCCCGCGCCCGCCTACGCCGCGCCGCCGATCGCGCCTGCGCCGACGCCGCAAGCCGCGCCGGGCCTCTCCGGCGGTAGCGATACCGCGCGCATCATGGAGCAGATCAAGCAGCTTGGCGCGCTGCGCGACGCGGGCATCCTCAGCCCCGCCGAGTTCGACGCCAAGAAAGCCGAATTGCTGGCGCGGATTTGAGCCATGCAAGCGGCGGTCTGCTTCCAATGCAATGCGCCCCATGACGGCGTCTCGCGCTTTTGCACCCAATGCGGGGCGGGGTTCGGCGCCGCCGCGCCCGGCCCGGTCGCCGCCGCCGCGCCTTACGCGTTTGGCTGCCAAAGCTGCGGGGGCGACGGTTCAAGGCTTGAGCCGCACCGCGTTTATTGTCCGACGTGCCGCTGGCTGCGCCCGCTCGGCGCCAATTATCAAATCCCGGTCGATGCGTTTCTTTGGCGCCTCGATGCGGATGCGATGAACACGCTGGCCGGCATCGGCCCGCTGTCGGCGGCGGCGCATTCGGTGTCGGAAAGCGTGGGCCGGCCGTGGTTTGAAGCGTCCGTGAACGGGGTGCGCCTTTCCGAGCAGCAATTGCCGGAGATTTTCGCGCTCGCCATCAAGGCCGCGCGCATCGTCGGGCTTGAGCGGCTGCCGGAACTCTACATCAGCGGCGAGCAGATGTGGGATTCGGTGACGATGGGGTCGAACACCTCGTCCTTCATCGCGCTGGGCAGCGTGTTGACGAATTTCCGCGGCGACGATCTGCTTTATCTGCTGGGCCGCGAAATGGGGCACGCCCGCGCGGGCCATGCGCTGTGGAACACGGTGGTGAACTTCCTCGCTGGCCGTCAGCCGGGCAATCGTTCGCTAATGGGCGGGGGCGTGCTGAGCTTTCTGTCGCCGTCGAAAATCATTGAAAGCGGTATCAACGCGCCCTTGATGGCCTGGCAGCGCCATTCGGCCATCACCGCGGACCGCGCCGGCCTGCTTGTGGTGGGCGATATTGAGGTCGCGCGCCGCGTCACGCTGCAATGGACGCTGCATTCGTTCCCGTTGGCCAGCCGCATCAACCGCGAAGCCTGGATCGCCCAGGAAGACGCCTCCGACGACGGCGCCATGCAAGCCTCCGAATTCGCGATGACGTCCACGCCCTACGCCGCGCGCCGCCTCAAGCTCGCGCGTGAGTTTCACGCCAGCGGCGAATTCCAGGCATGGCGGCGCGTGATCGAGCATTGGGCGCCGCCCGCGCCGAAGGAAAAAACCGTGCAGGGCGCGGCGGTCCCGCCGAAGGGCGCGCAAAAGCCCCCGCCCGAGCCGATGGAGCGCTTCACCTGCATCGCCTGCAAAACCGCGATGCGCGTGCCGAAGGCGCAGCTCGCCGGCGACAAGCCGGTCAATATCCGCTGCCCCAATCCCGATTGCGGCAAAGTGCTGAAAATCACGCCCAAGAAGCCGAAGCCGCCGCGCCCTGATCTGGCCAGCGAATGAGCGCGCGCGAGCCCCCGCAGAACCCCGCGTTCGATGTGGCGCTCGATCCCGCGCCGAAGGCCTATGTGGTGGACGCGGAGGAGGATGAAGACGCGGCCGCCAGGCGCGCCGCGGCGCTGGCCTCCACGTTCGATCCGGCAATCGCCCATGCGGGGAAAACCGATGAGGAGCTGATCGCCGAACGCGAGGCGGCCAACCGCGCCGCCTTCGATATCGCGCTGGCGGTCGGCGTCATCGTCGCGGTGGTGGAGGCGGAAGCCGCCGAAGGCGTGACCGCGGACACACCGGACGCGGAGGTGGCCGAAATCAGTGGCCCGGAAGAAGAGGGCGCGCCGCCTTCTGATATGTCTGACGGAGAATGACCATGCCCATGACCATCGAAGAATTCATGCAAACCGAAGCCGGCCAGCAGATGCAGATCGACAATGCCGGCCTCTCCGAAATGGAGCAGTCCAATCTGATGGCCGCGCTGCAGAAGGCGGCTGATGAAGGTTCGCTCGAGGATTTCAACCCCGACAGCGCGATCCTCGAAGCCCAATTGGCCGAAGAAGCGCGCGCGGAAGCGGAAGCGTTTCAGGCCGAACAAGCCAAGGCCGTTGAAGAAGGCGATTGGGAAAAGGCCGAGGAAATGGCCGAGAACGCCGAGTACGCGATGGAGGAGGTGAAGGAGCACGGGGGCGACGTGGCCGATGCGGAAATCCTGCAAGCCCAGCACGACCAGATGGATCTGGAAAACGCCGATTACAATCAGGAAATCGCGGACGCCAACGCCGACGCCGCCGAAGCGTACGCCGCCGAAGGCGATCTCGAAACCGCCGAGATCTACGCCGATAGCGCCGCCGACCACGCCGAAACCGCCGCCGATTACGGCGCCCAAGCCGATCAAGGCGGCACGTATGCGGATCAGACGGTGGACACCTCGTCGAGCTACGATGCCACCGCGAGCATCGATACGGTCGATACGACGACCGAGTAAGCCCTAAGCGGCCTTCTGCACGAAGATCGAGCCGGCGCTATAGCCGGCGCCGAAGGAGCAGATCAGCCCTTTGTCGCCGGCTTTCAGGTCGCCCGAGTGCAGGTGGAACGCGATGATGGAGCCCGCGCCCGCCGTGTTGCCGTAGGTGTCGAGGATGGTGGGCGCCTCTTCCTGGCTCGCTTCGTGCCCCAGCACGCGCTCGGCGATCAGCCGGTTCATGTTGGAATTGGCCTGATGCAGCCACATGCGTTTCATGTCGCTGGGCTTCAACTCAAGCTCGGCCATGTGCGTCAGGATCATGTCCGACACCAGCGGCACGACCTCCTTGAACACTTTGCGGCCCTGCTGGGTGATCAGCTTGTCGGGCATGTCGCGCCATTGCGGATCGGTGCGGTTCAGGAAGCCGAAATTGTTGCGGATGTTGTTGGAGAAGCGCGTCGTCAGCTTCGTGCCCAGTACCGCCCACGCGCCGGGTGGGGCGATGTCTGAACTTTCCACCAGCACCGCCACCGCGGCGTCGCCGAAAATGAAGTGTGTGTCACGGTCGCGCAGATTGAGGTGCCCGGTGCACAGCTCAGGGTTCACCACCAGCACCGAGCGCCCGTGGCCGGCGCGCACGATATCCACCGCGTTCTGGATCGCGAACGTAGCTGAGGAGCACGCCACGTTCATGTCGTAGCCAAACCCGCCCGCGCCCAGCGCGTTCTGGATTTCGATCGCCAGCGCCGGGTAGGGCCGCTGCAAGGAGGAGCATGAGCAGATCACCGCATCGATGTCGCTCGCATCACGCCCCGCGCGCTCCAGCGCTTGCTTGGCCGCGGCGACGGAAACCTCCGCCATGATCGAAAGTTGTTCGTTCGGGCGCTCCGGAATGTCGGGCACCATGCGGTCCACATCCAGCATGCCGGATTTGTTCAGCACGAAGCGGTGCTTGATGCCGGAGGCTTTCTCGATGAATTCAACGCTCGAGGGCTGCAGCGCCGGCAAGACGCCCGCCGCGATGTCGTCGGCGTGCTCGGCATTGTAGCGTTCGACATAAGTGTTGAACGACGCCACCAGTTCGGCGTTCGAGATGCTTTCTTTCGGCGTGTAGAGGCCGGTCGCGGAGATGACGACGGTCAAAGCTGTTCAAGTCCCATCATGCGCCGCCGCGCGGCCGTTTTGGCGTTAAACCCCGGGGCCAAGCCCGTCAATCCGGCGCGCCAGGGCTGGCCCCTTCGCGTGGCGGCAGGATGAGCCAAGCTGGCGGGTCGAGCCGCAATTTACGTCCCTCGGCGGTGATTTCGACGCCATCCTGTTGCGCCGCGAGCGCACGATCGAGGCGCAACAGCGCCATCGCGCGTCCGGCCGCGCCAGTGCGGATTTGCCCGATCTCGGCCGCGCCCGCTGTGATCGGCGCGCCATCGGCCGGAGCCGGGCCGTCGAACGTCACGGGGCAAAACTTCTTCCGCGTCGTCGCGCGCCGTTTCATGCGCGAGGTGTTTTCTTGGCCGACGAAGCAGCCTTTCTTGAAATCGACGCCGTTTAGTTCCTCAAGCAGCGCTTCGCCCGCGAACACTTCCTCAGGCGTCGCGTCGCGCGCCAGATCGGGAACGCCAAGCGCGAGGCGATGGGCGTTATATTCGGCGTCGCCGGCGGGAAAGTCGTATTGCTCCGGCGGAAGGGGGCAGATTTCTCGCCACCCCAGCGCGCCGTCAGGAAAACGCGGATCTTTCACGCCGCTGCGGAAGAAGCTTGGCGCTTGGAGCACATGAAACTGGCCGGTGATGTCTTCGAGCGAGATACGCGCGCGCAGCTTGTAAAGCGTCAACCGACGCAGAATGTCGTCCTTGCGCGCCGGGTCGAGTTCAAGCGTCACGCCGTCATCGACACCGGACCAAAGGAACATGTCCGCGATCAGCTTGCCCTGCGGGCTCAGCAGCGCCCCGTATAGAACGCCTGCGTCGGTCAGCCGCGTGACGTCCTGAGTCAGCAGATTGTCCAGAAAGCTCACAGCGTCGGGCCCCGAAACTTGAATCAGGGCGCGGTCGAGGCGGTAAGGGCCGGTCATGCCGCTCACTTGGGCCAGCGCGCGGCCCCTCGCAAGCCTCACTGGCGCGTTGACTTGGCTTTTACCCCGCCGGCTTCTAACCCCAGCCCAGATGGCCTCGATCCTTTTCCTTGCGCCCGAAGACCTCGGCGAAGCCGTGCTCGCCACCGGGGCGCTGGCGCACGCGCTGCAAAGCGGGGGGCGCCTGGCGGTGGTGTGCTCGGGAGACGCGCGCGCGCTGTTCCGCGCCGCGCCGGGGCTGATCGCGCTGCATGAGCTGCCGCGCCGGGCGGGCCTGGCGCGCGCCTGGGGCGTGTCGCGCCAGCTCTCGCGGATGCGCATCGATACGTTGATCGACGCGCGCGGCGGTTGGCTGGGCTCGACGTTATCGGCCCCGCGCCGGGTGACGTTGAAGCCCGGCGCGTTGCTGCGCCATCGCGCGGAAGATTGGGCCGAGGCCGTGGGCGCCGAACGCGCGCTCGCGCCCAAATTGTGGATCGACGCCAAAGCCCGCACCGACGCCGATGCCGCCGCCGCCGGCCCCATCATCGCGCTCGCGCCGGGCGGCTCGGGCGAAGCCAAGCGCTGGCCCCATGAACGCTTCGCCGCCGTCGCGCGCCGGCTCGCCTCCGGGCCTTTGAGCAACGCGCAGGTGGTCGTGCTTGGCGCCGCCGCGCGCGACGGGGAAACCACGCGCGCCATAACCCAAAGCTTGGACGCTGACGGCGTGCCCGCGCGCGATCTTGGCGCCGCGTTCGATCTGCTCGCCTGCGCGGCGCTGATGGAGCGCGCGACCTTGTGCCTCGGCAACGACAATGCGCTGACCCACATCGCCGCCGCCGTGGGCGCGCCGACCTTGACGCTGTTCGGCCCCAGCGACGAGCGCGTGCGCGGCCCTTATGGCCCACGCACGCGCGCCATGCGTGGGAAGAGTTTGCAGGAAATCGCCGCCGAGCCCTCGCGCGCGGGCGCGATGGAGGCTATCGGCATCGATGCGGTGGAGGCGGCCGCGCTTGAATTGCTCCACGCCGGAGGCTTGCGATGACGAGTTTTGATCTGATCGTGCGCGGCGGGCGGATCGTCAGCCATGCCGGCGAAGGCGAGGGCGATATCGGCGTGCGCGCCGGCAAGATCGTCGCCATCCGCGATCTCTCGCGTGCTTCCGGGCCTGTGTTCGAAGCCAAGGGCTTGCACGTATTGCCCGGCGTGATCGACACGCAAGTGCATTTCCGCGAGCCGGGCAATCCGCAGAAGGAAGATTTGGAAAGCGGCACGCGCGCGGCAGCGCTTGGCGGCGTCACCGGCGTGTTTGAAATGCCGAACACCGCACCGCCCACCACGAACCCCGAAGCGATCGCCGATAAACTCGCCCGCGCCAACGGCCGCGCGCACGTGGATCACGCGTTCTACGTGGGCGCCACGCACGAGAACGCGCATTTGCTCGGCGAGCTGGAGCGCTTGCCCGGCGTGTGCGGCGTCAAAACCTTCATGGGCTCATCCACCGGCACGCTGCTGGTGGGCGATGATGACGGCCTCGACAACATTCTGAAAAACATCAAGCGCCGCGGCGCCTTCCACGCGGAAGACGAAGATCGCCTCAACGAACGCAAGAAGCTCGCCCGCGAAGGCGATTGGACCAGCCACCCCGAGGTGCGCGACGATGAAGCCGCGCTCAAAGCCGTGCAGCGCCTCGTCGCCGGCGCGCGCAAGCATAGGAAGCGCGTTCACGTGCTGCACGTCTCATCCGCCAAGGAGATGGAATTCCTGGCCACGGCCAAGGATGTGGCGACGGTGGAGACGCTGCCGCAATTCCTCACCTTTGAAGGCCCGGAGGTCTATCAGCGCCTGCAAGGTTTCGCACAGATGAATCCGCCAATCCGCTATGCCGCCGACCGCGCCGCGCTGTGGAGCCTCGGCATCGGCCAAAGCGTGGTGGACATCATCGCCACCGATCACGCCCCGCACACGAAAGAAGAAAAGGCGCAAGCCTATCCCAAATCGCCCTCCGGCATGCCCGGCGTGCAAACGCTCGTGCCGGTGATGCTGACGCATGTGAATGAGGGGCGCCTTTCGCTCGCGCGCTTTGTTGATCTCTCCAGCGCCGGCCCGCAGCGTGTGTTCGGCATCGAAGGCAAAGGCCGCATCGCGCTGGGCTACGACGCGGATTTCACGGTAGTGGACATGGCCGCACGCCGCACAATCCGCGCGGCCGATCAAGCCACGCGCTGTGGCTGGACCCCGTTCGACGGTTTTGAAGCCAAGGGCTGGCCGATGGCGACGATCATCCGCGGCCAGATCGTGATGCGCGACGGCGAGGTGACGACCCCCAGCGCCGGCGCGCCGCTCAGGTTCCTGGAAGCGCTCTAAGTTCCTTCG
>CAZWQS010000032.1:0-11851 GCA_964635925.1 uncultured Terricaulis sp. | reverse complement strand
CCAGATTGCGCAAAAGTGGCTCCCATGGAACGCATGCAGATCGGCGCCCGGCGCGCGCTCACCAAAGGCGAGATCGCGTTGGGGCGCACGCTGTTCGCCGATGAGATCGCCTGGGATAGGGTGCGTGTGCTGCAGGCGCCGCCGCTTGGTTTTGGCGCGATGGCGCCGTTCGGCGGGCTGATCGTTTTTTCCCATTGGCGCGCCGCGCGTGATTTCTCTCGCGCGCCGATCGGCGAGCAGGGTTGGTTCGTGCATGAGCTGGCGCATGTGTGGCAAAGCGCGCAGGGCATGTTTTTGCCGGCGCTGAAGCTCGCCGCGATGGGCAAGCGCGCTTACGCCTACAAGGCGCGCAAAACCGCGAGCTTCCATCAATATAATATCGAGCGTCAGGCCGAGATCGTGCGTCACCTCTGGCTTTCGCGTAAGGGCGCGCATGAGGCGAACATGCCTGACCCCGCCTGGCTTGAGGCGATGTGGGCAGGACGCCTTAAGGGTCGTTCGCCCGCAGCGTGAATTCGCCCTTGCGCGCGCGTTCGGGCAGGCTGGCGCAGAATTCGGCCACGGCCTCTTCGCCGTAGCGATCCACCATGTCGGCCAAAGCGGCGTAAATCGCCACTGACGCCACCAATTCCGGATCGGCGCCTTCGGCTAGTGCTGCTTCCCACGCGTTCAAGATCAATTCCAGCGCGCGCGCTTTGTGTTGGGTGTCGGGATCGCTCATGTCAGTCGGCGTGGCGTGCGCGCAGCGCTTGCGACACGCGCAGGCCCTGGGCGCGCAGCTCCGCCTCCATCTGCACCGCCTGCTGGTCGCAGGTGTGGAAGCGCGATTCCTCGTTGCGGTAGCCGCGGTTGAAACCTTCGACCAGCACGGCGTTGTAATTCGGCTCGCGCTCAATGATGCCGCGCATGTAGTCGCGCCAGCGCTGATTGCCCTGGCCGTCGCACAGCGTGCGCAGATAGTGCGAGCCGCCCAGCACTTCGGCTAGCTCCACCAATTGCCCGCGATACCAGGCTTCCCCGCGCAGTGGCTGTTCGCCGGCGTTCGGCTGCGGCTGCTGGGCCAGCGCAGACGTGGAAAAACCAGCGAAAACCAGTGCGAAGGCGAGACGTCGAAGCATCAATGCGACCTAATCCCCAAAGGCGGCGGGACTATGGAGCACATTTTCAGGCTGCGTTCACCCCCGGAACGCGCCCGGCCCAGGGCTGGGCCTGTTCCAGCTCATAGGCCAGTTCCAACAGCGTGCGCTCCTGGCCCGAGGCGGCGGAGAAATGCGCCCCGATCGGCAGCCCGGCGGAAGACCAAGCCAGCGGCAAGCTGATCGCCGGCGCGCCCGAAACATTCTGCAGCGGCGTGTAGCCGACATATTCGTTGAGCGCGGCGAAGGCCGCCATGCCGCGCTCGGGATTGATCACGCCGAGCGGCACGGGCGGTTTGGCCAGCACCGGCGTCAGATACACGTCCGCGTCCGCGAAGATGCTTTCATACTGCGCCTCGATCGCGCGCAGGCGCCCTACGGCGGCCTCCAGCGCGGGGCGCCCGCGCTCGGCATAGTGCGCGGCAAGCTCCAGCGTCAGCGGCTCCAGCAATTGATCGAGCGGCATATCGCCCGCGCGCTCGCGCACGCCGGCTGCGACCTCCGCCGCGCCTGCGGCCCAGAGCAGGATGAAATCGTCGGAGAATTGCTGGCCGTTGATCGGCGCGCGCGCCTCGATGATCGTGTGGCCCAGCCCGCGGCAAAGTTCGGCGGCTTGACGGATCGCGGCTTCGACTTCCGCATCGGGCGCGCGGTTCAGCGCGTTGTTGATATCCAGCTTGATACGCAGGCGTCGCGTATTGGGGCCCGAGACCAGCCCAATCGGCGCGAAGCGCTGGCTCGCGCCGGTATTCTCGGTCGCCGCCTGCCACGCCGCCGTATCGCGCACGCTGACGGAGACGCAGCCATTCACCGAAATCTCGATGCCGCTATCAGCGCGCCCGCTCGCGACATTGCGCCCGCGCGAAGGCTTCAAGCCCACAAGCCCGTTGCACGAGGCGGGAATGCGGATCGAGCCGCCGCCGTCGCTTGCATGCGCCACAGGGATGACGCGCGCCGCCACCGCGACCGCCGCGCCGCCCGAAGAGCCGCCGCTCGAATGGTTCACGTTCCACGGATTATGCGTGGGCCCGCCCAGCATGGGTTCGGTGGTGGCGGTGAAGCCGAACTCGGGCGTGGCGGATTTGCCGAACGGGACAAGCCCCGCCGCCAGCAGCGCGTCCATGTAAGGCGGCTGGCTTTGCGCAACGTTTTCGACGAAGGCGCGGCTGCCGAATTTGGTGGGATGGCCGCTCCAATCCATCAAATCCTTGATCAAAGTCGGCACGCCGGCGAACGGCCCGCGGAGCGCCTCTCGCGCGCGGGCGCGGCCTGCATCATAGGCGGGCGTGACGACGAAATTGAGTTGCGCGTTCACGCGTTCGGCGCGCGCGATCGCGGCGTCCATCGCTTGCGTGGCGGTGATCTCGCCCTCGCGGATGCGCGCGGCAAGGCCCACCGCGTCGGACGTCCCCAGCGCGTCGCTGCTGTTTGCGCCATTGTCGGCGGCGCGGCCGCACCCGGCCGCCAGCGCGCTCAAAGCGGCGGCGTTGGCCATGAGTACGCGGCGCGAAAGTTTGGAAAGCATCGGATCATCCCCCCTTGTTTGACGCCACGTTCGCCCGCGCGCGCGGTGCGATCAAGGGCTTGCCTTTGCGTCAAGGGCGGATGAAGGGAGGGCTATTGTGGTTCGCATGCGCGCCGATCTTCTGCTTGTCTCGCGCGGGCTTGTTGAAAGCCGCGCGAAAGCGCGCGCCGCGATCGAGGCGGGGGGCGTGCGCGCCGATGGCGCACTTGTGAACAAAGCGGCCGACTTGATCGAGGAAAATGCAGCGCTCGAGGTTGAGCCCGCATTTCCCTGGGTGTCGCGCGCGGGCGTGAAGCTGGCGCATGCGCTGGATGTGTTCGGCATCGATCCCGCCGCGCGCACATGTGTTGATATCGGCGCTTCAACAGGCGGATTCACCGATGTGCTGCTGACGCGCGACGCCGCGCGCGTCTACGCGGTCGATGTCGGCCAGGGCCAATTGCACGCCAAGCTGCGCGCCGAGCCGCGCGTGATCAGCCTGGAGCGCACCGATGCGCGCGCCTTGACGCGTGCGCTGATTCCCGAGGCGCCAACTTTGATCGTTTGCGACGTGAGCTTCATCGGCGCCGCCAAGGCGCTCGCCGCGCCGCTGTCGCTCGCCGCGCCGCACGCCGATCTTGTCACTTTGATTAAACCGCAATTTGAGGTGGGGCCGCACAAGAACGCCGTCTTGCCGGAAGCCGAAGCGCGCGCCGCCGCCGCAAGCGCGCTTGAACAGCTCGAAGGGTTGGAGGGATTTCATCGCGTCGCGCTGGCAGATTCGCCCATACGCGGCGGCGATGGAAACCTCGAATTGCTCGCGCATCTGCGCAGATAGAAAAAAACCCCGGCGTTTCCGCCGGGGCCTCAAGGTCGCATGTCGCAGAGGGTTAGCTGGTTATTGCTGGCGCCAAACGCCGTCGCGGCCGCGGCACAGCATCACTTCCTGGACGCGCTCCCGGCCGCGGCGATCGTACGTCACGACCTCGCTCGGGCGGCATTCTTGGCGGTAGGACGATTGGCGATAGCCCGGGCCGCCATAGAGGCCGGAATCGTCGCCGTAATAATCGTCTTCATAGGCGCCGTAATTCGGGTCGTACGGGCGCCGCTCGGGCGTGCCGTATTGGGGGTCGTACTGGCCCTGGACGCGGGTGTCACAGTTCGCCGTCGCCCGGCCCACGCCCGCGCCCGCCGCCGCGCCGACGACCGCGCCAAGCGCGGCGCCTTCGCCGCGCACGCCCCGGTCGGCCACTTCGCGGCCCAAGAGGGCGCCGGCGATGCCGCCGATGATCGCCCCGCCGATCTGGCGGTTGCGCTCGGAGCGCTGGCATTGCTCATACCGGGAGACGGTTTCGTCATGGTAGGAGCGGTATTGCTGCGCCGCCGCCGGTTGGGCGACCAACATGGTCCCAATCAGGGCCGAAGCGGCGATGAAAACTTGACCACGCATGGGGGCCTCCTGTTCCTCAGCCTGGAAGAAAGCAGATCCCGCCTGAACGGCACATGAAGCGCCAAAGACCCCGTCCCCGCCCGGCCCAAAGGCCGCCCTTGCCGCCTGACGACCCGGTGGAGCGCGAGCTTGCCGTGAGCGCGGTGGGCGCGCGCGGCGACGGCTTGGTCGAAGGGGAGGCGCGCCTGTTTGCGCCGTTCACGCTGCCGGGCGAGCGCGTGCGTGCGCGCGTGGTCGGCGATCGCGCCGAGGTGCTGGAGGTGATTGAACCCAGCGTCGAACGTCAAACGCCGCCCTGCAAACATTTCGGCCGCTGCGGCGGCTGCCAATTGCAGCATTGGCAAGAAGCGCCGTACCTCGCCTGGAAGCGCGCGCAAGTGATCGAAGCGCTGTCGCGCCGCGGCCTGCGAGGGGTCGATGTCGATGAAACCGTGCTCGCCTGGGGCGCGGGGCGGCGGCGCGCGTCGTTCACGGGCAGCCGCCAGAACGGGCGCGTGCGCGTGGGCTTCATCGAGCGCGGCACGGCTCGTCTTGCCCCGCTTGAACAATGCGTGGTGCTGACGCCGCAGCTTGAGGCGCTCGCGCCGAAGCTGGCGGATCTGGCCGCTCTCGTGATGCCTGAGCGTGGCGACGTCGCCATCGCCTGCCTTGAAACGGATGCGGGCGTTGATGTGTCCGTCAAAGGCGCGGGGCGCATGGATGCGCTGCTGCGTTTCAAGTTTTCCGAATTGGTCGATGTCGCCAACGCGCTCGATCTCGCGCGCCTGTCGGTGGATGGCGAGCCGATCGTGACGCGCAAGGCGCCTAGCGTGCGCATGGGCCGCGCGATCGTGCACCACCCGCCCGGCGCGTTCTTGCAGGCGACAGCCGAGGGCGAAGAGACCTTGGCGCGGCTTGCCGGCGAAGCGCTTTTCGGCGCCAAGCGCGTGGTCGATTTGTTTTCCGGCATCGGCACGTTCGCGCTGCGCCTGGCTGCGGAGTCTGAGGTGCTGGCGGTGGAATCCGATGCGAACATGCTGGCCGCGCTGAAAGCCGGCGCCGATGGCGCGGGCGGGGCGCTGAAGCAGGTGTCCATCCTGCGGCGCGATCTGTTCCGCACGCCGCTCTCGACGCTGGAGATGCGCAAGTTCGACGGCGCGGTGATCGATCCCCCGCGTTCCGGCGCGCGCCTGCAAGCAGAACAGATCGCGCGCGCGCCGATCCGCAAGCTGGCCTATGTCTCCTGCGATCCCGCCAGCTTCGCACGCGACGTGCCGGTCTTGATCGAGCACGGTTTTTCGCTGACGCGCGTCACTCCGGTTGACCAGTTTCGCTGGAGCCCGCACATCGAACTGGTGGCGGCGTTCGAGCGATGAAGAAGATCACCCTCCTGGATAAGCGCCCGCGCAAGCGCGAGCACGCATCGCAAGACATCGCCCCGCGCTTTTGGGAAACCAAAACGCTCGCGCAGATGAATGAGGCCGAGTGGGAGGCGCTCTGCGATAATTGCGGCAAGTGCTGCGTTATCTCCATCGAAGACGTCGATACCGGCCAGCTTCACCTCACCAATGTGTCGTGCAAATTGTTTGATGGTGAAAAGGGCCATTGCGGCGATTACGCCAACCGCAAACAGCGCGTGCCCGATTGCGTGAAGCTGACGCCTAAGAACGTGCCCAAGCTCGATTGGTTGCCCAGTACGTGCGCCTATCGGCTCGTTGAGGAAAAACGCCCGCTGTTCTGGTGGCATCCGCTCATCAGCGGCGATTCTGAAAGCGTGCATATCGCCCAAGCCTCCGCGCGCGGGCGCACGCGCCCGGAAGGGCGCTTGCAGATGTCAGGCCTGATCCGGCGCATCGTCGCCTGGCCCGAGCCGCTGGAAAAGCCGCCCGCCGGCTATCGCAAGCGCCGCAAGACTTGATCCCTTGGGGTGACATAGCATCCCATGGCAAAGCCCGTGCGGGCGCCCTAAGCTTTGCGCATGAGCCTCAAGCGTGATCTTGGCCGCGCTCGATACGCCGCCGCGCAGGGCGCGCGCGTGGCGTGGTATCTCAGCCAATACATGCTGGCGCGGCGCATCTCCGGGCCGTTCAACCGCCCAGGCGAGCCGCAGTTTCAGCCACAGGCGCCCGAAGGCGATTCCCAGCGCATTCGCGCCGCCTTCCTCGATCTTTTCGCGAAAGACCGCGCCAATATCGAAGCTGGGCTCTATCCCGCGCCGGATGATCTGCGCGCGGCGGCGGCGCTCGATGCGCTGAAGAGCTCGGCGCGATTTTTTCGCGATCTGCCGCGCGTGGATCGCCGCCGCCTGCAGCGCGCAGGCGTTGAGGTACGTGAACAGGCGCGCGTAGACGGGCGCTATCCGACCTATTATTTGCAGAATTTCCATTACCAGACCGATGGCTGGCTCAGCGAAGACAGCGCCAAGCTGTACGACACGCAGGTCGAAATCCTATTTGGCGGCGCGGCCGATGCGATGCGGCGCATCGCGCTTGGTTCGCTCGCGCGCGCGCTCAAAGGGCGCGATCAGCGCGGGGTGAGGCTGCTTGATCTCGCCTGCGGCAATGGGCGGTTTCTGCGCCAGATCATGGCGGCGTTTCCGCGCTTGCCCGCAACCGGGCTCGATCTCTCCCCCGCTTATTGCGCCGAAGCGCGCACGCGCCTGGCTGATTGGCGCCAAGTGGAGATCGTCAACGGCGCGGTGGAGCAGGCGCCGTTCGAGGATGCAAGTTTTGACGCCGCCACGTGCGTCTACCTGTTCCACGAGCTCCCCCCGCGCGTGCGCCGCGAGGCCGCGCGCGAGATGGCGCGCATCCTGAAGCCGGGCGGGGTGCTGGTGTTCGCGGACTCAATTCAAACCGGCGATCACGCCGATCTGGACCGCATGCTGGAATATTTCCCTGTGGGCTTTCACGAGCCGTATTTCGGCTCATACCTCAAAGAGGATTTCCCGGCGCTGTTCGCCGAATTTGGGCTTGAGGTTGAGGAAATCGAACTTGCCTTCCTCACCAAGGTCCTGCGTCTGCGCAAACGCGCTTAGCGCCACCATTGGCCTTGCAAGGCGAGCGGCTGCGCCAAAAGCTCGATCCCCGTCACAGGCTGAGGCTTCAGCGTTTCCAGCAGCGCGGCGATCTCGAACTCAGTGCTGACCGCGCGCGCATAGACCGGCGCGCCCAACAGATCGTCGGCGGAAATCCTTGGATCGTGCGTATCCAGCGCAACCTCGACCAGGCGCTCAGGCAGTTCCGGCGCGGGCTCGGCCGCGAAAGAAGCCGGCAACAGTGGATGTTCGGCCGCGGCGGCGGAGGATACCAGCTCAAACCGCGGCGCATCGGCGCCGATGGGATTCCAATCCGGCCCGCCCGTGACGACGTAATCGAGGCCGAGCGCCCCGCCCAGCGCGATCATCGCCACGATCGATCCGCGCCTAAGCTTCCGTCTCTTCACGGGATTTTGGACAACGCGCTGTGCGTGCGCCAGAATGTTTCGAATTCGATCCGTAAACATGGCGTGCCCCGAGCCGCGCGCCACGCGGCGCGACGCAGGCAGTGTAATCCGCAAGCGCCGCGCCGGCAATGTTGCGCGCGCTTACGGCGCGGTTTGTTGCGGCAATGTATAATCCACCACAGCGCCGGGCCCGAGCGGCAGATCGAGATAGACCCACGCGAAGGTCAGCGCGATTCCGGTGATAAGGATCCAGATCGAATAGGGGATCATGGTCGCCGTCAGGCTGCCGAGGCCAAAATCCTTATTCCAACGCTGCGCGAAGGTGAGGATCAGCGGGAAATACACCATCAGCGGCGTGATGATGTTGGTGGCGCCGTCGCCCACGCGATAGGCGGCGGTGGTCATTTCCGGGCTGACGTTCAGCAGCATCATCATCGGCACCAGCACCGGCGCCATCAGCGCCCATTTCGCGCTGGCCGAGCCGACGAAAAGATTGATCAGCGCCGTCAGCGCCACGATCAGCACCAGCAGCACCGGCAGCGGCAGGTTGGAGCTGGCGATCGCGTCCGCACCCTGCACCGCGAAGATGAGGCCGAGATTGGACCAGTTGAACATCGCCACGAAGTGCGCCGCCGCGAAGGCGAGCACGAGATAATAGGCCATGTCGCCCATCGAGGCCGACATCATCTTCACCGCGTCGCGATGATTGTTCACGGTCTTGGCGGCCGCGCCGTAGGCCCAGCCGGCGGCGAGGAAGAGGATGAAGAAGCCCGCGACCAGTGATTGATAGAAGGGCGTCAGCCGCGCTTCGGGATTGGGCGCGTCTTCGTTGATCAGCGGCGTGTCCGGCCCAAGCGTGAAGAACACCCAGAGCGCCACGACCGCAAGGCAGGCAAGCCCCGCCCAGGCGAGGCCCTTTTTCTGTTCGCCCGTCAGCGGCGCATCGCTATCGCCCACCTTGGCGTGATCGTCTTCGCCGGGGCTCCATTTGCCCAGCCGCTTCTCGATGATCTGATCGGTCACGAACCAGATCACGGGCAGAAAGATGAACAACATCACAGCGATGAAAAACCAATTGCCGGCGATGTTGGCGCGCCAGCTTGGATCGACGGTTTCCGCCGCCGCCTGCGTGATGCCGAACAACAGCGCGTCGAGCTGGCCCGGCAGCAGATTGGCGGAGAAGCCCCCCGATACGCCGGCGAACGCCGCGGCGATGCCCGCAATCGGGTGGCGCCCGGCGGACGCATAAAGCACCCCCGCCAGCGGGATCAGCACCACGTAAGCGGCGTCGGCCGCGAGGTTGCCCATCATCGCCACAAACGCGACAGCCGGCGTCAGCAGGAATTTCGGCGCGTTGCGCACGCCCGCGCGCATGGCGGTGGCGAACAGGCCCGAGCGCTCGGCCACGCCCGCGCCCAGCATCACCACCAGCACGTAGCCGAGGGGGTGAAAGTGCGTGAAGGTCTGCGGCATCTCCACCCAGAGGCGGCGGATATTGTCGGCCGAAAGCAGGCTGACCGCGCTGATGACGACCGGATTGCCCGCTTCGTCGGTCTGCGTGGGGTGGGGGGCGGAATAATTCAGCGCGGCGGCTGCGACGCTGAACAGGATTAGGAAGCCGATCAGATAGAGAAAGATGAAAACCGGGTCGGGCAGCTTGTTGCCCGTACGCTCGACCCAGCCGAGAAAACCTTTCTGCGAAGCGCTCGCTTCCGCCATGCAATCCTCCCGCAAGCGACGTGCGCGCCGCATTCTAACCCTTGCGGTCGGGCATGGCGGCAAAATTTGCGCGAGGCAAGCTTTCTTGGGCCGCCGGCGCCTTCGCCGGCATGCGCCGTTCCGCCCAGCGCGTTGCTTTTAGAAAACTTGATTGCCGGCGCGGACGCCGGCGGTCCACGCGCTCAGCGCCCTGTCTGGGCGCGATGGCGCAGCTTCGCGTCCGCCAGCACGCAGGCCAGCATGGCCTCGGCCACCGGCGCCCCGCGGATGCCCACGCACGGATCGTGGCGGCCCTTGGTGGAGACGTCCACGTTCTGGCCGAACTTATCGATGCTCTGGCGCGGCGTGAGGATGGAGGAGGTAGGCTTGATGGCCAGCCGCGCCACGATCGGCGCCCCGGTGGAGATGCCGCCCAGCACGCCCCCGGCGTGATTGCTGAGGAACATCGGTTTGCCGTCATTGCCCATGCGCATTTCGTCGGCGTTCTCCACCCCGCTCAGCGCCGCCGCTGCGAAGCCCACGCCAATCTCGACGCCTTTCACCGCATTGATGCTCATCAGCGCGCCGGCGATTTCCGCATCGAGCTTGCCGTAAATCGGCGCGCCCCAGCCGGCGGGGACGCCTGTGGCTTCAACTTCCAGCACCGCGCCCAGCGAATTGCCGGCTTTGCGCGTGTCGTCCAGCAGGGTTTCCCATTGCGCGGCGGTTTGCGCGTCAGGGCACCAGAACGGGTTGTTCTCGATTTCCGCCCAATCCCAGCGGGCGCGGTCGATCTTCACGTCGCCGATTTGGATCAAAGCCGCGCGGATTTGAATCTCATCGCCCAGCACGCGCCGCGCCACCGCGCCCGCCGCCACGCGCATCGCCGTTTCGCGCGCGGAGCTTCGGCCCCCGCCGCGATAATCGCGTAGGCCGTACTTGGCGTCGTACACATAATCCGCGTGGCCGGGCCGATACTGATCGCGGATGTCGCCGTAATCCTTGCTTCTTTGATCGACGTTTTCGATCAGCAGGGAAATGGGCGCGCCGGTGGTCAGCGGACCTTCGGTGCGGTCGTCCTCGAACACGCCGGAGAGGATTTTCACCTCATCGGGCTCGCGCCGCTGGGTGACGAAGCGGCTCGTGCCCGGCGCGCGCCGGTTCATCCAATATTGGATGTCCGCCGCGCTGAGCGGCAGGCCGGGGGGCGTCCCGTCCACCACGCAGCCGATCGCCGGCCCATGACTCTCACCCCAAGTGGTGACGCGAAACAGATGGCCGAACGTGTTGTGGGACATTGGCGTGTGTTCGCCTATATCGGGGTTCAGCACAACCGGAGCAGTAAATGCCTGGCGACGATCTCATCCCCCCATCGCCGAGCTACGATCCCGCCGGCGCGCCCCCGCCCGACGATGCGGCGCTGTTCGCCCAAAGCGAGCCGTTCGCGCTGTTTGAAGCCTGGTTCAAGGAAGCCAAGGCCAAGGAGCCGAACGACCCCAACGGGATGGCGCTGGCCACGGCGGACGCGGATGGCTTTCCCGACGTGCGCATGGTGCTGTTGAAGGGCGTCGATCGCGGTTTCGTGTTTTACACGAACGCCGAAAGCGCCAAGGGCCGTCAATTGGAGGCCAACCCGCGCGCGGCGATCGTGATGCATTGGAAGAGCCTGCGCCGGCAGGTGCGCGTGCGCGGGCTGATCGAGCCGGTTACGGATGCGGAGTCCGACGCCTATTTCCAAAGCCGCGATCGCGGCGCGCGGATCGGGGCGTGGGCCAGCGCCCAATCGCGCCCGCTGGAAGATCGCCTGGCGCTTGAAAAGCGCATCGCCGAGTTCGCCGCCAAATTTGGGCTCGGCGAGGTGCCGCGCCCGGCGCACTGGCGCGGCTGGCGGCTTGTGCCGCTGGTGATCGAGTTCTGGCGCGACCGCCCGTTCCGCTTGCACGATCGGCTTGTCTTTACGCGTGAAACGCCCGGCGCGGCGTGGGTGACCCAGCGGCTTTACCCTTAGCGTCCATTCAGGTTTGCGCGGCGCCGCAGCATGGGCTTTACTCCCCCAAAATCAAACGGGAGGCGCACGCGATGCTCGGACTCATGCAGGATTGGCCGCTGACGGTCGATAAGATTCTCGACCATGCGATGCTCAATTTTCCGCGTCGGGAAATCGTCACCCGCTCGATCGAGACAGGCGCGCTGTCGCGCTCGACCTACGCCAATGTGTGGCGGCGCGCCAAACAGGTGACGAACGCGTTGCAAGAGCGCGGCATCGCCCCTGGAGACCGCGTGGCCACCTTGGCCTGGAACACCGAGCGCCACATGGAGGTCTGGTATGGCGCCATGGGCATGGGCGCTGTGCTGCACACGCTGAACCCGCGCCTCTTTCCCGAACAAATCGCCTGGATCGCCAATCACGCCGAAGACAAGGCGATTTTCTTCGACACCACCTTCACCCCGATCATCGCCGCCGTCGCCGCCAAGCTGCCGCACGTCAAATTCTTCGTGGCGCTAACCGATCGCGAGCACCTGCCTGAGGCCAATATCCCGAACCTGATCGCTTACGAGGATTTCATCGCCGGCCACGCGCAGGCGGCCAAATGGGGCGGCTTTGACGAGCACACCGCTTGCGGCCTTTGCTACACCTCC
>CAZWQS010000031.1:4073-21057 GCA_964635925.1 uncultured Terricaulis sp. | reverse complement strand
AAGCACTCAGGTCGTTGCTCTGGGTCCCCGCTCTCGGCCCCGCTTTCGCGGGGCTCTCGGCGGGGAAGCGAGTCGCGTTATTCCGCCAAAAACGCATTCACCTCGCGCATGAACCGATCGAATTGATCGATCATGATGAAATGGTAGCTCTCTTCGATGTGCACGATCTTGGCGTTAGGCGCATTGGCGTAGGAGGCGGTGACGTAGCCCGCATATTGCTCAGGCGTGACCGGCGCGTTCGGGGGCACGACGTAAAGCACAGTGAAAGGCTGGGTGATGGCCGCCAGTTCGGGGCGCAGATCGGTGGTCACCAATTCATAATAGGCGTTGGCGGTGACGCGGTTATCGCTGCCGCGCGCGTGCTCGATAATGCGCGGGCGCGCGCTTTCGGTGCGGACCATGTTGTCGATGGTTTGGCGCGTTTGCGCGCTGACGACGCCTTGCGGCGCGCCGGCCATGGCGGCGCGGATTTGCGCCGCGACGGGGGCGATGCTCTCGGGCGTTGCGTCAGCGCCGCCGAAGATAACGCCCATGAACGGGATCATATCGACCACCATCAGGCGCCCGACTTGATCGGGGTGGCGCGCGGTCAGCATCATGGCGATCGTGCCGCCCATCGAATGGCCGATCACGGCAGGATGATCGAGTCCCGCTTCGCGGATGTAGCGCGCGATTTCCTCCGCCGCCGGCGCGGAGACGGCGCCCTCCAAATTGGCGCGCGCGGGATGGCCGGCAAAACCGTTCAATTGCACGAGATGGACGCGGTGATTGTCATCCAGCGCGGCGGCGGTCGTATCCCAGATCTCGGCGCTCGAGGTGAGGCCCGGGATCAGGATCACGTCCGGTCCCTCGCCTTGCGTGGTGACGATGATGCGCTCGGAAACGAACCCGCCGGCGCCGGGCGCTTGCGCCTCCACCGGCGCACTCGCGCACGCGCTCAGCGCCAAGGCCGCGACAACACTCATAAAACCGCGCCGGATCATGCAAATCTCCTGCAAATATCGAAGCGTGTTTGGCGGGCCGCTCGCCCACCTTCAAGCCCTATCCGCCACCGGCTCAGTCTTTGGATGTGGAGCGTGCGATTTTTGCGAACGGGATCAGCATGGGCACGCGGGCGCGGTAAGCGGTGTAAGCTTCGTCCGAGAGGTCACGGCGCAGGAAACTTTCTTCCAGTTTAGCGCGCAGCGCCACCGCAGCGATCAAGGTGAGTGCGCCGGCAACAGCTTCCGCGCGCCCGCGCTCGGCGGCGGTGGCGAGCGCGGCGAGCAAGAGGCCGGCGAACACCGGATGGCGCACGATGGCGTAAGGGCCGGACTCGACGATGCGGTGATCCTCCGTCGGTGCGGAGGTGTTGGACCAAAGCGGGCCAAGATGCAGCCGCGCGGCCCAGGTGAATACGAGCCCCACAAGCACCAGCGCGAACAACACCCAGCCGATCGGCGCGGGCGTCATCCAGATTTGCGCGGAAGGCACGGGCCAGCCGGAGACGATGAACATGATGAGCGCGGCCAGCGTCAGCACGCGGCTGGGGCTTTCCGCGCCGAGATCATGATGCGCGGCCACGCGCGCGCTCCAGCCCGCAGCCAGCACCCATGTCACCAGCCACACAAGCCAAAGCGCGACGATGGCCGCGCCCGGGCTCATTCCATCGTCACCACGAGCTTGCCGGTGGCGGTACGGTCCATCAAGGCGCGGATCGCCTTGCCGCCGTCGGCGAGCGGATAGCGCGCGGAGATGCGCGGCTTGATCTTGCCTTCGCTGTAAAGCTGGAAGAGATCGCGCACATTGCCTTTGTGCAAGTCCGGCTCGCGCGCGACGCTGGCGCCCCAAAACACGCCGACGATCGAGCTTGATTTCAGTAGCGTGAGATTAAGCGGCGGCGTTGGGATGCCAGCGGGGAAGCCGATCACCAGATAGCGCCCGTTCCAATTCATCGCGCGCAGCGCCGGTTCGCAATAATCGCCGCCGACGGCGTCGTAGATCACGTCCGCGCCGCCGCCGGTGGCTTGCTTGAAGGCGTCCGAGAGCGCTTTGGATTGTTCCTTGGCGAAGGCGCCGGGGGGATAAATCACCGTCGCGTCCGCGCCGCAGGCTTTGGCGAACTCGGCCTTCTCCTCGCTCGACACCGCGCCGACCACGCGTGCGCCCATGGCTTTCGCGAGTTCGATCGCCGCCACGCCGACACCGCCCGCCGCGCCGAGGATCAGCACGGTTTCACCCGCCTTCAGCACGCCGCGATCCTTCAGCGCGTAATAAGATGTGCCGTAGGTGAGGATGAAGGCTGAAGCTTCATCGAACGGCATCGAATCCGGGATCGGCAGCACGCGGTGGGCCTGCGCCTTCACCTTTTCGGCGAAGCCGCCCCAGCCCAGCGAACCGATCACGCGCTGGCCGACCTTCACGTTCGTCACGCCTGGGCCGAGGCTTTCGACCACGCCGGCGATTTCCCCGCCCGGCGCGAAGGGGCGCTCGGGTTTGAACTGGTATTTGTCCTCGATGATCAGCGAGTCTGGGAAATTCACGCCGGCGGCCTTCACCGCGATCACCACCTCGCCCTCGCCCGCGACGGGATCGGGCGTTTCGGCGAGGTCAAGTTGTTCCGGCGGGCCGGGACGCGTGCTGAGCAATGCTTTCATCGATATCTCCAAACACCCATTCCCGCGGCGTCGCGCAAGCGGCGAGCCCAGGACGGAAATGGGCCCCGGACCTGGCCTTCGACCAATTCGGGGATGGGTGTAATGTTGGTCAAACCTGACGCGGCATGCAATGAGAACCTCGATGACCCGGCGCACCTATTTCTTGAAGCTCGCCTTTTCGGTGCTGATCGATGTGCTCGATTTCAGCCTCGGGCGGATTCCGATTTTCGGCACGGTGACCGATGGCGTCGGCACGCTTGTGCTGTACGCGATGTGGGGGCCGGCGGGGCTGGTGAACGCCTGGGAGCTGGTGGATGTCACTGATCAGGCCGACGCCTTCATCCCCACCGCCACCTTGGTGGCGCTCTATGTGGGCTGGCGTGAAGGCATGTTCGGCAAGAGTTCCGCCAATACTCCGGCGCCGCGCGACTAGCGCCGCCGCGCCCATCGCGTCATAAGCGGGCCATGACAGCAATCTGGGCTCTCGCGCTGCACGGCGGCGCCGGCGCGATCGCGGCGCGCGCCTATCAGCGCGAGGAAGAGCATATGGCCGCCCTGCTCGATCGGGGTGCGGCTATGCTGGTACAAGGCGCGAGCGCACTCGATGTCGTCACCGCCATGGCGGAGGACTTGGAAGCCTGCGGGCTGCACGTGGCCGGCAAGGGCGCGGCGCCGAACGCGGACGGCGTAGTCGAGCTGGACGCCTCGATCATGGACGGCGCGACGCGCACGGCGGGCGCGGTGGCGGCGCTGCAAGGCTTTGTTTCCCCCGTGCGCGTGGCGCGCGGAGTGATGGAGCGCACGCCGCACGTGCTGCTGGCCGGCGCAGGCGCGGCGCGCTTCGCGCAAGCGGAAGGCTTTGAACGCGTGAGCGATCCGAAAACCTATTACACGCCCGCTGAAAGCGGATTGCCCGGCGCAGGCACGATCGGCGCGGTGGCGCTGGATACAAACGGGCGCCTGGCGGCGGCGACATCGACCGGGGGCCTTTCCGGCAAGATGCCCGGCCGCGTGGGCGATACGCCCATCATTGGCGCGGGCTGCTGGGCCGATGAACGGGCTGCAATCTCCTGCACCGGGCTTGGCGAATATTTCATGCGCGTGAACGCGGCGGCTGACGTTTCCGCGCGCATGAAATACGCCGCGCAGCCGCTGGAGGGCGCCGGCGCCAGCGTGATCGGCGACGTGCGCAAGCTGGGCGGCTTCGGCGGCTTGATCGCCGTGGACGTGCACGCCAATGTGACAGCACCCTTCGCCAGCCAAGGCATGAAACGCGCGCTCGCCTCTTCGCGGGGCTTGCGCGAGGTCAAATCATTCAGGTGAGGCCATGATGAAAAAGCTTCTGCTCGCCGCCGCTTTGTTTTCGCTCGCCGCGTGCGCCACCGATCCGTCCGTGGGACGCACCGATTGGATGTGCGATGGAGGCGCGGCGTTCAGCGTGCGGTTTGAGAACAACCGCGCCGAGGTGTTCGCGGGCGGGCAGATCTATTCGCTGCCGTCGGCGGTGAGCGCCTCGGGCGCGCGCTATTCGGACGGCGCTGTGGAATATTGGGAGCATCAAGGCCAAGCCAATTTGAACGGCGCGCGCGGCGGGCCGTATGCGAATTGCCGGCGCGGTTAGGAACGGACGGGGACGGATGAAGAAGCTTGTTCTGATCGCGGCGCTGGGCGCGATGATGCTTGGCGGCTGCGTGTCGCACAATTTCCGTGAGGGTGAGCGCATCGCCTGGCGCTGCGACGGCGGGGAAGACTTCAATTTGCGCCGCGTGGCGGGGAATGTGGAAGTGTTCGCCGCGGGGCAGACTTTCACGCTCACGCCATCGGGCGAGAGCGCCTACTCCAACGGAACGGTGACGTACGCGGTTGAACGCGGGCGCGCGAGCCTGACGGGCGCCTATGGCGGGCCATACGAAAACTGCCGCCGCACCGGCGTGCTGCCGCGGGTGTTTTGATCTCCAGATGCGCGGCTTTTTTGGCATTGGCGCGGAGGAAATTTCCAAGCCCATGAACCTCGGCGCGCTGATGCGCAGCGCGCATGCGTTCGGGGCGAGCTTTTTCTTCACCATCAACGCGCATCCCAAGGTGCGTGAGGCGTACAACAGCGACACCTCGCGCAGCTTCGATCACGTGCCGTACTATCCGTGGGATAGTGTGGACGCGTTGCTGCTGCCGAAAGGCTGCGCCCTGGTGGGCGTTGAGCTGACCGAGGACGCGGTGGAGCTGCCACGCTTTCAGCATCCGCAGGCGGCGGCTTATGTGCTGGGGCGCGAGCGCGGTTCGCTGTCGCCCGCGCTGCTGGCGCGCTGCAAGCATGTGGTGAAAATCCCGACCAAGTTTTGCATAAATGTCGGCGTGGCGGGCGCGATCGTGATGTATGACCGTCTGCTCGCGCACGGCGGCTATCCCGCCCGCCCGATCATGCCCGGCGGGCCGAAACTTGAGATGAGCGAGAAGCCGAAAGGCTAGGCGCGTTTCTTTGCGCCGGGGCCGGCGTGCGGCGCGACTTCGCGCGCCCGCACCTCCTCGCCGCACGCCGAGCATGACGCGACAACGCGGAAATCGTGGCCGCAACTCAGATGCCGATGCAGCACCGGCGGGCCCTTTTTTCCGGCATAGTGCTCATCGCCCCAATGCACGAGCGCGATCAGTGCGTGGTAGAGGCCAAGACCCTTTTCGGTGAGGCGATATTCATAGCGCGCCGGCCGCTGCTGGTAGGCGACCTTCCTCAGCACGCCCTCCTCCACCAGGTGCTTGAGGCGCGCCGCCAGCACACGGCGGGCGATGCCTAGGCTGTGCTGGAAATCCTCAAACCGCCGCACGCGCAAGAAGGCGTCGCGCAGCACAAGCAGCGTCCAACGATCGCCCACCACGGCGAGCGCGCGCGAGAGCGAGCAATGTTCGCGATCTAGATCGGCCCAGCGCATCGGCGCAGATTGCCATTGACTAAGTTCACTTTCAAGACTTAGTTGGTTTCGTTTTCAGACTAATGGAGGCGGCGATGCCCCAAGCCCGCAACGCAACCTGCGCCGTGATCGGCGCGGGCGATTTCATCGGCAGCGCCATCGCGCGAAAATTCGCGGCGGAGGGCTATATCGTCGTTGCCGGGCGGCGCACGGCGGAGAAGCTTGAGCCGCTCAAGGCCGAAATCGCCGCCGCGGGCGGGCGCTGTGAAGGCCGCGCGCTCGATGCGCGCAAGGAAGAGGACATCACCGCGTTCCTGAATGAAGCGGATGCGATCGCACCGCTCGAAGTGGTGATCGCCAATCCCGGCGCGAACGTGAATTTCCCGATTCTCGACACCACCGAACGCGTGTTTTTCAAAGTGTGGGAAATGGCCTGCAAGGCGGGCTTCCTCACCGGGCGCGAAGCGGCGCGCATCATGCTGAAACATGGGCGCGGCTCGATCTTCTTCACCGGCGCGACGGCCAGCCTGCGCGGCGGCGCGGGATATGCCGCGTTCGCCAGCGCCAAGGCGGGCTTGCGCGCAGTGGCGCAATCCATGGCGCGCGAATTGGGGCCGCAGAACATTCATGTGGCGCATCTTGTGATCGATGCGGGCGTGGACACCGCGTTCGTGCGCGACCGCATCGCCGCCGCGCGCGGCAAGGACGCGGCGGAGAATCTGCCGCCCGACGTGCTGATGAACCCCGCCTCGATCGCGGACGCTTATTGGATGCTGCATCAGCAAAGCCGCGACGCGTGGACATTCGAGCTTGATCTCAGACCCTATGGGGAGCGCTGGTGATGCGCGCGGAATTCCTGTTCGATTTTGGCAGCCCCAACGCCTGGTGCGCGCACAAAGTGATCCCCGGCATCGAGGCGCGCGCCGGTGTACGCTTCACCTACACGCCGATCCTGCTGGGCGGGCTGTTCAAGCTCACCGGCAACCAATCGCCGGTGACGGCTTTCGCGGGCATTCCTAACAAGCTGCAATACGAAATGCTGGAGCTGCGCCGCTTCATCGCGCGCCATAAGCTCGAGGCGTTTCAGATGAATCCGCACTTTCCGGTCAACACGCTGTTGCTGATGCGCATGGCGACGGCCGCGCAGATGGAGGACGCCCTGCCCGCCTTCGCCGACGCGGCGTTCCGCCTCATGTGGGAAACTCCGCACAAGATGGACGATCCTGAGACTGCGATCGCCGCGCTCAACCAAGCCGGGCTGGACGGTGCGGCGCTCGCCGCCCGCGCACAGACGCCGGAGGTGAAAGCCGCGCTCGTCGCCGCCACCGAGGATGCCGCCAAGCGCGGCGCCTTCGGCGCGCCGAGTTTCTTCATCGACGGTGAGCTGTATTTCGGCAAAAACACGCTGCCCGAGATCGAAGAGCGGCTGGCAAGCTGACGCGCGGGGCGCCATAGAGGCGCATGGTCGATCTCCGGGCGAGTTATGCGGGCCTTTCGGGCAACGTGCGCGGCGCGCTGTGGATGCTCGCCTCCGCGGTGACGTTCACACTGATGACGTCGCTGGTGAAGTTCCTGGGTGAGGATTATTCGCCGGCGCTGCAAACCTTCTATCGCCACTTGGCGGGATTCCTCGTTCTGGCGCCGGTTATCCTGCGCGACCCGAAGAATGCGCTGCGCACGACGCGGCCCGGCGTCGTGCTCTATCGCTCGCTGGCGGGTACAATTGGCATTGTGCTGGCGTTTTGGGCGTATCAGGAAATGCCGCTCGCGGAGGCCAACGCGCTCTCCTTCACGCGCTCGCTTTGGATCGTGCCGCTGGCTATTTTCGTTTTGCACGAAAAGATCGGCGTGTGGCGCTTGGGGGCGACGTTGGCGGGCTTCGTCGGCGTGCTGATCATGTTGCAGCCTTCGATCGCCAGCGCGGTGGGCTGGCCGGCCGCCGCTGCGCTCGCCTCGGCGCTGCTGTTCGCCACCACGACGACGGGGGTGAAACTACTGACGCGCGATCACTCAACCATGGTGCTGACCGTGTGGTCGGCGGTGCTTGGGCTAGTGCTGTCGCTGCCGATCGCGGTTTGGGAATGGCGCTGGCCGACGCCTTTGGACTTTGCGTTGCTGAGCGCGATGGGCGTGCTCGGCCTGGTGACGCAGGCTTGCTACATCAAAGGTATGAGCCTGGGCGATGCGGCGGCCATGGCGCCGATCGATTATACGCGGCTCATCTTCGCCATCCTGTTCGGGCTGATCCTGTTCCAGGAAATGCCCAACCTCGTCACCATGGCCGGCGCCTTGATTGTGATCGCCTCCACGCTGGTGATCACGCTGCGCGAAATGCGGGTCAAACGCGAGCCGCCCCCGCCCGTGCGGTCTGAATAGGGAAAACGCATGGGCGCTGCTTGCCGCCGCGCGCGCGCGACCCCATAACCCGCCCATGGCCGCCGCCCCCAAACCCTCGCTCGCCGGGCTTTCCAAGCCCGCGCTGGCTGAAAAGCTGATCGCAATCGGCGTGGAGCCGAAGAAGGCGAAGATGCGCGCCGAGCAGCTCTGGCGCTGGATCTACCATTACGGCGTGAGCGATTTCGCGGCGATGACCAATGTCGCCAAGGAGCTGCGCGCGAGCCTGGCCGAGCATTACACGCTCGAGCGCCCTGAAATCGTGACGCAGCAAATCAGCAAGGACGGCACGCGCAAATTCCTGATCCGCTTTGCGCCGGGCGTTGAAGGCGAGGCGGTGTTCATTCCTGACGTCGGCCGCTCTGGCGCGCTGTGCGTTTCGAGCCAGGTGGGCTGCACGCTGAATTGCACTTTCTGTCACACCGGCACGCAGAAGCTGGTGCGCAATTTGAGTGCGCAGGAAATCGTCGCCCAGGTGATGATCGCACGCGATGCGCTAAACGAATGGCCCACCGCCGAACGGCCGCTGAACGATGGCGAGCGCGAACTCACGAACATCGTGTTCATGGGCATGGGCGAGCCGCTTTACAATTTGGACAATGTCGCCGAGGCGATCGACACGATCGCGGACGGCGACGGCATTTCTATCGGCCGCCGGCGCATCACGGTGAGCACGGCGGGCGTGACGCCGAAGATCAAGGAACTGGGTGAGCGCACGGGCGCGATGCTGGCGATCAGCCTGCACGCGACCAATGACGAATTGCGCAATCAGCTCGTGCCGCTGAACAAGAAATACAATCTTGAAGAATTGTTCGCGGCGATCCGCTCCTACCCCAGCCTTGGCAACGCCAAGCGCGTGACGTTTGAGTACGTGATGCTGAAGGGCGTGAACGATACGCTGCCGGAGGCGCGCGCGCTGGTGAAGCTGCTGGCGGGCGTGCCAGCGAAGATCAATCTGATCCCGTTCAATCCATGGCCCGGCACGGCTTATGAATGCTCCGACTGGCGCACGATCGAGCAATTCGCCGAAGTGCTGAACCGCGCCGGCTACTCCTCCCCCATCCGCACGCCGCGTGGGCGCGACATCCTGGCCGCCTGCGGGCAGTTGCGCAGCGAAAGCGTGAAAGTGCGCGCCAGCGAACGCGCGAAAGCGGAAGCGGCGCAATGAGACTTGAAGCGCCCGGCGTAGTGCTGCGCCCGCTGGCGCTGAGCGATGCGGAGCCGCTTTACGCCGCGCACAGCGATGCGGAGACGCACCATTATTGGTCCTCCCCGCCGCACAGCACGATCGAAGAAACCCGCGCCTATATCGCCGACACCCTGGCGATCAAGGGTGCGAATGTGTGGGCGATTACCGAGAGCGGCGGCGAGGCTTTGGGGCGCATCGGCTTGTTCATTGAGCGCGAAGGCGTGGGCGAGATCGGCGTGATCATGCGCCCAGATTCAACCGGACGCGGGCTGGCGTCAAAAGCGCTGGAACTGGTGGTGCAGCACGGCTTTGGACCGCTCAGCCTGCACCGCATCGGCGCGGATATCGATCCGGACAACACCAATTCCATCTCGCTATTCCTGCGCGCGGGCTTTCAGCGCGAGGGACTGCTGCGCGGCAATTGGAAAACCCATCTCGGCGTGCGCGACAGCGTGATCATGGGTAAGCTTAGGGAATAGCCTATCGTTTCGCCGCCGATGCGGCGGCGACTCATGTTAAGCGCCTGCCCATGCAGGATATCGCCAAACTCACCGCCATCGTTCTCGCCGCGTCGGGCATCGGCTGGATCGCGCTGTTCTCGTTCGTGTTCTCGCCCACCGCGTACGCCACGTTCGACGGCGGGCGGGCTGAGCGGATGGTGAAAGCGGTGATGAATCGCGGCCACGGCCTGCTTGGCCTGATCGCGTTCTTTGCGGCGATCGCATCGCTGATGGCGGGCGCGATCGCGGGCGCCAGCGTGGCGGCGGTGGCCGGCGTGTTCGCGTTTCTCTGCAAGTTCGCGCTGGCGCCGCGCGAGGATAAGCCGATCCAGGGCCGGCGCGTGATCAAGACGGCGCGCATCGTCGCCTCCGGACTCACCGCCTTCATCATGCCAATCCTGATCGCCGCGATCGTGCTGACGGCGATGGGGATTTAAGCCGCGACGCTTGCGTTCGCCGCCGCGCGTTCGGCGCGGGCGATCCAGGTGGCGATATCGTCGGGCATGGGCGCGGGCGCGGAGCCCCATGCGCGCTGGCCTTCGTCCGAAAGACCCCACTCGGCGATGTCTTCGCAGAGATCGGCCGCGTCCCTCGTCTTGAGTTCGGCGGCGTTGCGCACGCCGCACGCGACCAAAGCTTGCGCCTCGCGCGACTTGAGCCCCGGCACAGTGCAGGCGAGCAGCGCTTGCGCCTGCCAATCGCGGATCACTTGCGCGGAGATATGGCGCACATTGATTTGCGCCTGCTTCTCATCTGGCGAGGCGGCGAGCAGATCGGCGATGGTGCGCACGCCGACAGCCTCGAGCCGCTTGGCGGTTTTCGGGCCGATTGAAGGCGCTTTCTCCACCGGCGCGCGCCCATCGAGCGTGAAGCGCGGCAGATTCTTTTCCTCCTTCGCACGCGGGGCGCCGTGCGGCAGCTCGCGCGGCATTTTGATGTCCCTCTCGGCCTTGGCGGCGACGGGCGCCTCTTCCGCTTCCACCTCAGGCTCTGGCGGCGGCGCGACGGGCTCGACAAGGACGGGCCTCGACTTTTCAGCTTTCTTCGGGGCCGACGCGGGCGCTTCGATCACCGGCGCGGGCTCGGCCTTCGCCGCCTGCGGCTTCGGCGCGGGCTTAGGTTTCGGCGCGGGCTTGGACGTTCCGGTGTTTTTCGTGCCGATCTCGCGCGGCCATTGCGCATCGAGCGAAGAGAGCGGCGTTTGCAGCACCTCGGCGGCGTAAAGCGCGCGCACGACCTTGTCGTCCTCGCCCAATGTGGCGCGAACTTTGCCGGTGCGCTGATATTCCAAATATTGCGCCTCGACCTCCTTGCGGGAGGTCGCGTCGTCCATGGTTTTCAGTACGGCCTGGATCGGCATTTCGAGCGCGAGGAAGAACGCCTGCAGCGCCTCGCCGATTTTCGGCGGCTTCACCGCCGCCTCTTCAAAGGCGCGATCGAGAATGCGCGCGAAGCCGACAGCCGCGTGCCCAACAAGGCCGGCGATGGCTTGGCGGATGTCGTCATCCAGCCCGGCGGGCGGGTTCTTCACGCCAGTGGCGAGATCATAGTGATCGACGATGAGTTCGTAGTGCTGGGTGGACGCTTGCGCGCCGGCGCGCACCATCTCCGCAAGCCAGCGCTCACCGCTCGGCGCGGTGATGGCGGGATAGCCGCCGCGCGCTTCGAGCACTTTCTGGAACGCGCCGTACGACTTTGAGAAGCTCCATTCCACCGCGCGGTGGATGACGTTCTCCTCCTCTGTCTGGTGCGTGTGGAAGGGCTGGATCGGATCAACGTAATAGTGCGAAAGCACGCCGGCCGACCACGCAGCTTGGCGCCAATCCTTCGCGGCCAGCGCGCGCACCGTGCGGCGATACCATTCCTCGCACGCTTCGATCGCTCCGCCCCAATCGCCATCGCGCACGTGCAGGACGTGGTTCTTGAAATCCTTGAACGTATCGTCCGGCGCCTTGGCGCCTTTCAGGTACTCGTCGTGATAATGCAGCAGCAGCGTGCGCCACGCAGCGGCGTCCGTGCTCTGAAGGTGGCGCAGCGCATCCACCGCCAGGCGGTGATGGTTGGATCGGCAGCGGCTCGCGAACACCACCGCATACAGCAAAGACATTGGCCCGAACCCGCCCCACTTATGAACACGGCGTTAACCGTGGGGCGATTTCGTTAGCGAGCGGTTAAGAGCAAGAGCCCCGATTACAGCCCCCAATGGGTCAGCAGACCCGAGACCAGCCGCTCATGGCGCTGCTCGATCGTGTCGTAGGTCCAATCAGGGATGGGGCGCATGTCCTCGGTGAGTTTGTGGATGGGCGCGCCCGGCGTCTCGAAATAGACGCGGCGCTTATCTGGATAAGGCGCGGTGTCGGCCCCTTTCTGCTGATCGTGGGTGATCAGCGTCAGATTGCCGAACAGGTGGCACACGTCGGCGCGGCGCACCGGATTGGGAAAGCGCTCGTTCCACCAGGGGCTCGAACCCTTGGGCAGGATGTGCTCCACGGTGACGTCGTCGGTCATTTCGATGAGGCGCCCGCCCGGCAGCGAGGCTTCGATGCGGATCAGCAGAAGGCGACGGAGCTTATCGCGTTTGCGCGAGCGGTTGAGCACATCCACCAGCTTGCCCTGCTCGCTCGTGGTCAGATCGAGCGCGCCTTCCTTGCCGTATAGTTTCTTGTCGTCGCCCACGCCGAGCATGGCGCGCTTGAAGCGCCCGTCCTGGCGGCGCGTGTCGATCACCGAAAGCTCGCAAGCGAAGGTGAAGAGATCGAGCGCCTGGAAGAAGCGGCGCGCGCGCTCATGCTGGCCTTGATGCGCCACGAGGAAAGCGATCGCCGCTGGCGCCCAATCCCATTTCTCCACCTGCTTCATGCAATGGATACGCCGGTTCACCTCCGCGCTCGCGGCGCCGACATCGACATTGCAGGCAAAGATCGCGCGCAGCGCCGCGCCATAGCGGGGCAGATAATCGAACAGGAATTTGCGCACGCCGCCCGCGCGATCGACCGCGGCGCGGAACGCGGCCAGATCGCCCGGCGACAACAAATGCTCCCCGTTCAGCAGGAAGGGCATCATGTTGAGCAAGGTGGCGAAATCCTCGCGGCGGAATTTTTCTTCCGTCTGCTCCCACTCGCGCGCGGCGGCGTCGGCGTCGGCGTTGGAGAGGCCGGCGTTTTCGATCAGGTCGCTCTTGATGATATCGGCGCCGGACAACGGGGACCCTCGCATGTTGAGCGCGTTGAACACGGTTTGCGCGCAGCCGCGCTCATCGGCGTCGACCACGTTCAGCGTGCAGCAGCGCGCAACATAGGACATGAACGCATCGAGATCGCGGTCGCTCATCTCGCCCAGTTCTTCGGCGATGATGGCGGCCGCGTTGATCATCGCGTCGCGCGAGTCGATGCTGGTTTCATCGTGCTTGGCCAGGATGTCCATCATCCCCGGCTCCTGCACGTAGCCCATGAAGAAGTTGATGTCGTCTTCGCGCAGCACGAGGCGCGGATGATCGCCGTCCATGATGAGGTTCTGAAAAGTTTTTGCGCGCCCCGGCAGGCGATCGCGCACATAGGCGATCAGCATGGTGAGCGTGGCCAGGCGCTGCTGGCCGTCGGAGATCTCAAGCTTGCCCTTGTTTTTCACCAGCACGATCTGGCCGATGAAATAGAACGTGGCCTTGCGATCGAACGCACGGTGCAAATCCTGAATGAGTTGGCGCACTTCGCGGTCGCCCCAGGTGTAAGGGCGCTGATAGCGCGGCACTTTAAGCGCGGTCTTGCGCATCAGCACGGCGGCGAGATTGAGAATGTGAGAAGCGAGCCCCCCCGGCGTCTCGCCAAACGCAGCCGACATCGTCACCCCCTTCGCGCGTTTCTCATTTATGACATGATCGTGAGCGACGCGGCGGCGGCGCGCAATACGACGTATGCGGAAGATCGCAGCGTTGCGTGTGTTCTGTACCTAAAACGCAACGCCAGCGCGTTAAAGCAACGGACTTTAAATTCGCCTCAGATTGATGGCGGACTCCAAGCGAATTTAAAGTCCATATGTTGCTTTAGAAACATTTGAATCTAAAGCGTCTTCATGGACCTTAAATGCGACATTGCGGGCGATCCAAGGCTTGGGTCGCATTTAAGGTCCGACGCTTTAGGCGGACGCATTGTCCATCAGCGGCGCGGTGTCAAAGCGCGGGCCATCCCCAATTTGGGTGATGATGGAGAAGCCGCGCGCGGCGAAAGCGGGGAACAAAGCGCGCGAGCCGCTTGCATCGGTGAACCCTGCACGCCGCACGCGCGGAGCGCCTGTCTCCGGCGATAAGAGCTGCGCGACGCGGCGCGCGATCGCCGCGCCGGAATCGAGCCATTGGCACGCGCGCGGCGCCGCACGCGCCAGATCGGGCGCCAACAAGGGAAAGTGCGTGCACGCGAGCGCGACGACATCGATCTCCGCACCGCCCGGCGCGCCGAACAGGCCGTTGATCGCTTCATCGATCGCGTCTTGCGCGGGCGCCTCGCCGCGTAATCGCCGCTCCGCTTCCGCCACCAAGGCGGACGAGCCAAACCGCAGCACGTTTTTGCCGGCGGCGAATTGCGCGATCAGATCATCGGTGTAGGCGCGGCGCACGGTGGCGGGCGTGGCCAGAAGGCCGATCACGCCGGTTTGGCTCAGCGCAGCGGCCGGCTTGATCGGCGGCACGACGCCGACCACAGACAGCGAAACCGCCGCGCGCACCGCGTCGAGCGCGATGGTGGAGGCGGTGTTGCAGGCGACGACAATCAGGTCCGGCGCCCATTGCCCAGCCAGCGCGGCCATCAAAGCCGGCACGCGCGCACGTAATTCCGCATCCGATTTGAGTCCGTAGGGCAGCCAGGCGTTGTCGGCCGCATAATCTAGCTCCAGCGCCGCGCCGGAAGCGGTGAGCGCATCGAACACGGAGAGCCCGCCGACCCCCGAATCAAACACCAAAACGCGCTTCATCCTCTGTGCAAAACCCAGCTTTTCGCGCCTGCGCGCGTTAACCTTTTGCTTTTTGCAGCGGCGTGTCGCCGACGCCAAGTTTTCCACAGCGTGTTTGATTTCATGGAATTTTCCATCGCACGTTTGGGTCACGCGCGCCAGCGCGCGCTTTCCTGTGGAACTATTTGTTAAGGCTATTGGCGAGAATCAGCGACTGCGTTTAGCAAAGCAAGACGGGGTTTACGTCTGCGCGCTCGGCAAGCGCGCGCAACGAACGGGGTCTGAGACTATGAGCGCAGTCGGCAAATCATCAGCGATCTTCGTCACGCTGTCGGGGCTATTTTGGGGCGGCTGGATTCTGGGCGCGCAAACGCCCGAAGGCCAGGAGGCCATCGCGCGCGCTTACGCCGCCTATGCCGAACAGCAAGTCACCATCAACGAAAACCTGTTCGACAGCACGGCGCTGCGCGCCATCGTGTGCGGCGCGGCCGACGCGGAAGCAGGCGCCGAGCCCAAGCCGTGCCTAGCGGTGATCGCGGCCGGGCGGCTCTTCATCGTTGACGCCGGCTCGGGCTCCACCAGCGCGCTGACGCGCCGCGGGATTCCGATCGGCAATCTGGAAGCGGTGCTGCTCACCGAAGCGCGCCTGCCGCAAACGTCTGATCTCAGCGCCCTGTTCGGCGAAAGCGTGCGCGCGGGCGATCCGCTGATGGCGGTGTACGGCCCGGCCGATACGCAGCGCCTGGTGGAAGGCCTCAACCAATCGGCGGGCCTCGACGGCGCGGCGCGCGGCTTCCAAGCCTGGGGACCCACGCCTGAGCCGGGCCGCTCCGTGATCGTGTTCGAAGGCGACGGGCTGACCGTCTCGGCCTTCACCACCCAGGAAGACGCCTTCAATGGGCGCATCGGCTATCGCTTCGATTATCGCGGCCGCTCCATCGTGGTCGGCGGCGACGGGCGCGTGGTCGGCGCGCCGGCGGCGGCGAGCGCCGACGTGGTGCTGCAGGGCGCGCAAACCAGCGCGTTGTCGCGCCTGCGCCAAGGCGGGGCGATGACCGCCGCCGAGGTGGCCGCCCAGGCGCAAGCCGCCAATGCCGGTATGGTCGTACTCACCGGCGCGGAAAATCAGATGGCCGCGCGCGTGCAGGAAGCGGAAGCGCGCGCCGCCGGCTTTGACGACGTGGTCGCCGGCCGCGTCGGCATGCTGGTGGAACTGCCGCTCGCCAATTCGGACATCAACGTCCGCTCGCTCTAACGCAGCCCTGAAAAGTGCATCGGGGAGCCCCAGTCGGGCTCCCCCTTTTTTGCGTGCGCGCTGAGCCGCGCCCTCGCATTTGCCGCGCCGCGCACTAGAGTGCGCGGCCATGCGCTTGCTGTTGTTTCTGGTCGCGTTTTTGGCCTGGGCGAGCCCCGCCGCGGCGGATCGCTTCGCGCTGCGCTATGAGGGCTTTGCGCTCGGTGTGCTGCATATCGGCGACATCAGCGTGGACGTGGATGTTTCGGCCGACACCTATGAAATCTCCACCGCCCTGCAATCGCGCGGGCTGATGAATTGGTTTGAGCGCACCAATTTGACCGCCCAGGCAGGCGGCGTGATCCAGGATGGGATCGTGCGCTGGCGGCGCTACGATCTTGACCACCATTACAGCCGCAAGCATCGCCTGATCGCGCTGCGCGTGGGCGAGGACGGGGCGATCGCGGCCGATATCCAGCCGATCTTCAGCTCCTGGGGCGAACCAGAAACCACCGACGCGCAACGCCGCGCCTCGCGCGATCCGCTTTCGTCCGTGGTGGCCATGGCGATCGACGTGGGGCAGAGCCAACGCTGCGAAGGCGCCTACCCCACTTTCGACGGGCGCTTTCACTACGTGCTGGAATTGAGCGGGGGCGACATCGACGAGTTCCGCGGCGGGGGCTATGAGGGCGACGTATTGAAATGCACCCTCGCCTACCGGGCCGTTGCAGGCTTTGAGCCGCGCGACAACGGCCGCCGTCGCGTGCCGCGCGGGCAAGTGTGGTTCGCGCTGGTGGCGGACTCGCGCTTCGCCCCGCCCGTGCGCATCAACATGCCGCTCTCAGCCGGCGGGGCGAGCGTGCGGCTGACCAGCTTCCAGCGCGCTCTGGTGGACATCTCCGAAGACGAAGCCGCCGCTGAAACGGACACGCCTTGAGCGCACGCCGCGCCGCCGCCGATTTGCTCGTGACCGTCGAAAGCGGGCGCGCGCTGGACGACGCGCTGGTCCAGACGCCGACTTACGCCGCGCTGGAAGGGCGCGACCGCGCCTTCGCGCGCGCGCTGGCGACGGAGACGCTGCGCTGGCAAGGCGCGCTGGATGCGGTGCTGAGCCAATTCCTACAAAAGCCCCTGCCCGACAGCGCCGCGCACGGGCGCGCGCTGCTGCGCCTGGGCGCGGTGCAGAT
>CAZWQS010000031.1:0-3973 GCA_964635925.1 uncultured Terricaulis sp. | reverse complement strand
TGCCCGACAGCGCCGCGCACGGGCGCGCGCTGCTGCGCCTGGGCGCGGTGCAGATTTTGGTGATGGAAACGCCGCCGCACGCGGCGGTGGGCGAGACGGTGGAAACCGCCAATGCGATGCAAGAGGCGCGCGGTTTCGCGAAACTGATGAACGCGGTGCTGCGCCGGGTAGCCGAACGCGGGGCTGCGATCCTGAGCGATTTGCCTGAAGGCACGCATCTGCCCGCGTGGCTGTTCACGCGCTGGCGCGCAACCTATGGCGCGGAAACCGCCGCGCGCATGGCGATGGCGACGCTGAAACCTGCGCCGCTTGATCTGAGCGTGAAAGATGATGCGGCGGGATGGGCTGAAAAGCTTGGCGGCGTGGCGACGCCGACAGGCAGCGTGCGGCTTCTTGGACCGCCGGCGTCTCGCCGGCCAGCATCGGCGTTGGCCGGCGGGGACGCCGGCGGTCCAAGGGCGGCTGTCGAAACGCTTGATGGTTTTCACGACGGCGCCTGGTGGGTGCAGGACGCGGCGGCGGCGCTGCCGGCGAAACTGTTGGACGATGTGGCCGGCAAGCGCGTGCTCGATCTCTGCGCCGCGCCGGGCGGCAAGACGCTGCAGCTCGCGGCGGCGGGCGCGGAGGTGACGGCGGTCGACAAATCCGCGGCGCGGCTGGAACGGCTGCGCGAGAATTTGGCGCGCACCAAATTGCAGGCTGAAGTGATCGCCGCGGACGCGCTAGACTTCAGCGCGGCGCCGTTCGACGCCATCCTGCTCGACGCGCCGTGCACCTCGACGGGAACTTTGCGCCGCCATCCCGACGTCGCCTGGCTGCGCCGGCCGACCGACATCCGCGCGCTTGCCGAATTGCAAGCCAAGCTGATCGACGCCGCAGCCGCGCTGCTGAAGCCCGGCGCGCCGCTTGTCTACGCCGTGTGCTCGCTGGAGCCGGAAGAAGGCCCAGGCGCGGTGGCGGGCGCGCTAAAGCGCGGCTGGCGGCGCGAGGCGTTCGATGTGGCGGGCGCCGAGAGTTTCCGCACCGCCGAGGGCGATCTGCGCACTTTGCCGTCGCAATGGCCGAAAATGGGCGGCTTGGACGGATTTTTTGCTGCGCGGCTGGTGCGAGCATAAGGCGCGCCGCCGCCGTTGCTTGCGCGCCCGCCCGGCCCCCGCTAATCCCGAAACATGGCGCGGACGCTCATTGCACCTTCGATCCTAGCCGCCGACTTTTCCAAGCTCGGCGAAGAAGTGCGCGCGGCGGAGGCCGCGGGCGCGGACATGATCCACGTCGATGTGATGGACGGCCATTTCGTGCCGAACATCTCGATCGGCCCGGCAGTGGTGAAATCGATCCGGCCGCACGCCAAGATTCCATTTGACGTGCATTTGATGATCGCGCCGGTCGATCCCTACATCCAAGCCTTCCGCGATGCGGGAGCCGACATCATCACCGTCCACCCCGAAGCTGGCCCGCACGTGCATCGCACCTTGCAGGCGATCCGTGCGACGGGGGCGAAGGCCGGCGTTTCGCTCAATCCCGGCACGCCGGCGGAGGTCGTCGATCCGATCCTCGATCTGGTCGATCTGATTTTGGTGATGAGCGTGAACCCCGGCTTCGGCGGGCAGAGCTTCATCGAAACGGCGCTGCCGAAGATCGAAAAGTTGCGCAAGAAGATCGACGCGAGCGGGCGCGACATCATTCTGGAAGTGGATGGCGGCGTGAACGCGAAAACCGCGCCGCGCGTGATCGAAGCGGGCGCGACCGCGCTTGTGGCGGGCACGGCTGTCTATGGCGGCGATGCGAGCGCCTATTCCGACAACATCGCGCGATTGAGAAATCCGCACTGAGATGACAGCGGCCGCCTCCCCCCGCCGGCCGCCAAGGCCGAGCCCGGTGAGCGAGCCGTGGCGCGCGAACCCGTTTCATCGCATGCGCCTGGGCGATGCGACGCCCGACCGCATCGCGCGCTACGGCGCCGATCCGCGCGTGGGCGACGCCGAGCGCGGGCGCGAGATCGGGCGCGGCCTCTGGCGCATCGCTGGCGAGCGGTTGGCGGGCGAGCATGCGATCCCCTGGCGCGCCAAGCACCCTTCAAAGCATTTCACCGCGCGGCTGCATGCGTTTTCGTGGCTGATCGATCTCGCCGCCGTCGGCCCCTCCGCGCATGCGCGCATCGCGGAATTGATCGAAGCGTGGGTCGCGGATTTTGGCGAATGGGACGATCTGGCCTGGGACCCAGAGCTCACCGCGGAGCGCTTGTTTGCGTGGCTCTGCTGGGGCCGGCCCGCGTTCGAGCAAGGCGATCCGCAAAAGCGCGCCGACGTGCTGCGCGCCGCCGCGCGCCAGGCGCGCTTGCTGATGGCGGCGCAAAGCGAGCTTTCCGAACGCCATCTCGGCTCGATCAAAGCCGGCGCGGCGCTGGTGCTGGCGGCGGCGGCGGGCTTTCCCGAAGCCGAGTGCCTGGCCGAGCAAGGCGAGGAAATGCTGATCGAGGCGTGCGCCAAACAATTCTTCCTCGACGGCGGCCATCTTTCGCGCGCGCCGGAAGCGTCGGCGGAAGCGTTTTACGATCTGGTGCTCGCGCGCGACTTGCTGGCTGATCCGCCGGTGATTTTGGACGAGACGCTGCCAAAGCTCGCCAACATGTTGCGCATGCTGCGCCTGGGCGACGGCGCGCTGGGGTGTTTTCACGGCGGATCGGAAGGCGCGGCCGCCTCGATCGACGCGGCGCTGGCGCGCGTTTCGGGGAGCGAGCGTTATTTCCAGTTCGCCCAGCATAGCGCCTACCAGCGGCTGGAAGCGGGCGAATTGCGCGTGCTGATGGATGTCGGCGGCGCGCCGCCGCTGGCGTACTCCGAGCGCGCGCACGCGAGCGCTTTGGCGTTTGAGCTTTCGAGCGGGACGGAGCGGCTGATCGTCAATGTCGGCGCGGCGCGCGAATTGGAGCCCGCCGCGCGCGTGGCGGCGCGCGCCACCAACGGGCATTCGACGTTGGCTTTGGCCGATGCGCTCTCCTCCACGTTGGAAGAGCCGCGCCGCAGCAAAGGCCCTGCCCGCTTCGTCGGCCCCAATCTGGACGACGTGCGCCGCGCTTCGGATGAAAGCGGCATCACCGTGCAGGGCCGCCATGACGGCTATCGCGACAAATTTGGCCTGCTGCACCGGCGTTATCTCTTCATTGATCACGCGGGCTCGAACCTGCGCGGCATCGACGAGATGATCCGGCCGATGAAGCTGAAATCGCCGGCGCCGAAAGCGCCCATCCCCTACACCGCGCGCTTCCACTTGCACCCGGCTGTTCGCGCGCGGCTGGTGGATCAGCAAATGGCGCTGCTGGAAACGCCGGGCGGGCAACGCTGGCGCCTGCGCACCGATGCGCCCGACATCGCGATCGATCCCTCGATCTATTGGGGCGGCGCTTCACCGCGCGAGAGCCTGCAGATCGTGCTCTCCGGCGAGGCCGACCCGATGGGGCACGGGCTCGCGCCGCCGAACCGGATCAGATGGGCGCTGACGCGGGCTTGAGCATTGCCGTCAATGGATAAGGCCGCTCAGGCGCGCCAGTGACCAGAGTGCAAATGCGCCGCCAACAATCAAAAAGACAATGCCTGCGGATCGGACTGCGATTGGGTCGTCCACAAATCGCAGCTTGAAAACGTCCTTCTGAAATTGAAGGGCCTCGCGCGACAACGCCTTGTGGCGGATCATCACGAAAAAGCCCACCGCCAGAAAGAACAGGTCAATTAGCAAGGCAGCTATCCTAGCGCGGCAAGATAGCACGCTTCCCCGCCGAAGGCCCCGCGAAAAGCGGGGCTGAGAGCGGGGACCCAGAGCAACGGGCGCGACAGCGGCGCTTGTTGCTCTAGGTCCCTGATCGCACCCCGGCTTGCGCCGGGGATGCGTCAGGGAAGCGCGGAGGGCGGACTCCGCTTTTTTTGCGGGAGAATCCTCAATAGCCCCCACCCCTTGAGGGGAGGGGGTTGGGGGC
>CAZWQS010000030.1:3914-21202 GCA_964635925.1 uncultured Terricaulis sp. | reverse complement strand
CCTCGGGCGTGCGGCGCGTGCGCAGCGTCTTCACCGTCCAGATGAAGATCTGCTCGTGCAGCACGTGGATGTGCTTGAGAGAGTGCATCAACGCCGCCGGCGCGGTGTCGGGATCGCCGGTGAGGAAGATCGCCGCGCCGCGCACGCGGTGCGGGGGATGATGCGCCAGCGTCTCGAACAATTTTGCCAATTGCTCGTCGCGCTTGACTACCTCGCCCAAAAGCCGCGTGCCGCGCACCCAGGTCCACATGATCACCACAAGGCCCAGCGCCAACACGATCGGCACGAAGCCCCCCGTCCAGACCTTCAGCATGTTGGAGGAGAAGAACGTGATCTCAATCAGCAAGAACGGCGTGCAGATGAGTGCAGCGAGCCAAGGCGGGCGCTTCCAGATTTTCCAGATCGCGAAGAACACGAGAACCGTGGAGACAATCATCTCACCCGACACCGCAATGCCATAAGCAGACGCCAAGCGGCTCGATGAGCCGAACGCCAACGCCAAGATCACCACGCCCGCGAGCATCATCCATGTGACCTGCGGCATGTAAATCTGGCCCGCTTGCGTCTCGGACGTTCGGCGAATTTCCATGCGTGGCAAGATGCCGAGCTGAATGGCCTGCTGTGTAATGGAATAGGCGCCCGTAATCACGGCTTGGCTTGCGATAATGGTCGCCATCGTCGCAAGCAGCACAACAGGCAAACGCGCCCAATCCGGCGCCAACATGAAGAAGAGATTGTCAATCGCCTCCGGGTGCGACAGCGCGAGCGCCCCTTGGCCCAGATAGTTCACCGTCAAACAGGGCAGCACCACGAAGATCCAGGCCCGGCTGATCGGCTTGCGGCCAAAATGGCCCATGTCCGCGTAGAGCGCCTCCGCGCCAGTGACCGCCAGGAACACCGCGCCAAGCACGACGAAACTGAGGCCCGCATGTTCAATGAAAAAGCCGATCGCGGGCATAGGCGACAGCGCGCCGACAATCTCTGGATCGTCGGAAATATGCAGCGCCCCGAGCGCCGCCATGGTTAGAAACCACACCAGCGTGATCGGCCCAAACAGCGCTCCAATGCGGGCGGTGCCGTGGCTTTGCGCCGCGAACAGCAGCACCAGGATCACAATACTGATCAGCAAAATCCAAGGGCTGATCACCGCGCCGACACCCGGCACCGAGCGCAACCCCTCCACTGCCGAGATCACCGAGATTGCCGGTGTGATCATTGCGTCGGCGTAGAACAACGCCGCGCCAAGCATGCCGAGCCCAAGCAGCACGGCTGAGGGTCGCGCAAAAGCGCGGCGCACCAGCGCCATCAGCGATAGCGTGCCGCCTTCGCCCTTGTTGTCGAAGCGCAACAGCAAGAACACCGATTTGATAGTGACGACGAGAATGAGCGCCCAAAAAATGAGCGATACGACGCCAATGACTTCCGACCGTGTTGGCGCGGCGGCGAAATCTCCGGTGACAATGCGCAAGCACTCACGCAGCGCATAAAGCGGGCTGGTGCCGATGTCGCCATAGACAACGCCGATCGACCCGATCAGCAGCGCCCAGAAACCGGCATGCGCGTGCGCGCCGGCGTCCTGCGCGCCGGAGCCTGTTTGTTCGGAAGAGGGCGCCGAGGCGGGAGCCTGCGCCATGTTGGATAATCCCCTGCGGGCGTTGCCGCCCCTATCCGGCGCGCGCGTTTACGCCCATTCAGCTTGCGGGGCAAATGTTTGCGCCCGCGCCCCTTGTGGTTTGGTTAGCGGGCCGCCGCCTTAACGGGCTCAGAAGTCGACGGCGAGGCCTTTTCGCTCCCAATCGCCAAACCGCGTGGGTTCCGGCCCTTCCGACCCGCCATGCTCGGCGGCCAGTTTTTCGGCCTCGCGTCGCCGCTCGGCGGCTTCCGCCAGGGCGCGCTCAGCCTCAGGTGTTAACGGCTTACGCGGCTCAGCATTCTCAACCATTGAACGGCGCCTCCGCGCTCTCGATATCACAATCCGTGTTCTAGTTGAGGCGTTCGATGAACCATCTCAAGACCTACATCCTGCTTGCGGCGATGACCGCCTTGTTTGGCGGCGTCGGCTATCTGGTGGGCGGGACCGGCGGCATGCTGATCGCGCTGGCGGTCGCGGCGGCGATGAACCTGTTTGCGTATTGGAATGCCGACAAGATGGTGCTGCGCCACTTCCGTGCGCAGCCGATCGATCCGCGCCATCCCGATCCGCGCGTGCGCGCCTACGCCGAGGATACGCTGATGCTGGCTGAGCGCGCGGGGCTGCCGGCGCCGGCGATTTACATCATCGACAATCCCCAGCCCAACGCCTTCGCCACCGGGCGCGATCCCGCGCATGCGGCGGTGGCGGCGACCACGGGCCTGATCGGGCTGCTTTCGCGCGATGAAATTCGCGGCGTGATGGCGCACGAACTCGCGCACGTGAAGAATCGCGACACGCTGACCATGACTGTCACCGCCACGATCGCCGGCGCAGTGGCGATGCTGGCGAATTTCGCGCTGTTCTTCGGCGACCGCGACCGCAATCCGATCGCGGGCCTGGCGATCATGCTGCTCGCGCCGCTGGCGGCGTCGCTGGTGCAGATGGCGATCAGCCGCGCGCGCGAATATGAGGCCGACCGCATCGGCGCCGAGATCGGCGGCGATCCCGAAGCGCTGGCGCGCGCGCTGCAAAAGATCGAAGCGTACGCCAAGCAGCGCGTGAAGGCGGACGCTGAGCGCAACCCGGCGATGGCGCACCTCTTCATCATCAACCCGCTGGCTGGGCGGGGCGCGGACAATCTGTTCTCGACCCACCCCAGCACGCAGAACCGCATCGCGCACTTGATGCGCATGGTTGGCGGACGCGCCGGCGCCGCCCCGCAGGGCCCCTGGAGCCAACCAGCCAAACGCGGGCCTTGGGGCTGATAACCACACCCCCGCTCCCCGCCGAGAGCCCCGCGAAAGCGGGGCCGAGAGCGGGGACCCAGAACAACAGACTCAGCTCTTGGCTCTGGGTCCCCGCTCGCGCCACGCATCAAGTGCGGGACTTGGCGGGGAAGCGGGACGCGCATGACTGATCCGTAAGCCGCCCCAACGGCGAAGCGCCTTCCTTGAGCCTTGATTTTATGGGCTAAACGGCCCGGGGGCGGGCGTTTCGGGCCCTTTATGGTTGATGAAGCCTTAACCAGCCGCGCGCGAGCTTGGCCGCTCAGGTTTTTACGGTTCACTTTGCGTCTGGTTCCTCTCCTTCCCGCCGCGTTTCTCGCGGGGCTCGGCGCGGTTGCGCCGGGGGCCGCGTGGGCGGATTCCCCCGTCGTCATCGAGGGCGCCGACGAAGACACGCGCCGCGCCGTGCTCGATCTGCTGCCCGATCGCGATGCGCCCGCCTCCCTGTTTGAAGCCGAGCGCATCGCCGAAGAGGCCGCCGCGCGCGCCTTGGCCTGGCTGCGTTCGGAGGGCTATTACGCCGCGACCGTGACGCCGGAGGCGAGCGATGAGCCGCCTGCAGCGCGCCTCATCATCGCGCCCGGCCCGCGCTTCCGCTTCGCGCCCGCCAAACTCACCTTTCTCGACGCCACGCCCGCCTCAAGCGCGATGGACGCCGCCAGCGGCGCCGCGCGCGAACATGTCGGCGCCGAAGCGCCCGCGCGCGCGGAAGCGGTGCTGAGCGCGGAAGCCGCCGCGCTGCTGGCATTGCAGCAAGCCGGCTTCGCCGACGCCAGCGCCGCCGAACGGCGCGTGGTGGTGGATCACGCCACCAACATCGTCACCCCCGAATTCCGCTTCCACGCCGGCAGCCACACGCGCCTTGGCCAATTGCGCGCCGAGCCGAGCGATCTTTTCCGCGCGAATTTCGTGGAGGATTTGCGCAATTGGGAGCTGGGCGAAAGCTACGCGCCCGAGCGCCTCGCGCAACTGCGGCGCGACATCACCTCCACCGGCGCGGTGTCGCTGGCCAACACGCGCTTGGGGCCCGCCAACGCCGAAGGCGTGCGCGACGTGACGCTTGAGGTCGAGCCGGCCAAGCGCAATGCTTACGAGGTGGGTCTTGGCTATTCCACCAACGAGGGGCTCGGCGTCGATCTGCAATGGACGCGGCGCAACATCACCCGCCGCGCGGATTCGCTGGTGGTGGCGACGACATTGGGCGCGCAATTGCAGCGTTTCAACGTGGGCCTCGCCCGCCCGCACGACGTCGGGCTGAACTACACCACCAATTACGGGCTCACACTTATTGGCGAGGATACGGAAGCCTATCAGCGCCAGGGCGCGGCGATCTACGCTAGCGTGGACGCCGCGCCGCGCATGAGCTTTGCGCAAAGCTACGGCCTGCGCCTTTCGGCAGATACCTACGACAACACCGGCGCGGGCGTCTCCAACGCCTATTCGCTCTCCGGCTTCTGGGACGTGCGCCGCGATACAACCGGCTTCAGCCTCGACCCGCGCCAGGGCCATATCCTCGATCTGCGCTTGGAGCCCACGGTGTCCACCGGCGACGCGGACGTGACGTTCGTGCGCGCGATCGCGGAAGCGCGCCTTTATGAATCGTTCGGCCGCAACGATCGCATCACGCTGGCCGGGCGTTTGCGCGCGGGCCAGATCGAAGCGGTCTCCGGCAGCGCCGAGGACGCCCCGCCCGATCGGCGCTTCTATGCCGGGGGCGGCGGTTCGGTGCGCGGCTACGATTACAATTCGATCTATCCGCCCGAACGCGACGCGCTGGGCCTGACGCCCGGCGGCGAAGGCTTGTTGGAAACCTCGCTTGAGGCGCGCTGGCGGTTCGATGAGCGCTGGGGCGCGGCGGTGTTCGCCGATGGCGGCAACGCATTCGACACCTGGAAGGACGCAGCCGATCTGCGCTGGGGCGTAGGCGTGGGCGTGCGTTACGATCTGGGCTTTGCGCCGCTGCGCGTGGACCTCGCCTTCCCGCTCGACGACAACGAAACCGTCGCCGATTACGCACTCTATATCAGCCTCGGGCAGGCGTTCTGATGGAGGCGCCGCGCAAACCGCGCTGGCGGCGGCGCATCGCGCTGGCGGCGGGCGCGAGCCTCATTGTGGGCGGTGGCGCGATCGTGATTGGACCCGCCGCGCCTTGGATTGTCGATCATGCCGCGGATGGCCAGCGCGTGTGGCGGCTGGGCCGCATCGAGATTGACGGCGTGCGCGGAAGCTGGCTCGGCAATCTGCGCGCCGAGCACGTGCGCATCGCCGATGACGAGGGCGTATGGATCGAAGCGGAAGATCTGGCGCTCGCCTGGCGCCCGCTCGATCTGCTGACCGGCAGCTTCAATCTTTCCAGCGGCAGCGCCGCGCGCATCGCCATCGCGCGCCAGCCGGTGTTGAGCGAGAAGCGTCCCTCCAGCGGCGCCGAATTCAACGTGCGCCTCACCGGGATCAAGGTCGATCAGATCGATTTGGCCGAAGCCGTCGTGGGGCAAGCCGCACAATTCAGCGCGGGGTTTGAACTCGATTTGCACGGCGACGATCTGCGCTTGCTGACCCTACAATTGACGCGTCTCGATTCCGACGCCGACAGCGCCAGCATCCTCTATCGCCCCGATGGCGATTACGCGCTCGACGCCGAGGTCGTCAGCGCGCCGGGCGGCGTGCTGGCGCGGTTGCTGGGCGTCGGCGAGCAGGGCTTCAGCGCCCGCGCCCTCGGCGAAGGCGACGCGCAGACCGGACGCGCCACCTATGCCGCCACGATCGGCGCCGAACCTCTGCTTAACGGCGAAGCCGCCTGGACGCCTGCACGCTGGAGCGCGCAAGGCGAGGCGCAGCTTTCCCATCTGCCGGGCCTCGAAACGCTGACCCAGCGCATCGGCGAGCGCGTGGCGCTCAACGCCAGCGGCGAGCGCATCGGCGCGTTCGAGGCGCGGGCCGAGACGCCGCTTCTGAGCGCCGAGATCAACGGCGTGCTGAACGCCGAACGCGAATTGGTCGATGGCGCGCACATCGTGGCGACGACGCAACGCGCCTCAGCCATCGCGCGCGAGGCGCCGATCGAGCTTGGCGCGGCGCGCTTTGAGGGCGAGTTGCGCCGCGCGCGCGGAACGACCGCCATCCAGGGCGCGCTTGAGGCGCAGGTGGACAACGCCTTCGGTCATCGCGTTTTGTTTCGCGGCCCGACGCGCGCGGCGCTGAGCGACGACGCGTTTACGCTGAGCGCCGATCTCAGCGCCGCCGAAACGCCGACCGCCGCGTTCGCGAATGGCCGCCTGCGCGCGGAGCTGGGCTATAATCGCGCGCGCGCGCGCTTTGCGCTCGACCGCGCGACGTTGGAGAGCGATGCGCTCTCCGCCAACGCCCAAGGCTGGGCTGGGCATGGCGACGGTGAATTCTCCGGCGATTGGCGCGTGCGTAAGCTCGAAGCGCTGAGCCCCGATCTGCGCGGCGGCGCTTCCGGCGCGTGGCGCGCATTCGCTGCGCCGGCGCGGCAAGGGCCACGCATCTGGACCACTACCGTCACCGGCCAAGGCGCCAACATCGCCGGCCGGCCCGACATCGTGCCACAATTGCTGGGCGCGAGCCCACGCCTGGACGCCATGCTGCGCAGCGAGAATGGCGGCCTCACCGTGGCGCACGCGCGCCTGGACGGCCAACGCCTGCGCGCCGGCGTGTTCGGCCGCATCGTCAGCGGGCAAGCCAACCTTTCGCTGGAAGCCAGCGCGCGCGGCCCGCTCGATCTAGGCGGCGCTGTGATCGACGGCGCGCTCGACGCAACCGGGCGCATCACCGGCGCGCTCTCACGCCCCACGCTGACCGCCGAAGCATTGATGCAAAGCTTTGAAGCCGGCGGCGCGGTGGTTGAGCAGCCGCGCCTCACCTTCACGTTGGCGCCAAACGGGCGCGGCTATCAAGGCGTCGCCGAGGTGCAAGGCAGCGTCTCCGGCCAGCCGCTCACCGCCGCCTCCAATGTGGTCCTCAGCGAAGGCGCTGTGGCGCTGAGCAATCTTGATGCGCAGGTCGGCGCGCTGGCGCTGCAAGGTTCGGCAAGCGTAGCAAGCGCAGGCGTCACCGCCGAGCTCGACGTCAACGGCGCGATCGACGACGTGATCCCCGGCGCGCGCGGGCGTTTGGCCGGCCAGCTTTCTCTGACGCCGGAAACCATGCAGCTCAACGCCCAGATCGCCGACGCGCGCGCGGGCGATCTGTTTGTGCGCGCCGCGACGTTGCGCGCACGCGGGCCGCTCGATACGATCGCCGCCGAGTTCGACATGCGCGGGCGCTTGCGCCAGGCGCCGCTCGCGTTCACCGGCACGGCGACGCTCGATCTTGAAAGCAGCGATGCGCGCATTGACGGGCGTGGAACACTGGCGGGCGAAGACGTGTTCACCCGCGCGCCGATCACAGCGTCCTGGGGCAATGGCGAGATTCAGGCCGCGCTCAATGTCGCCGTGGGCGATGGGGTGGTGCAGGCGCAATGGCGCGAACGCGGGCGCGCGCTGAGCGGCTCGGCGCAAGTTGAAGACGCGCCGATCGCGCCCTTGGCCGCGATCTGGGGCGAGCGCGCCACCGGCATCATCGATGGCCGCATCAACATCGCCAACAACGGCGCCGGCCTTTCGGGCGACGCCAATGTCGCCTTGCGCCAAGCGCGCTTCGCGGGCCGCCAACGCGAGCCGCTGGACATGCAGATCGTCGGCGATCTCGATCCGACCCGCCTTTCCGCGACCATCGATGCGCGTTCCGACGAAGGGCTTGTCGCACACTTCGAAGCCAACGCGCCGGTCGTCACTGGCGTTGACCCCATCCGCATCGCCCTTGCACCCGAGCGGCGCGGGCGCGCGCGATGGAGCGTGCGCGGGCCGGCGGAAAGCTTGTGGGCGGCGGCGCGTTTGCAGGATCAATCGCTGCAAGGCCAGCTCGACGGCGAAGGCGAACTTGAATTTGGCGCGGGCTATCTTTCGGGCGACGGCTATGTCGAGATCGCGGGCGGGCGCTTTGAAGACAAGCTCACCGGCGTCACGCTGGCCAATCTCAATGCCCGCCTCGCCATTACCGACAACGGCGTGACGATCGAGCGCTTCAGCGCCGCGGGCCCACGCGGAGGCGCGCTGACCGCGAGCGGGGGCAGCGTTAGCCCCACCGAAGGGCGCATCGTCGTGGTGATCGACGACATGCGCGTGGCCGATCGCCCCGATGCGTTCGCGCGCGCCAGCGGAGAGCTGACGCTGGCTTGGGAAGGCGCGCGATCCACGTTCAGCGGCGATCTCAATATCGCCGAAGCCTCCATCGACATCGCCTCCAACCCCGATGCGGGCATTCCCACGCTCGATGTGATCGAGATCAACCGCCCCGACATGGAAGACGAAGTCGCCGCGAGCGACGATGAAGCGACGCCGCCGCGCCGCAACGGCTCGACCACGCTCGACGTGCGCGTGCGCGCGCCGGGGCGCGTGTTCACGCGCGGGCGCGGCGTGGACGCGGAATGGTCGCTCGATCTCAGGCTCGGCGGCACGGCCAATCATCCGCTTGTTTACGGAACGGCGGAATCCATTCGCGGCACGATCGCCCTCTCCGGCCAACCCTTCACGGTGGAGAACGCGACCATCACCTTCGACGGCGATCCGCTTGATGCGCGCATCAATCTGGCCGCCGTGCGCGATACGGCCGATCTCTCCGCCACCATGCGCCTCACCGGCACGGCGCGCGATCCCGAGATCGCCTTCAGCTCCGACCCGGCCTTGCCGGAGGATGAGATCCTGCCGCAAATCCTGTTCGGGCGCGGCGTGGCTGATCTCTCCGCACTGGAGGCCGCCCAGCTCGCCTCCAGCTTGGCCGCCCTTTCGGGCCGCGCTTCGCTTGATCTGGTGGACGCCGCGCGCGTGGCGGCGGGGCTCGACCGCTTCGCCGTGCGCCAGGACGAAGCCGGCGGCTTCCTGGTGGCGGGCGGGGTATACTTAACGCGCGACGTGTACGTCGAAGTCGCGCGCACCGGGCTCGGCCAGGCGCAAACGCGCCTGGAATGGACCATGCGCCCGCGCCTGGTGCTGATCACCACCTTCCAGGGCAACGGCGACCAGCGCGTTTCGCTGCGTTGGCGGCGGGAAACGGATTGAGGGCGTAGGGAATAGCGAATAGGGAGTAGAGCGTTTTTTCGCCGCGCCTCCCTACTCCCTATTCGCCATTCACTACTCGCTTCATCCCATGAAATTCCTCGACCAGACCAAAATCTACATTCGCTCCGGCAATGGCGGCGCGGGCGCGGTCTCGTTCCGGCGCGAGAAGTTCATCGAATATGGCGGCCCCGACGGCGGCGACGGCGGCAAGGGCGGGGACGTGTGGATCGAATCCGTCGATGGGCTCAACACGCTGATCGATTATCGCTTCCAGCAGCATTTCAAGGCCGGCACCGGCGGGCACGGCATGGGCCGCTCGCGCCATGGCGCCGATGGCAAGACGCTGGTGCTGAAAGTGCCGACAGGCACACAGGTGTTCGACGAAGATCAGGAAACGCTGCTGCTCGATCTCGATAAGGCCGGCATGAAGGTGCTGCTCGCCAAGGGCGGCAATGGCGGCTTCGGCAACGAATATTTCAAGAGCTCCACCAACCGCGCGCCCTATCACGCCAATCCGGGCCTCGAAGGGGAAGAGCGCACGCTTTGGCTGCGCCTCAAGCTGATCGCGGATGCGGGGCTGGTCGGCTTGCCGAATGCGGGCAAGTCCACCTTCCTGCGCGCGGTAAGCGCGGCGACGCCGAAGGTCGCCGATTATCCGTTCACGACGCTGCATCCGCACCTTGGCGTCGTCAGCGTGAGCGATAGCGAGCGATTCATCATGGCGGATTTGCCGGGCCTCATCGAAGGCGCGGCGGAAGGCACGGGGCTGGGCACGCGCTTTCTTGGCCACATCGAACGCTGCGTGGCGCTGGTGCATCTGATCGACGCCACCGGCGAGAGCGCGACGGAAGCCTACCGCACCGTGCGCCACGAGATCGAAGCGTACGGCGAAGGCTTGGCCGAGAAGCCCGAGATCGTCGCGCTCAACAAGATCGACGCGATGACGCCCGCGGACGCCAACCGCAAGCGCGCGGCGCTTTCGCGCGCGATTGGCAAGGAGGTGCGCCTTGTTTCCGGGGTTTCCGGCCAGGGCGTGCGCGACCTGGTGAACGAGATCGCCGCCATGCTGCGCGCGCGGCGCGGTGAGGAAGTCCAGGAAGAAGCGCCGGAAGAGCGCGGCGAGTGGACGCCTTAGGTCTTGGACCGCCGGCGTCCTCGCCGGCAATCCGTTTCAACCTGCACTCTTGTAGCAAGCTTAAGCAGCGTGCGGGCGAGGACGCCGGCGGTCCAAGGATTTAGCTCTGCACTCTGCGCCGCGCCTCATGGCTCTCGCGCGGGTCCAGGCCGAGCAAATCCGTTACGCGGCGCATCAGCGTGTCCTCGTGCGCTTCGCGATCTGAATCGGCGAGCACCACGCGCCACAACGCTTCCAGCACGCTGGCGCGCTGCTCATATTCGATCGTCTGCTTGATCAGCGAGGTGAACTTGTAGAGGTCCATCGACGCCTGCTCGGCCGCTTCGCCCTCTGCGCGCAGCGCGGCGGCGCCGGCGGCGTCAAGCCCGTAGCGGTCAGCCAGCACGCGCTCGATCATGGCGCGCTCGCTCTCGTGGTAATGATGATCGGCGTGAGCAGCGATCACCAGCAGCGCGGCGATGGCGATGCGCGCATCCTCCGGCGGCAGCGGCGCGGCGGATTCGCCCGAGAGGCGCTTCATCAGGTCCTTCAGCATGCCTCGCGGCCTAGGCAAGGTCGCATGCGAACGCAAGCGCCCCTCGCATTCGGCGCGACGGGCGCCTAATACAAGGCGATGGCCTCCCCGCTCGCTTCCGCCCGACGCATCGTGATCAAGATCGGCTCAGCCTTGCTCGTGGACGAGCAGGGCCAGCCGGCGCGCGCGTGGCTCGCTTCCCTGGCCGACGACGTGGCCGCGGCGCGCAAGGCGGGGCAGAGCGTGGCGATCGTCTCCTCCGGCGCGATCGCGCTGGGGCGGCGCGTGCTGGGACTTTCCAAATCGGCGCGGCTTGAGGAGAAGCAGGCCGCCGCCGCCGCGGGCCAAGCGCGGCTGATGGGCGCCTACGAAGAAGCGTTCGCGCGCCACGGCATTCCCGTCGCGCAGGCGCTGCTGACGCCGGACGACACCGAGCGCCGCCGCCGCTGGCTTAATGCGCGCGCCACGCTGGAGACGCTGCTCGATCTGGGCGCCGCGCCGATCATCAATGAGAACGACACCGTCGCCACTGTTGAGATTCGCTATGGCGATAATGACCGTTTGGCCGCGCGCGCCGCGCAGATGATTTCAGCGGACGCGCTGATCCTCTTCTCCGACATCGACGGGCTTTACGAGGCCGATCCGCGCAAGCAGCCGGGCGCGGCGTTCGTTCCCGAGGTGCGCGAGATCAATCCTGCGATCGAAGCGATGGCGGGCGATCCCGGCGCGCTGGGCTCGGGCGGCATGCGCACGAAGATCGAAGCCGCGAAGATCGCGACGCGCGCGGGTTGCGCGGTGGCCATCACCAAGGGCGGCGATCATCATCCGCTGCGCCGCCTCGCCGAAGGCGCGCGCGCGACCTGGTTCCTGCCGACGGCCAGTCCGCGCGCGGCGTACAAGGCCTGGATCGCCGGCCACCTCGCGCCGCAAGGCGCGCTGGTGGTGGATGACGGCGCCGCGCAGGCGCTGGCGGGCGGCAAGAGCTTGCTGCCGGCGGGCGTCACCGCCGTGCAGGGCCGCTTCGAGAAAGGCGATGCGGTGCGCATCCTCAGCGCGGCGGGCGGCGAGATCGGGCGCGGCCTGACGCGCTATGACGCGGCCGACGCCGAGCGCATCAAGGGCCTGAAGAGCGGCGCGATTGCCGATGTTTTAGGCTATGCGGCGGGCGCGGCCCTGGTGCATGCCGATGACCTGGTGCTGACGGCGCGCTAGCTTGATGACAATGACCGAACTCGAAGCCCAGATGCACGCCGCCGGCAATTCCGCCCGCGAAGCCACGCGCGCGCTTGCGCTCACCACAGGCGCGGCGCGCACCGCCGCGTTGCACGCCATGGCCGCGCGCCTTCGCGCCGCCGCGCCGCTGATCATTGACGCCAACGCCGCCGACATGCGCGCCGCCGAAGCCAATGGGCGCGACGCTGCGTTCCTCGACCGGTTGATGCTCAATGCGCAGCGCATGGAGGCGATCGCCGGCGGCGTTGAAGCCATCGCCGCCCAGCCCGATCCGGTCGGCGCGGTGGACAGCGAATGGACGCGCCCGAACGGGCTTGTGATCCAGCGCGTGCGCACGCCTCTTGGCGTGATCGGCATGATTTTCGAGAGCCGGCCCAACGTGGCGGCGGACGCCAGCGCGCTCGCGCTGCGCGCGGGCAACGCGATCCTGTTGCGCGGCGGCTCAGACAGCGCCCAAAGCGTGGCGGCGATCGTGGCGGTGCTGCGCGAGGCGCTGGCCGAAGCGGGCTTGCCGCAAGATGCGATCCAGGCCGCGCCCAGCGCCGATCGCGCCGCTGTGGGCATGATGCTGGCGGGGCTCAACGGCGCGATCGACGTGATCGTGCCGCGCGGCGGCAAGTCACTGGTGCAGCGCGTGCAGGATGAAGCGCGCGTGCCGGTGTTCGCGCACCTTGAGGGCGTGAACCACACCTACGTGCACGCGAGCGCCGATCCGCAGAAGGCGATCGACATCGTCGTCAACGCCAAGATGCGGCGCGTTTCGGTGTGCGGCGCGACCGAGAAATTGCTGATCGACCGCGCGGTGATGGAAGACCTGTTCCCGCCCATCGCCCGCGCGCTGGACTCGCAGGGGTGCGAAATTCGCGGCGGGCCCGAGGCGATGCGGCTATGGCCCGGCGTGACACGCGCCAGCGCCGAGGATTGGCGTGCGGAATATCTGGCTCCCATCATCGCCGTGCGCGCGGTGTCGGACATTGAAGAGGCGATCGCCATCATCGGCCTCTATGGCTCCAAGCATACGGACGCGATCATCACCGAGGATCAGGCTGCGGCGGATCAATTCCTGCGCGAGGTGGATAGCGCGATCGTGCTGCACAACGCCTCGACGCAATTCGCCGATGGCGGCGAGTTCGGCTTTGGCGGCGAGATCGGCATCGCCACCGGCAAGCTGCACGCGCGCGGGCCGGTGGGCGCGGCGCAGCTCACGACATTCAAATACGTGGTGCGCGGTCAGGGGCAGATCAGGCCGTGACACACGGCCTTCCCCGCGCCTATTCCGGCATGCGCATCGGCCTCTTCGGGGGCAGCTTCGACCCCGCGCATGCGGGCCATGCGCACGTGGCCGAAACCGCGCTGAAGCGTTTGCGGCTTGATCAGGTTTGGTGGCTCGTCTCACCGCAGAATCCGCTGAAAGCCAAATCGAGCCCGTTCGCGGAGCGGCTGCAAAGCGCGCGGCGCTGCGCGCAAGGCGCCAAGATGATCGTCACCGATCTGGAAGAGCGCCTGGGCCTCGCCTTCACCTATCAGACCATTCGCGCCTTGAAGCGGCGCTATCCGGGCGTGGCGTTCACGTTGGTGATGGGCGAAGACAATCTCGGCAATTTTCACAAATGGCGGCGCTGGCGCGAGGTGGCGCGCGCGGTTCCCGTGGCGATTGTATCGCGCCCCGGCAGCGCCCCAAGCGCGCGCTTAAGTGCGCCCGAGGGCTGGATTTTTCTGAACGCCCGCCACCATCCCCAATCCTCCACCGCGCTCAGGAAGCGGGCGGCGGTGGCGAAGGGGCGGCGGAAGTGATAAATAGGCGCCCTGGGGCTGCCAGAAGGATCGAACGCCTGTCACCTGAAATCAAACGCGCGCCGGCCGCGGCCAAAGCCGGAAACGCCACGCCCAAGTCCGCGCGCCCCAAGCGCGGCATTGATGCGGATGCGGCCGTCAAGGCCGTGCTGGCTTCGCTGGAAGACGATAAGGCCGAGGATATTCTCGCCATCGACATCCGCGGCAAATCCTCCTTCGCCGACATGCTCGTGATCGCCTCCGGGCGCTCGGGGCGCCATGTCTCGGCGCTGGCCGATCACGTCATGCGCAAGCTCAAGGATATGGGCGTGAAGGACGTGCAGATCGAAGGCTTGCCGCAAGCCGATTGGGTGTTGGTGGATGCGGGCGATGTCGTCGTGCATCTGTTCCGCCCCGAAGTGCGCACGTTTTACAATATCGAGAAGATTTGGATGGGCGCGGGCCCTTCCGCCGCCAATTGACATGCGCATATTGATCGCCGCTGTCGGGCGTCTGCGCGACGGCCCGGAAGCGGCGCTCGCGGCGGACTATGTGCAGCGCGCCGCCGCGCACGGGCGCGCGCTGGGGTTCAAATCGGTCGATCTCACCGAGGTTGAAGGCAAGCCCGCGGGCGATATGCGCGCGGAAGCCGCCGCGCTCTTCCGCGCCACGCCCGACGATGCGCGCAAGGTTTTGCTGGATGAACGCGGCGCCGAGTGGGCCTCGCGGCAATTGGCCGAGAAGCTCGCGCGCTGGCGCGACGACGGCGTGGGCGCGACCACCTTCTGGATCGGCGGCGCCGACGGCGCGGCGCAGACGCTGAAGGATCAAGCCGACGAGAAGCTCGCGTTCGGGCGCCAGACATGGCCGCACAAATTGGTGCGCGTGATGCTGGCCGAGCAAATTTACCGTGCGATCACCATACTGGCGAAAACGCCGTATCACCGCGATTAGCGCGCATTTTACCGTTTGGTTTACGCGGTTCTCACGCTTCCATGCCTAAGCTGATCGGATCGGGACGTCAGATCCCGGACGGTATGGTGAATCAATGGCTAAGACGCGCATGATGCGCGCCTGCGTCCTTGTCGCGTGCGCGGCAGGCGCGCTCGCGATGCTCTCCAACGATGTTCACGCGCAAACGCGCACCGCCGCGCAGGCCGAACGCGATCGCCGCAGCGAGACCGCGCGTGCGGAGCGTTTGCGCAATGAAGCCGCCGCCGCGCGCCGCGAGATCGCGCAGCTCGACGCGCGCCTGGTGGAATCCGGGCGCCGCCGCGGCGAAGCGGAAGCCGCCGCCACCGCCGCCGAAGAGCGCCTGGCGCAGCTCCGCGTGCAGATTTCCGGCGATGCGCAGACGCAGCGCCAAGCCCGCCGCGCGTTTGAATCCGCGCTGATCGCCGCCGCCTTCGCCGAGCGCCGCGCCGAGCCGCGCGCGGTGCGCGCCGGCATCTTCGCGCGCGCCGCCGCGCCCGCCTTCGCCAACACCGAACGGCGCAGCGGGCAAGCGCTGGCGCTGGCCCGCGCCGATGAAAGCGCCGTGCTGCTGGAGCAGACCATCCTGGCCGAAGCGCAAGCCGCCATCGACGCCGAGCGCGCCGAATTGACGACGCTGACCGCGCGCCGCCGCGCCGTGCAAGCCTCGCTCACCCGCGACGCCGCCGCCGCCGAACGGCGCGCGCGCACTTTGGCCGCCGAAGCACGCAATTTGCGCGAACTCGCCCAGCAGGCCGCCGCGCGCGCGACGCGCCGTCCTGGGGCTGGCGGAACAGGCGTGATCCCCGCCGCCTGGGTGGCCCCGGCGGAGGGCCGCGTGGTGGCCGCTTACGGCGCCCGCGACACGGCCGGCGCCCCCCCGGCCCAGGGCGCGCGCCTGCGCACGCGGGCCGGCGCGCAGGTGGTTTCTCCCGGCGCGGGGGAAGTGACCTATTCCGGCCCCTTCCGCAGCTACGGCCAAGTCTTGATCCTTAATCTGGACGGTGGTTACGCTTTGGTCCTGACCGGGTTGGAGAACGTGCGGGTTCGCGTGGGCGATACTGTACGAAGTAGCCAGCCGATCGGCGAAATGCCGATTTCAGACATGACGGCGCCGGAATTGTATGTCGAAGTGCGCCGTGACGGCCGGCCGATCGATCCGGGCCGCTGGCTTACCGCCCGCGGCCTCACCGCGGAGCGCGGGGTTCGGGCCGGTTAACGCGAATCGGGCGAAGCTCGCCCGAGTTTGAGTATGGCGCGCCGCGCCGGTTTGAGTTTTTGGGGCGCGCCGCGCCCTGGGGAGTGCGAGGAATGCGCCTAGCTTGGATCGCCGCGCCGGCAGTGGGTTTGGCCGCGTGTGTGGGCGCGCTGGCCTGGTCGGCGCCGGAAGAGCGCGACCGGGGCGACATCTACCGCCAATTGGAACTTTTCGCCGACGTGCTGGCGCGCGTTGAGCAGGATTACGTCGTCGAGATCGACGACGAAGAGGCGATGCAGGCGGCCATCAACGGCATGCTCTCCTCCCTCGATCCGCACTCCTCCTACATGAACGCCACCGAATACCGCGACATGCAGGTGCAGACGCGCGGCGAATATGGCGGGCTCGGCATTGAAGTCACCAGCGAGGAAGGCGTCGTGCGCGTCGTCTCCCCGATCGACGGCACGCCGGCGGCGCGCGCCGGCATCCAGGCCGGCGATTTGCTGACCGCGCTCGACGGCGAAAGCATTGTCGGCGTGAATCTGAACGACGCCGTGCGCCGCATGCGCGGCGATGTCGGCACCTCGATCACGGTCACGGTGGCGCGCGAAGGCGTCGATCCGTTCGACGTGACGCTGACGCGGGAAATCATCAATGTGCGCGCCGTCACCGCGCGCATCGAAGGCGGCGATGTCGGCGTGATCCGCATCTCCACGTTCAACGAGCGCACCGGCGCCATGCTGCAGGACGCGATCCGCGAAGTGCGCCGCGACACCAGCGGGCGTTTGCGCGGCATCGTGCTGGATTTGCGCAACAATCCGGGCGGCCTGCTCGATCAGGCGATCGAAGTGTCGAGCGCATTCCTGGACGGCGGCGAAGTGGTCTCCACGCGCGGGCGCCGGCCTGAGCAGGTCACGCGCTACAATGCGCGCCGCGGCGACGACATGGCCGGCGTGCCGGTGGTCGTGCTGATCAATGGCGCCAGCGCCTCGGCGGCCGAAATCGTCGCCGGCGCCCTGCAGGACCGCAACCGCGCGCTGATCGTGGGCATGGCCTCGTTCGGCAAGGGCTCGGTGCAGACCGTGATCCCGCTCGAAGGCGGGCGCGACGGGGCGCTGCGCCTCACCACCGCGCGCTATTACACGCCGGCCGGCCGCTCGATCCAAGGCGCGGGCATCGAGCCCGACATGGAAGTGGCCGCCCGCCGCGTGACGGAGGAAGAAATCCGCCGCGCCGCCTTCTCGGAAGCCGATCTGCCGAATGCGCTCGACAACGAAACCGGCGCCGAGCGGCGCGGCGCGCACATGCCCGCCGATCAGCCCCCGGAAAGCTGGGACGCCGAAGAGGATTACCAGATGTCGCGCGCGCTGGAATTCCTGCGCCAGGGCCTGGTTGCCGAGCGGCTGCGCGCACGGGCTGGGTAAG
>CAZWQS010000030.1:0-3814 GCA_964635925.1 uncultured Terricaulis sp. | reverse complement strand
GAATTCCTGCGCCAGGGCCTGGTTGCCGAGCGGCTGCGCGCACGGGCTGGGTAAGAGTGCGCTTTAACGCCTTGTAAACACCGGTAAACAAGCGGTTTTCGCGGCGCGCGTTAGTGACGCGTGAGACGAATTCAGCGATGCTCGGCGCTTCTGATTCGCCCACGCGAAGGGTCGCAATGCCGCTCCGGCTGCCACGCCTGCCGCCGATCAACCACAGGCTCGCCGCGCTCGCCGTCACCGGCGTGCTGGGCCTTGGCGCGTTCGGAATGATCCAAGTGTTCGGCGATCCCGGCGCCGCGGGGCCGCGCCGCGTGATCTCGCTGGCGCCCGGCGAAGCCTCCGCCGAAACCGCGCCGCGCATCTCTCTCTCCGACGCGATGGGCGAGGAGGAGATGTCGGTGTTCGATCTCTCCGAACTGCCGCCGTACGAAGCCGAGGTCGGTGAAATCGATTCCACGGGCGAATTGCGCGTGGCCGTGGTGGAAACGCCCGAGGCGAGCGCCGCGCGCGCGCCGGTGCGCCCATTGCCGCGTGCGCCGATCGCGGGACTGACTGAGCGCGGGCCGAACGGCCCGCTGCCGATCATCGCCGCAGACGGGCGCACGCCCGCGCAGGCGTATGCGCGCCCGTTCACGCGCGATGCGAACCGCCCGATGGTGGCGATCGTGATTGGCGGGCTCGGCTTCAACGCGCGCGCCACGCAGCAGGCGATCGACGAACTGCCGCCTGGGGTGACGCTGTCCTTCGTGCCGTACGTCGCCGATCTGCAGACCTGGATCGATCGCGCGCGCGCGCGCGGTCACGAAGTGCTGCTTGAGCTGCCGATGGAGCCGTTCGACCCCGACGCCGACGACACCGGCCCACAAGCTTTGCTCTCCACCGCCTCGGCGCAGCAAAACATCACGCGGCTTGAATTGCTGCTCTCGCGCGCGAGCGGCTATTTCGGCGTGACCAATTATCAGGGCGCGCGCTTTGCGACCTCGGCCGCCGCGTCGCAGCCGGTGGTGCAGGCGCTGCGCCGGCGCGGGCTTGTGTTCATCTCTTCCGGCATCGGCCAACGCACCGCGCTTTCGGTGGAAGCCGCGCGCGCAGGGCTGGCCAGCACCGCCGCCGACCGCATCATCGATGCGCGCCGCGAAGCCGAAGCGATCGACGAGCAATTGCTGAACCTCGAAGCGCTGGCGCTGCAGAACCAAAGCGCGATCGGCGCGGGCTTCGCTTATCCTGTGACGATGGAGCAAGTCAGCCGCTGGGCGCGCGACATCGAAACACGCGGCTATCAATTGGCGCCCGCCTCGGCCGTGCTGAATGCACGCGCCACGCGCAGATGACCGCGCTGAAAGATCCCAAGCACTACCGCCCCAATGTCGGCCTCGCCTTGTTTCATCGCGAAGGCTTGGTGTTCCTCGGCAAGCGCGCCGCAACGGAAGGCCCGTATCAGTGGCAAATGCCGCAGGGCGGGGTCGATCGCGGGGAATCCGCTACGGAAGCTGCGTTTCGGGAACTGGAGGAAGAGATCGGCGTGAAACCCGCGCACGCAGAATTGCTCGAAGAAACGGCAGATTGGCTTTATTACGAATTCCCCATCGACGTGCGCAAGAAACTGTCGCGCGGACGCTACAAAGGTCAGCGGCAGAAATGGTTTGCGTTCCGGTTCAAAGGGCGCGACTCTGACATCAGACTCGATACGCACACGCCTGAGTTCAGCGATTGGCGTTGGGCCCCGTTGGAAACGGCGCCTGAGTTGGTGATCCCGTTCAAGCGCGACATTTATCAAGAGATCGCGCAACGGTTCAGAAAATACAGCGTGGGGGCTTAAGATGATTGTCAGCCTGATGGGCGCCGCGATGGCGGCGAAACCGTGAAGCGTGCATCCATGACACCGGTTGTGTTTGTGCACGGCGCATTCTGCGGCGGCTGGGCGTTCGACGCGTTCCGTGAGCCGTTTGAATCCGCCGGCTTTGAAACGCACGCGCCCAATCTGCCGCATCACGAACGCGGCGCCGATCTGGAGGCGTTGGCGCAGACGGGGCTGCGCGATTACGCGGCCTCGGTGGCGCATTACGCGAAGGGTCTGCGCGCGCCGCCTGTGCTGGTGGGCCATTCGCTCGGCGGGCTTGTGGTGCAGATGGCGGCGATGCAAACGCCTGTGGCGGGGCTTGTGCTGCTGGCGCCCAGCGCGCCGTGGGGCGTGCCGCCGACGACACTGGACGAACATTCCAATCATTTCGGCCTTTCGCTGCTGGGCGATTACTGGCGCCGGCCGGTGCCGCCGGATTATCGCGTCGCGCGCGCGACGACTTTGGATCGGCTTTCGCGCGAAGATGCGCGCCACGCGTTTGCGCGCTTCGTGCCCGAGAGCGGGCGCGCCATCCGCGAGACCGTGCAATGGTGGATGGATCATTCCACCGCGGGCCAGGCGCCGGTCTATCGCATCAGCGCGCCAGTGCTGGCCATCGCCGGCGGGCGCGACCGGGTGAACGCATCTTCCACCGTGCAGCGCATCGTCGCTCGCTTTCCGAACGGCCAGGCGCATTTCCATGAATTCGCCGAGATGAGCCATTGGCTCGTGGGCGAACCGGAAGCGCCGGAGGTGGCCGCGCTTGCGCTGCAATGGTTTGAAGCGCGCGAGATTTTCAAGAAGCCCGCACGCAAGCGGCGCGGCTTCACGCTGTTCGGTTTGGGCGGCGAGCCGGCGAGCGCTTAAGAAGGCGATCGCCGGCTGCCGCGCAAGCGGATCAACACGATTTCCGGCGGATTGAGGAAGCGCACGGGCAGGATGCTCGTGCCGATGCCGCCGGTGACGAACATGGTGTTTCCGTTTTCCTCGATCAGGCCGCACGCGTATTTCGCGTTGCGCAACGGCACGATCGGGCGGCCGATCAATGGAATCGTCACCTGCCCGCAATGGCCGTGGCCCGCGAGCATGAGCGCGGGGCCTTGCGGCATTTGCGGGAACGGATCGGGCGAGTGCGAGAGCACGATCGTATCGCCGCTGGGCGCGCCATCGAGCGCGGCTGCGAAATCGGGATGGCCGGTCATGTCGTCTTCAAGCCCGGCGATGATCACATCGCCGCCGGCGCGCGGGATGACGACGTGGCTATTCCAAAGCGCGGCGATGCCGGCGTTTTGCAGCGCTTCGGTGATCGAGCTGCGGCTGTACCAAACGTCGTGATTGCCGATCACCGCCACCGCGCCGAGCGGGGCGGTGAGCGCCGCGAAGGTGGCGACGCCGCCGAGGATTTCCTGTTGCTCCGCGCCCGTACGCTCAACCTCCGGCGCGTGAAACGCCGCGTAATCGCCCAACAGCACGACGAGATCGGGATGAAGCCCGTTCACGCGGGCCACGATGGCCCCCATGCGCGCGGAATCGACATGCGGCCCGCCCACATGCGTATCGGCAAGCGCGGCGATGGTGATCGGCGCGCCTTGCCAATGATCGCTGACAATTTCGATCTCGCGCACTACTAGGCGGTTCGGCTCCACCAGCCACGCATAGACATTGACCCAATAGACGAGCTCGAACACGCCGATCAGCGCCGCGATCAGCCAGCGGCGATGCAGCGTCTCCCATGTGCGCGCCAGCCAGATGCTCGCCCAGGCGATCAGCCCAAAGCCGATCGCGGCGCCGATGATCGCGGGCCAGAGATGGGGGTGAGGCATGGAGATTTATCGCGCGTCTGCGCTCAGGCGCCAACGCCCTGCTCGTTGCGCGTTCAGCCGCACAGCGCGCGGCGCTTGCGGGTTTGCTCTGAACTGGTCTCCCGTTTGGGAGAGCGGGACGCGCCGGGCGCGGCGCGCAAAGTAAAGTGTT
>CAZWQS010000029.1:6163-21471 GCA_964635925.1 uncultured Terricaulis sp. | reverse complement strand
GGTGTGATAGACGCCAAGCGTCACGCCACGACTCTTGTTGGTTTCGGTGAGCGTGGCCGCGCGCGTGAAAGCCCAGCTCGATCGTCGCCAGGCCGTGCTGGAGCTCGACGCGATCCGCGACAGCCTTGAGCGCACGGTGCAGGAGCGCACGCAGGATCTGATCAAAACCAACGAAACGCTCTCGGCTGAAATCAGCGAACGCGAAGCCGCCGAAGCGCGCGCGCAAACGCTGGCGCGCCACGATCCGCTGACGGGCCTGGCCAATCGGCGCCATTTCCTGGAGGAGCTTGAGCGGCGCCTTTCCCTGATCGGGGAAGAGCAGGACGCGTTCGCGCTGATGTTCGTCGATCTCGATCGCTTCAAGCCGATCAACGACGTGCACGGCCACGCCATTGGCGATCAATTGCTGCAAGTGATCGCCACGCGTCTGCAAAATTGCATCCGCGACGATAGTTTCGCCGCGCGCCTGGGCGGGGATGAATTCGCCGTGCTGCTGGAGGGCCCGTGCGGGCGCGAAGCGGTGGGCGCAGCCGCGCGGCGTATCCTGAACGAACTTTCCGCCCCGATCCTGGTGAACGGGCTGAAGCTCACCGTCGGCGCCTCGATTGGCGTGGCCATGTGCCCGAGCGACGGACGCACCGGCGCCGATCTCGTTCAGCGCGGCGATGCGGCCATGCTGCGCGCCAAGGAAGATCGCGGCGCCTTCAAATTCTTCGACTCTTCAATCGACGAAGAGTTAAAATGGAAAGCCGCGCTCGAATCTGACTTGCGCGCTGCGATTCCGGCGGGCGACATCGTGCCGTTTTTCCAGCCCGTCGTGCGTCTCGACAATGGCGCGCTCGCGGGCTTCGAGGTGTTGGCGCGCTGGCCGCATAAAGAGCGCGGCATGATCTCGCCGGCGCAATTCATTCCCGTGGCCGAAGAGGCGGGCCTGGTCGACGCCATGTTCTGGGCGCTCTTGGCGCAAGCGTGCCGCAAAGCGCTCAACACGCCCGGCGATTTCATGCTCGCGGTGAACATTTCGCCCAGCCAGGTGCGCGATCAATGGTTCCCGGAAAAAGTGCTGCGCACCTTGAAGGAGACCGGCTTCCCAGCGCAGCGGCTGGAAATCGAAGTCACCGAAAGCGCGATGATCGGCGATGTGCAGCGCGCCAAGACCGCGCTCATGTCGCTCAAGAACCAGGGCGTGAAAATCGCGCTCGACGATTTCGGCACCGGCTATTCATCGCTGTTTCTGCTGCGCGAATTGCCGATCGACAAACTGAAGATCGACCGTTCGTTCGTCTCGACGCTCACCGCTGACAGGGAGAACGCCACCATCGTCGGCGCGTTGGTCGGTCTCGGCAAGGCGCTGGGGCTCACCGTCACCGCCGAAGGCGTGGAAGATCAGGCGACCGCCGATGCGCTCGCGGCGATGAATTGCGAATTCGCGCAAGGCTTCCTCTACGGCGCCGCCGTCGAATTCCCAGACTACTCGGCCAACGATCTGCGCGCCGCGGTTTAAGCCGCGTAAGCGAACCACACGTTGGGCTCTTCGTAGCGGCCCACGCCGCGCTCGAGATCGACTGACACGGGCGCAAGCGCGCCTGGGATGTCGTAGCGGCCCGATTCATCGAAGGTGCGCCCCGCCCAGGTCTCCCAGAAGGGCACTGGCTCCTCCACCACCATCGAGCGCGTGGCTTCGCCCACGATGCGCCCGCCGGCGGCGAGGTGGCTGCGCAGCCACGGATCGTAGGCGCGCCCGCGTTCGTCGCGCCAGGTCACGTAATCGGCCATGGGGACATCGGGGTGTTGGGCCTTCGAGGTGGGCCGTACCGGAATGACGACGCCTTCAAAGCCGCAAGTCTCGGCCATGTCGCGCATCGCCTTGATCACAAGCCGCGCCAGCCCTTTGGAGCGGTGCACCTGCGGCACCGAAACGCCGAGCCCGCCCAGCATGTTGGGCGTGGTGTCGGCCCGGCCGGCGCTTTCCACGATCCAGTCCCAGCCCTCGGCCGGCAGGCGGGCGGGGTCGTCGCAATAGAAGGGCACGCAGCAGCCGATCGCCACAGGGTAACCGGTCGGCTCATCCACGAGGCAGATCTGGAAATCCTTGTAGCGCTCCAGCAGTGCGTCGTAGTGCCGGAAATGGGCGCGCGTGAAATTCAGGTACCCCAGCGCGTTCCAAGATGCTTGCTCGATCGCGCGCGCGGCGCGGTCGAGCGCGGGGCTGTCGGCTCGCGTTTTCACCACGTACCGGGTCATCAATCACCTGTCGTTAACTATAATTCTTGCCCGCCGCCAGTGAATACCTGGCGAGTCCGAACCCAGCCGGCGCAAGGCAGCGAATATACTAATAAAGCGTAAAGCAGTTAAAGACAAGCCAGAAAAGAATATTTACCTTTGTTAACAACCGGCGCCACCGATTTCCTCGGTGCGGCAAGCTAAGTTCTTGCAAGAAAGAAGTAACTATAAATGAGGGCGCATCTACCTTTTTGAGGATGTGAGTAACTGAATTTCAAGTTGTCTCTGAAATTATCTTTAGCTTGCCAGGGTTCGGCTTGGCGTCTTGTCTTCGTTTGGCCAAGTCTATGTTGCTGTCGAGCTTAAAAACCGTTCACTATAAGAACGATCTGCGCAGGCTGACGGCCTTGATCGGCGCGGCGCTCGGGTTTTTCAGCGTCCTTCTGGTGGCGGTGATCGTTTACACGGGCTGGTCGGCTGATCGGGACGCGGTTCAGCGCGAGCGCCAGCAAGTCGAGAACGCGCTCGACGACGGCGTGAGCCGCGTGCTCGACGAGCAGAAATCGATCGCCTGGTGGGATGACGCGGTGATCAACGTGGCGATGGGCCAGGTCAATACTGATTGGACCGACATCGAGATCGGCGCCTTCCTGAACGAGACCTACGGCCATGACGAGGTCTTTATTCTCAACAGCGCCAACGAGCCTGTTTACGCTTACGTGAACGGCGTGAATGTGGAGCCGCGCGCAGCCTTTGCGTTGCACGCCACAGATTCGGCGCTGGTGGTCCGCGAGGCGCGCGGGGGCGTCGCCTCTGGCCTGCGCGCGCGCGCGCGCGCTTTCGAACTGGGGCAGAACAATTATCGCGAATTGCTGGGCGCCACCCACGCCGGATGGTCCGCCCATGTGCTCAATGTCGATGGCGACGCCTACGTGGTCTCCGCCATCACGATCGTGCCCAACGTCAACGCCGCGCTGTTGCGCGGCACGCCCTATCTGCTGCTGAGCTTCGTGGCGGCGGACGAAAAATTCATGAGCGATATCGGCGCCGGACTCCTGCTGCCCGATCTCGCGCTCAGCGCAGAGCCCATGCGCGGGGCGAGTCGCGCCGTCGAGCCGTTCATGGCCGATGACGATACCCCGCTGGGCCACCTCACCTGGACGACGCGCCGGCCTGGCCATGCGCTGATGGTGTTCATTCTGCCGCTGGTGGTGGCGGCGCTCTTTTCCGCCGGGCTGCTCACCGCCGCGTTCATTCGCCGCCTCAAGCGCGCGTCCGCCGCGCTGGCCGATCGCGAAGAAGAATCGCGCTTCCAAGCCTTGCACGATGCGCTATCGGGCTTGCCGAACCGGCATCATTTCGTGGAGCGCCTGCAGGAAGCGCTCGATGGGCTTGTGCTCTCGCGCAACAACACGAACATCATCGTCGCCTATATCGATGTCGATCGTTTCAAGGACATCAACGACACGATGGGTCACCAGGCGGGAGACTCGCTGATCATGTCGGTCGCGGCGCGGCTGACCAGCGCGCTGGCGCCCGACGATTTCCTCGCGCGCTTCGGCGGCGACGAGTTCGCGGTGCTGCGTCTGGCTACGCGCCCCGATGCGGGCGCGGACTTGGCAGAGCGGCTGAGCACGGCGTTCGAGGAACATTTCGACGTGTGGGGCCAGCACGTGCGCATGACCGCCTCGATCGGCATCGCCATGGCGCCTGATCACGGCGGCTCGCCCGAAGAGCTGATGCGTCACGCCGACATTGCGCTTTACCAGGGCAAAAACCAGGGCCGCGACCGCGCCATGTTCTTCTGCGCCGAAATGGCCGCCGAGGTGGAGCAGCGCCGCGAAGTCGAACTTGAATTGCACGCCGCGCTGCGCGCGGGCGAGCTTGCGCTGCACTATCAGCCTGTCGTGTCGTGCGCGGATGGGCGCGTCAAAGGGCTCGAGGCGCTGCTGCGTTGGCGCCATCCCACCAAGGGCGACATCTCGCCCGGCGTGTTTGTGCCGATCGCGGAAGAGGCGGGGCTGATGCCCGCGCTGGGCGCCTACGTGCTGAACCGCGCCTTCACCGAAGCCAAGAATTGGCCCGACCTTGAAGTGTCGATCAATTTGTCGCCCGTGCAATTCCGCCATGTCGATCTGGTGGAGCTGCTGGAGCAATTGGTCGCCGAGCATCAGGTCGAGCCCAGCCGGATCGTGCTGGAGGTCACCGAAGGCGTGCTGATGGAATCCACTGATCGCAACCGCCAGATCCTCGAAGCGGTGCGCGCGCTGGGCTTCAAGATCGCGCTGGACGATTTCGGCACCGGCTATTCGTCGCTGCGCTATCTCTCCGATTTCCGCTTCGACAAGATCAAGATCGACCGCGCTTTCGTGACCGACATCCAAGAGCGCAAGCGCGCGCTGACGATCATCCAATCGGTGGTCACGCTGGGGCGGGGCCTTGGCATGCGGATCGTCGCCGAGGGCGTGGAGACCGAAGCGGAAGCCTCCGTCATGCGCCTGGTGGGCGTCAACGAGCTGCAGGGCTTCTTCTTCTCGCCGGCGGTGCCGCCCGCGCGCGTGGGTGAATTGTGCGCCGCGATCGGCGCCCCGCGCGTCCAGGCCGAGCCGATGCGTCCGGATCTGCGCGCGCGCCGCACGCCGTAAGGCTTTCGCGCGCGGCGAAGCAGTCTAGACTGGCGCCCTAAGGAGGGCCCATGTCGGATCGCACCCCGCACGGCAACGAGGATTTCGCTTGGTCGCGCTTCGACCCGGAAGCCTATGTCGCGCACTATTACGCCGACCCCCATCCCGACGACGATCGCGTGGTGCGCCTGACGGCGGAGGCGCTGGCCGCGGGCGCTGGCGCGCGTGAGATCGAATGCGTCGATGTCGGCACGGGTCCCAATCTGTTTCCGCTGCTCGCGGCGCTGCCGGTGGCCAGCCGCGTCACGGCCTGGGAATATTCGGAAGCGAACGTGTTGTGGCTGCGCAAGGAACTCGCGGGCGGGCGCCTGCGCGCGCCGTGGACGCATTTCTGGTCGATCGCCCAAAGTGCGCATGATCGCGCGCGCGCTGACATCGCCGAGCCAATCCAAGCGTTGAACGCGAAGGCGGACATCGTGCAGGGCTCCATCTTCGATCTTCCCGCGCGCAATTGGGATGCGGCCACGATGTTCTTCTGCGCGGAATCGATCACCGAACGCCAAGACGAGTTCGAGCGCGCCTGCGCAGCGTTCGCGGGCGCGGTGCGTCCGGGCGGGGTACTGGCGGCGGCGTTTCTGGCGGGGTCGCGCGGGTATCAGGTGGGAACCGAGGACTTCCCCGCCGTATCGATTACGCCCGACAGCCTGGAGGCGGCGTTCGCGTCCTTGGCGGAAAACATTTCCGTGACCCTGATCGGCGACCGGGCCGAGGAAATCCGCAGCGGCTACACGGGGATGATCTTCCTCACCGCACGGGCGCGTTGAACGGCGCGGCTTTCGCCTGTTCGGGGCGGGGCGGGCTCGTTTCGCGCCGAGCATGAAATCCGCAATTTGTGCAAAATCTTACCGGTGCGCCCGGCTATGGACAAAATTCGGTAAAGCCGGCATGCCAAGCCCAAAGCGCCGCCCAGGGACGGGCGGCTGAAATTTGTGCGGGGAGCGCCGGCCCAGGCCGGACGGGCGGGCGTTCACACGCCGCCCTGGACGCGCCGCCGCCAGGGATAGGGGATCGGAGCCGGCATGAGCCTCACTCGTTTTTCGCTCGCAGGTTTGGCCGTCGCACTCGTCGGCGCAGCGGTGCGCGACGCACGCGCCGATGATCTCACCATTTCCACGGCGACGACGACGCCGGTGGTGACCTCAAACGCCTCGAACGCTTCGGCGGGCGACGTGACGATCACCAGCGCCGGCTCCATCGCCGTCACTGCCGGGCAAACCGCCATCACGGTGGATTCCAACAACGACGTCACCAACAACGGCGCCATCACCTCCAACAACGCCAATGACGTGATCGGCATTCTGCTTCAGGGCGGCTTCGCCGGCCCGCAGACCATCACCAATGCAGGCTCGATCAATCTGTTGGAGGATTACACCCAGACAGACACCGACAATGACGGCGATCTTGATGGGCCGAACGCGACCGGAACCAATCGTCACGCCATTTGGCTGCAAGCGGGCGCGGCCTTGACCGGCGACATCATCCACAACGGCTCTATCGTGGTGGAGGGGCAGAATTCCTCCGGCATTCGCCTCGACGCGCAGCTTATCGGCGACATCAACACCGATAGCGCCTCACCGATCAGCGTGATCGGCGCCAATGGCGTGGGGGTTGCAATCAATGCGGGCGTGGACGGCGACGTCACGCTGCTGTCGGCGATCACCGCGCGTGGCGAGAATTCCGTTGGGTTGCTTGTGGATGGGCCCATCAGCGGCGGTCTGGTTATTGGCGGCACATGGGTTGTCACCGGGTATAACAGCACCGCTCACCCAATCTCGGAAAGCGTCATCAACGCGCTCGATCCCGATGATCAATTGCAGAGCGGCTCCGCCATTCATGTCCGCGATAGCATCGGCGAAGGCATCGTGATCATGGGCGTTGGCGTCGAGGATGACGAAGACGATGACGGCGATGGCGACGACGAGGACGCCGACGACAATTTTGGCGCGTCGATCCGCAATTTCAGCGGCGCGCCGGCGCTGCTCGTTGAATCCAACGGCGCCGCCCTTGCGTTGGGCGCCACGCCTTCGGGCTACGGCTTGCATGTGCGTGGCCTTATCGAATCTGGCGGCGTGTTCGACGGCGTCGAAAGCGCCGCGATCCGTTTGGAGGGCGGCGCGGGGGCGCCGGTCACGACCGCGAACGGGATCGCTCTCGACAACATCGTCCGCTCCAGCGCCTACGAGGCCGATTCCTACGGCCTCTATATCGGCAGCTTCGTCAGCGTGCCGGAGCTTCTGGTGCGCGGACAGCTTGAGTCCGCCGTGAATTCCGAGGGGACCGACGCCGCGTACGGCGTCTACATCACGTCCGACGCCAATGTTCCGCTGTTGAGCAATTCCGGGCGAATCAATGCGTTCGTGCATGGCGAAATCGGCACGGCGGCGGCCATCACCGATCTCTCCAACACGCTGGCGACGATCAACAACACGGGCTCGATCGTCGCGTTGCTCATTCCCACCGACGATAACCTCACCGATGGTGTGGATCCGCCCCCGGCCACCGGGCCCGCGGTGGCGATCAACCTCGCCGCTTCCACCATCGGCGTGACCATCAACCAGACGCCGGACGTGCCGTTCACGGACGACGACGCCGAGGATAATGACGAGGATACCCGCCCAGACGTGCAGATCGTCGGCGACATCCTGCTCGGCAGCGGCGCCGATACGGTCAACCTGCTCGCAGGCCAGATTCGCGGCGCGCTGTCGTTCGGCGCCGGCGCGGACGTGTTCAATATCGATGATGGCGCCAGTTATGCCGGCCAACTCACCGATACGGACGGCCAACTGACGCTCAACGTGCAGGACGGCTCGCTGGAGCTGCAGGGCGGCGCCGTCAACATCACGACCGCGACGTTCGGCGCGGATTCGGAGCTGCGCGTGCTGCTCTCGGATGTGCCGGCCGACAGCACCACCATCATTGCGACGGGCGATGTCACCTTTGACGCCGGCGCGGTGCTGCGCCCGCTGGTGCCCAATGGCCTGCCGGCGTCCGGTTCGCACACGTTCCTGGTCGCCAATGGCGTGTTGAACGGCGCCGCGAACGTCACCGGCATCGTGACCGGCGAAGGCACGCCCTATATCTACAATCTCGAGGTCGCGGTGAACGGCGTCGATCCGAACGCGCTCGATGCAGTCTATACGCTGAAGACCGCCGCCGAACTCGGCATGACGACGAACCAAGGCGCCGCGCTCGACGCCATCGTCAACGCGCTGCGCACCAGCGACGCCGCCAGCATCGCGCTCGCCTCGCTCGAATCCGCCGACACGTTCTTCGATGCTTACGAAGATCTGATGCCGAGCTTCTCGTCCGCCGCGGCCGAACTTGCGGCCACCGCGATCCAGCAGCAGCAAAGCGCGGCGAGCAATCGCTTGGCCACCACGCGCCTGCAGGGGCTGAACGAGGTTTCGGTGTGGGGTCAGGAAATCGGCTACATGCTGAACCGCGAACCCCCGAGCGCGAACGGGCAAGCGTATGACGGCCACGGCTTCGGCTTCGCGTTGGGCATCGACGGCCCGCTCGATAACGGCGCCATCTTCGGCCTTGCGGCCTCGTTCATCACTTCGGAGGTCGAGGAAGACGGCCGCCCCGATGGCGAGATCGCGGCCACGTTCGGCCAGATCAACGCCTATCTCGGCACGGCTGTCGGCGCGATCGATCTTGATTTTGTCGGCGGCTTGGGCGCGGGCAAATTGAGTTCGCGCCGCTTCATCGAAATTGGCGAAGGGTTCAGCGAGATCGCCGAGGGCGAATGGTGGGCCTATGAAGGCCACGCGGCCGTGCGCGCCTCCATGCCGCTCAAGATGACCGATTGGCTCGTGCTCACCCCGCAAGCGGCGCTGACCTATGTCGCGCTGCAAGAGGATGGCTACGAGGAAGAGGGCGGCGGCGTCACCAATTTCGAGGTCGCTGATGCGTTCTCGCAGCGCCTGTGGGGCGATGTGGGCTTTGAGCTGTCGAGCGCCATCCGCCTGCGCGGAAATGGCGTGATCGCGCCGCGCCTGTTCGTGGGCTACCGCGCCAATCTGATCGATGAAGCGGCCGAGCGCGAGTTCACCGCCATCGCCGGGGGCGACAGTTTCACGCTGGAAGATGAGCCCTACGGCGACGGCGCGCCGATGGTCGGCTTCGGCATCGACGCCACCAACGGCTATTCAACGCTGACGCTCTCCTACGAAGGCGAGTTCGGCGATCAGATCGAGCGCCACAGCATCAACGCCGCGGTGCGCTTCCGCTTCTAAGCGGATGCGTCGCTAGTGGCGGTGGCGCCGCCGCCGTTCGTTGGCGTGCGGCGTCGCGATCGCTTCGCTCCAGCCATAATCGCCAGGGCAAAGTTGCTGGCCCGGCGCGCTGTCGGGAAAGGTGAGTTCGCGCGGGTAGCATTCCTCTTGGTACGCGCTTTCGATCGCGACGGCGTCCGCGGCCATGTAGAGCCCTTCGGCGATGTCGTCGCCGCTCGCGCAAGCGCTAAGCGCTGCGCCCGCAAGCAGGGCGATGGCGGCGCGTTTGATCGCAAGCATGTTATCTCCTTGCTTAAAGCGGCGGCATCCGCCCATTGGCTTTTTTGTCGATGAATTGGTGCTTCAACACCGCGCCCACATGCAAGGCCAGAAGCGCGTAGGTGGTCTTCACCAGCACGCCGTGCGCGATCTCGAAGCCGTCATGGCTCGATTGCGGCAAGCCCGGAATGAATGGGAAGGGCAGGCCGCCCAAAAGCTCGGTGAAGCTGCTGTTCTGCGCCGCGCCGCCGGTGGAGATCGCGGCCCAGCCGGTCAGCGGCAGGCCGATCAGGATCACGTAGAACAGCGTGTGCACGGCGCCTGAGAGCGTCTTCTCCCATTGCGGCATATCCGCGGGCAGCGGCGGGGGCGGATTGGCGAAGCGCCAGCCCAGGCGCGCGAGACTCAAAATCAGGATCGTGACGCCCAGCGTTTTGTGCCACGTGAACCATTCAGCGCGCGCGGGTCCGCGCTCCATATCGCCGAAGGTCCAGCCCACATAGATCTGCGCGATCACCAGGATCGCCAGCAGCCAATGCAAGGCGATCGCAACATTGTTGTAGCGCGTCATGCATGTCCTCCCGCGCGCGCAGCTTGGGGGCAACGCTGCGCCGCGCCAAGCGCAAATCGGTTGCGCCCATCATATTTGACGCTATATCGGGCGGGTTCTCGGGGAGTAGCCGTCCGCATCGCAGCGGAGCCCGCGTCAACACACTTGCCGAAAGGCATGGCGCAGGCGGCGGAGCGCAAGCTCCGGATTGGCGAGACCGGCGACGCGCCTTGGGGCTAGGGGCCTCTAGGGATTGCGTCGTCGCGTCATGGCCGGCCCCGGAGTATCCATCATGTTTGAAGCGTTCGGCGTCTCCACGCTGCTCGTCGCCATCGCCGAGATTGGCGACAAGACGCAATTGCTGGCGATCGTGCTGGCGGCGAAATTTCGCAAACCGCTGCCGATCCTGGCGGGCATTTTCGTGGCCACGCTGCTGAACCACGCGCTGGCAGCGACGGCGGGCTATTTCATCGCCGATCTGTTGTCGGGCGCCTGGTTTCGCATTGCGGTGGGCATGGCGTTCATCGCCATGGCGGCCTGGGCGTTGATCCCCGACAAGGAAGATGAAGGCGCCGCCGCGCGCACGCATGGCGGGGTGTTTCTTACCACGCTCGTGGCGTTCTTCCTGGTGGAGATCGGCGACAAGACGCAGATCGCCACCGCGCTCTTGGCGGCGCGCTTTCAGGACATCGCCGCCGTCACCGCCGGCACCACGCTTGGCATGATGCTGGCGAATGCGCCGGCCGTGTTCTTGGGCGAAGCGGCCGCGCGGGTTGTCCCGCTGCATTATGTGCGTATCGCCGCCGCGCTTGTCTTCGTGGTGATCGGCGCGTGGCTGATTGCCGTTGCGCTAGGGCTCTTGCCGGTCGCCGCTTTGCGCTAAGCAGGAGCGCGTGAGCATATGGCGCAATTGGTCCGGCAGCGTTGAGGCGCGCCCCGCGCAAGCGGCGCGGCCGAAAACCGAAGCTGAGCTGGCGGGCCTCGTCGCCGGCGCGGCCAAGGTGCGCGTGGCGGGCGCGGGCCATTCGTTTATGCCGCTGTGCGAAACCGATGGGCTCTTGCTTTCGCTCGATCAGCTTGAGGGCGACATTGAGGTGAGCGCCGATGGCGCGCGTGTGTGGGCGCCCGCGGGCTGGAGCCTCGCCAAGCTCACCGCCGCTTTGTGGTCGCGCGGGCTTTCGCTGATCAATCAGGGCGATGTGAACCCTCAAGCGCTCGCCGGCGCGATCGGCACGGGCACGCATGGCACCGGCGAAAAGCTCGGCTCGCTCTCCGCCACGGTGCGCGCGTTTCGCGTGATGGGTGCGGATGGCGCGATCACGACATGCAGCGCCAGCGAGAATGCAGACTTGTTTGAGGCGCAGCGCCTCGGGCTTGGCCTGCTGGGTGTGGTCACGCGGATCGAGATCGACGTCATGCCCGCCTATCATCTGGAGGAAACGCTCACCGCCATGCCGCTCGACGCCATCGCCGCGCAATGGGATGAGCTGGCCGCGAACAATCGCCACGTTGAGTTCTGGGTGTTTCCCCATGGCGGCCAGGCGTTGCTCAAGCGCTTGAACCCCGCGCCCCCGGAAGGGGAGATGACGCAAACCACTGATGTGGACGAAAGCGATTTCCGCCTCTTCTGCAACATCAGCGCCGCCGCCCCTTGGCTGACGCGCCACATTCAGCCTCATCTCGTCGGCCAGCGGCTCAACGCGCGCCGCGTTGGGCCGGCCTACAAAGTGTTTCCCTCCGATCGCACGGTGCGGTTCGAGGAGATGGAGTATGAAATCCCGCGCGCGGCGGGCTTCGCGGCGCTGAAGGCCGCTATGGCGCATATTCAGAAGCGGCGCTTGCCTGTTGTGTTTCCGTTCGAGTTCCGCGTGGTCGCGGGCGACGATATCTGGCTCAGCCCAATGCATGCGGGCGCGTGCGCCTCGATTTCCATGCACCAATACGCCAAGATGGCGTGGGCCGGCGTGTTCGCCGAGATCGAGCCGATCTTTCGCGCGCACGCGGGGCGCCCGCACTGGGCCAAGCGCCACACACTGACGCGCGCCGATGTCGATGCGCTTTACCCGAACGCCGCGCGTTTCCGCGCCGTGCGCGCCGCGCGCGATCCGGGCGGCAAATTCTTGAACCCGCACCTTGCGGCTTTATTTGGATAAGCCATGAGCGATATCGATCTGCACCGCCATCTCATCGGCCAGCAAGGGGGGCGCGCCAGCCTCAATACGCCGGCGCTGGTGATCGATCACGACGCGCTGACGCGCAACATCGCGGCGATGGCCGTGTTCGCGCGCGGGGCGGGCGTTGCGCTCCGCCCCCACGCCAAGACGCATAAAAGCGCGGCGATCGCCAAGCTGCAGATCGAAGCGGGCGCGCTTGGCGTTTGCTGCGCCAAATTGGGCGAGGCGGAGGCGCTTGCGGAAGCAGGGATCGAGTCGATCCTCATCACCTCGCCGGTGGCGACGCTGCAAGCCATTGCGCGTCTGGCGGCGCTGCATGCGCGCATCGCCGATCTGCGCGTGGCCGCCGATCATCCTGACAATGTGGATGCATTGGCCGCCGCCGTGCGCGAAAGCGCGCGCCCGCTGCCCATTGTGGTCGATATCGATCCCGGCATTCGCCGCACCGGTGTGGCCTCGCCGGAGGCCGCCGTTGCGTTGGCGCGGCGCATCGGCGAGCACCCCCAGCTTTCCTATGCCGGCGTGCAATTCTATTGCGGCGCCCAGCAGCACATCGAAAGCTTCGCCGATCGCCAAAATGCGATCGCCGAGCGCACGGCCTATCTGCAAAGCGTGATCGCCGCGCTGGCCGAGGCGGGCTTGCCTCCGCAAATGATCACCGGCGGCGGCACGGGCACGCATCGCATCGACGCGGCGCTTGGCGTGCTCAACGAATTGCAAGTGGGCTCTTACGTGTTCATGGACCGCCAATACCGCGCCTGCGATCTGGCGGGCGAGGGCGCTGAGCATCCCCCGTTCGAATCGGCGCTGCTGATCGATGCGCACGTGATCAGCGCCAATGCCGCCAGCATGGCCACCATCGATGCAGGCTTCAAGGCGCTGTCCACCGATGGAGGCGTGCCCGCAATTGTCTCTGGCGCGCCGGAAAGCGCGATGTTCGTATTCATGGGCGATGAGCACGGCGCGCTGATCGCACCCGATCACGTGTTCAGGCTGGGCGACCCCATCACGCTCACCGCCCCGCATTGCGACCCGACTGTGAACCTTTACGACGCCTATCACATCGTGCGCGGCGACACATTGATCGACATTTGGCCCGTCACCGCGCGCGGGCGCTCGCGCTGATGCTTAGGATCATGTCATGACTATTCCTCCCACCCACGAATGGAACGGCAAAGCCGGCGAAACCTGGCGCGACAATCAGGAACGGCTTGATCGAATTTTGACGCCCTATGGCGAAGCCGCCATCGCCGCGGCGGCGCCGCAAGCGGGCGAGCATGTGCTTGATATTGGCTGCGGCGCTGGCGCGACGAGCCTTGCGCTCGCCGCGCGCGTGGGCGCGAGCGGGCGCGTGCTGGGGCTCGATATTTCCGAAGCGCTGATCGCGCGGGCGCGCGAACGCATCCCCGCCGGCGCGCCGCTCGCGTTTGAATTGGGCGACGCAAGCGCCGCCGCCTTGCCCGCCGCTTCGTTCGATCTCTTGTTCTCACGCTTCGGCGTGATGTTCTTTGAAGATCCGGTCGCCGCCTTCGCGCATATGCGCGCGGCGCTGAAGCCGTCGGGGCGGTTGGCGTTCGTGTGCTGGCGCCCCGCCAAGGAAAACGAATGGGTGCGCGCGCCAATGCAGGCGCTTGACGGCTTGCTGCAGGTCACGCCGCCCGATCCCAATGCGCCGGGCCCGTTCGCCTTCGCCGATCCTGATCGCGTGGCGCACATCTTGTCCGACGCGGGCTTCGCCGATACGCGCGCCGCGCCGTTCGAGGCGCAAGCGCTCTACGGGGCCGGCGCCACGCGCGAAGCGGCGATCGAGGATGCGGTGTCGCTTTTGCTGCAAGTCGGCCCGCTCGGCCGCGCGCTGCAGACCGAGAACGACGACATCCGCGCCCGCGCCGCAACAGCCCTGCGCGCCGCGCTCGCTGCGCGCGCGAGCGAAAACGGCGTCACGCTCAGCGGCGCGGCCTGGGTGGTGACGGCGCGCCATGGCGGCTGAGGCGGGAGTAGCGCGTTGCGCGAAAAATGGTGGGTGATACAGGATTCGAACCTGTGACCCGCTGATTAAGAGTCAGCTGCTCTACCAACTGAGCTAATCACCCGATACCAAAGCGAACGCCCACATAAGGTGATTGGGGCGCCTCGTCCAGACGCAAGAAAGGGAGTTTGCATGGGCGCGTTTACATGGGCTTTGGCCGCTTTTGTGCTGCTGCACGTGGGCGTTTCCGCAACGGGGGTGCGCGCCGGCCTGGTGCGCGCCATGGGCGAGGGGCTGTACCGGGCGCTCTTTTCGATCGCCTCGTTCGCGCTGCTGGGCTGGATGATCTGGGCGCTGGGGCAGGTGCGCGGCGATCCGTTCAATCCGCTCAACGAGGCGCTCTGGGCCCCGCCGGATTGGCTGCATTGGCCGTCTATCGTGCTGATTGCGCTGGGGATTGTGCTGGCCGTCGCCGGCATCCTGACGCCGGGGCCGACGCTTGCGGGCTACGAGAAGAAGGGCCTCGCCGCCGCAGAACCCGCGCGCGGGGTGCTGCGCATCACGCGCCACCCGTTCCTATGGGGCGTGGCGCTGTGGGGGGCGGGGCATGCGCTGGCCAATGGCGAGCGCTTCGCGCTGATGCTGTTCGGGGCGCTGACCGTGATGGTCATTTTCGGAACCCGCTCGATCGACCGCAAAGGCCGCGCGCGCGATCCAGAAGCGTGGGCGCGGTTTGAGGACGCCACCTCGAACGTGCCCTTCATGGCCATCACGCAGGGGCGCAACAACTTGAAATTGGGCGAAATCGGCTGGCGGGCGCTGGCGGGGCTGGCGATCGCGGGGCTGCTTGCCGTCGGTCACGGGCGACTGTTTGGCGCGCCCCTCTTCTAACCCCGTCTTAAGCATGCGGCGCGAGAAGAGGGCCATGCTTGTGCTCGACCGCGCCCATTTCCATCACATGACCGCCGGCGATTCCGCGCTCCAGCGCGAGGTGGCGGGCCTGTTCCGCGATCAGGCCGCCGGCTGGGAGGCGGCGCTGGCCGAAGGCGGGGATTGGCGCGCGGCCGCGCATACGCTGAAAGGGTCCGCGCGCGGCATCGGCCTCGCCAAACTGGCGGCGGCCTGCGAGGCGGCGGAGGCCGAGGGCGAAGCCGCGCTGCCGGCTGTGCGCGCGGCGCTGAACGAGGCGCTCGGCGCGCTGGATCAATTCGC
>CAZWQS010000029.1:2408-6063 GCA_964635925.1 uncultured Terricaulis sp. | reverse complement strand
TGCCGGCTGTGCGCGCGGCGCTGAACGAGGCGCTCGGCGCGCTGGATCAATTCGCAGCTGACGCGGCCTGAGCGCATTGGCTAGGGTGGCCCATGGCCGCCGAGAGCTTCATCCAGCGTTTCCCCGTCGATCCCGCCGACATCGACGAGCTCGGCCACGTCAACAATATCGTCTATCTGCGCTACGCCCAGGAGATCGCGATCGCGCATTGGCGCGCGCGCGCCAGCGCGGAGATGGTGGAGGCGTTCGTCTGGGTGGTGATGCGCCACGAGGTGGATTATCGCGCTCCGCTCGAATTGGGCGATGAGGTCGAGGTGCGCACGCGCGTGGACGAAGCCGCCCATGGCGCGACCTGGAAACGTTTTGTCGATATCTACAAAGCCGGCGCGGAAAAGCCTTCGGCGCAGATCGTCTCGAACTGGTGCTTGCTCGATGCGCAGACGCGGCGCGTGAAGCGCGTGCCGGGCGAGATCGTGGCGCGGTTTTTGGCGAGTAGCGAATAGTGAGGAAGCGTGCTATTCGCTACTCACTTCAAAACTGCGAATAATCGGGCAGCCGGTCACGGATCTCGACCAGGCGCTCATACGCCATGAACGCGAGCAGGAAGAGTTCGCACACGAAGCGCCACCACACAAAGCCCACCGCGCCCACGGCGGGGGCGGCGATCAATTGCATCACGCCCGTGCCGAAATTGCCGGCGAACAGCGCCATCAGCGCCATCACCACCGCAAACCCCACCGCGCACACGATCAGCGCCGCGCCCACATAATAGACGATGCGCACCAGCGCCGGCCCGATCGGTCGCTCGAAGCTCAAAAAGCGTTGCACAATATTCTGCATGGGATTCCCCCGCGAATCGCGAGGCTTCAGAGCATCAAATCGTGTAGCCGCCGTCCACCACGAGAGTCGCCCCGGTAATGGGGGAGGCGTCCGAGAGCAGCATGATGATGAGGCGCGCCACATCGTCGGCCGCCGCATAGCGCGCCAGGGGCGTGGCCATCTGCGCCAGGCTGTCAAACGCCGCGCGCTCGGAGCCGCGTTCTTTCACAAGGTCCTGAAACCAGGGCATGTTCGACCACATGGGCGTCTCCACCCCGCCGGGCGCGATGGCGTTGACGCGGATATTGTCGCCCGCGCCTTCCTTGGCCGCCACGCGCATGAGCTGCAAAAGCCCGGCTTTGGAGGCCGCGTAAGCGCCCACGCCCGGTTCGGCCTTTAGAGCCGCGGCCGAGCCGGTGACGACGATCGAGCCGCCTTGCGCGTTCTCGCGCATCAGCGGCATCACCGCGCGCAGCGTGAGGAACGCGCCGTCCAGATTGGTGCTCATGACGCGGCGCCAATCGACCAGATCGGTTTCCGCAATCGGGGCGGCGTGCGCGACACCGGCGTTGACGATGGCCCAATCTAGGCGCCCGTATTGGGCCTGGATAAAATGCGCGGCGTCGGCCCAACGGTCAGGATCGGCGACATCGAAGGCCAGCGTGGAGACGCGCTCGGGCGGCTGGCTCAGGCTGTCGGCGGTTTTGTCGAGCTGGGCTTCATCGAAATCCACCAGGATCAGCCCACCTTCGGAGCGGCGCGACAGCAGGCTGGCGCACGCCGCGCCAATGCCCGAGGCAGCGCCCGTAATCAGCGTGACGGGGTTGAGGCGATCAAGCTCCATGCCCTGTTAGGCCACGCCTCGCCCGCCGGTTCAACTCGCCAGCGCCGCCCGCGCGCGCTATATGGCGGCGACAATGACACGCTTTGCGCTGCAATTCGGGCAAACCCAATCGGGCCTCACTTATGTGGAGCGGATGACCGCGTACGGCATTTGTCCGCGCGGGGAGGCGCAGATCGCGATTGCTCAGATCGGCAGGGGCGGCGCCTTCGAGTACGATCTTCCCGGCGGCGGCGTTGAGGCGGATGAGGATGAAGCCGGCGCCCTGATGCGCGAGTTCCTGGAAGAAACTGGGCTCACCGTCTGGCCCACGCGCGTCATCGGCCGCGCGGGGCAATATTGGGTGAACAAGAGCGAACCGCGCAATTCGCTCGCGACCTTCTACGAGGTCGAGCTTTCAGCGATGGATGGATCGCCCAGCGAACCCGATCACACCCTGGTTTGGATGACGCCCGCCGAAGCGCTCAACAAATTGCGCCATGAGGCGCATGCCTGGGCGGTGCTGCACTGGTCGCGCAATCGCGGCGGCCGGCGCAGTTAGTTTTCTTCGTCGCCGCGGTTCAGCGGATTGAGTGCGATCAGTCGTTCGAGCAATGTGAGATCGCGCAGCTCCGGCACGTCATCATTGAGCGCGACGGCGGTGTAGTTACGCAGCGGCGCATGCGCGGCGCTGACGCGCAGGCGCGCGGGCGCGGGCAGTAGATCGAGTTCTTCCGCCGATGGCGGCTCGTGCGCGTAGATCACCCCGCCCATGCCGCCGACCTCTTCGGGCAGCGTATCGAAGACGCGCGCGGTTTTTTCGTAGGTCGGATCGGACTCGGCGATGATGTCGGGCGCATCGTTCACGCGCACCACCAGCGCGCCGGTGACGGCGCAGGCGCTCAGCATGCCGATGGCGGCGGCGGTGCGGATGGGCGCGCGCGGGCCCGGCTCCCACGCGCTGGCGACGTGACGCAGGCGTTCCTTCAGGGCGTTCCAGGCGCGTCCGCCGCGCTCGCCGCGCCAATTGGTGAAATCGATGATGGGCGCGCGCCGCCCCGTCGGCGCCGCCGCGGGGGCGCGCGCGATTTCGATCAGGCGCGCGGGATCGATCGCGCCGGCCCAATCGCGCAGATATTGCGCCCCGTGCGCTTCCTTCGACCAGATCAGCACCACCGCTTCCTTGGCGCTGCGCGCGGCCGGCAATTCGGCCAGTGATTGGCGCCCCTTTGAGATCGTTACGTCATGCTGCTCAGCCGTCAGCAGGCGCATCAGCGCTTCGGCCGTGCCGGAGGCGTCAAAGCTGCAAACAATACGGATCGTAGTCATAGGATAGTCGTCGTCGTGTCGTGGTCGCCGGGGGAGGAGGGTCTTGCTATCACATCGCACCGCGCGTGCAGCGCACGCGCCGCTCAGTCTTGTGAGTAAAGTTTCAGGTTGGGCGCTGGTGCGTCTTTCAAGTCAGAGTTGCGCCGCCTCGCGTTTGAAGCGCCTTGCTGCAGCGCGGCAGGCGTAATGCGCGAGCGTGCGTATTACTGTGCCGCAATGTTGGTTGTGAATCCTCGGAGAGCGCCTAAGCTGCGGCAACTTGGCCGGTCGCGGACGGCCCAAGCGGGGAGAGAAACATGGAACTGGCCACTATCCTGCCGTACCTCGTGCAAGCACTTGGCGGCGCCGTCGGCGGCAACATTCTGGGCGCTGTAACGCGCGGCGGCGGCGGCGTTGTCGGGCGCACATTGATCGGTGCGATTGGCGGCGTGGGCTTGGCGCTTGCGTCGGGCCAAGTCGAAGCGCTCGGCAATGTCACCTCGATGTGGGGCAATCTGATCGAGGGCGAAAATGGCGCCCATCTGGCCAATCTGATCACCGGCGGCGCCGGCGGGGGCGTGCTGGGCTTGATCGCGGGCCTGCTGATCCGCCCGCGCGGCTAGAGCAAAATCTGACACGCCAATGCTCGTCATTCCGGGTCGCGCGTCAGCGCGAGCCCGGAGCCCAGGGGACGACAAAGCGCCGTGC
>CAZWQS010000029.1:0-2398 GCA_964635925.1 uncultured Terricaulis sp. | reverse complement strand
TGCCCCTGGGTTCCGGGCTCAATGCTTCGCATTGCCCCGGAATGACGAGCATGGCGCGGCGGCGCGCGGCGCTTTAGAGATCGCGCCACAGCAATGTGAGAAACTGCGCGTCCGACCACGGGCCGTCCATCGCGCGCGCCTGCCGCGCGATGACAAGGCCCGCGCTCGGCGCGATGTAAAGGCGCTGCCCGCCCGCGCCCGCCGCCATCACCAGATCGGCGGGCGCGGGATGGCTGGCGCGCCAGAGATCGGACTCGATCGGCGGCTCGCGCCGCTCCGAGTGCATGCGCCAAAGGCCGATGCCGGCGCGCGGCTCGGCGAAAGTGCCGCGCATGGCCTCTTGCAACAGCGCGCCATCGGCCAATTGCTGCGCGCGCCAAATGCCTTCGCGCCGGATCAGCTCACCCGCCTGCGCCCAGCCGCGCGCGGAAACCGCCGCGCCGTCGTCGAACCGGGGCGCGCCGTCGGCCATGCGCGTCCAGCCAATCGGCACGCAGCCGATCGGCAGCAATGTGCGCGTCGTCAGCCAGCGGGCGGGATCGGTCTCGACATTGGCGGCCGCCAATTTGCGGCGCGCAATTTCGACCAGGAGAATGTAGGCGCTCTCATCGTTGGAGAAGGCCTGCCCCAGCGCCGCTTCGGGCGCGAGCGCAAGCGCTGCGGCCAATGTGCGCTCGCCCCGGCGCGGAAAGGCGATGCCGCTGGTGCCGTTCAATAGCGAGCGGATCGAGATCGCGAGCCGGCGCTCATCTTGCGACCATTCGGTCAGCGTGCTGGCGCAGGGTTCGTCCAGATTGAGCAAGCGGTCCTGAATCAGCGAGCCGGCGAGCAGGGCGGCGAACATGCGCGTGCCGTGGCCAATATGCCAGCGCGCGTCCGGCGCGCCGCCCGGATAATCCTCGCCCAACACCACGCCATGGCGCGCCACCAGAAATGACACGCCGTTGCGTTCGGACGAATAGCGCGCCGCCTCGTAGAAGCGGGGCATGGATTGCGCGCGCGCATATTGCTGGGCGGAGGCGCTCAGCACGCTGCTTGCTGCGGCGGCGGTGAGAAAAGCGCGGCGGTTCATTTGGAATCCCCGCGCTATAATCCAGGAATGGAACCGAACCGGCAAGCCGTGCGTATCATGGCCATGCGCATCCTCATCTTGATCGCCGCACTCGCCCTCGGCGCCTGCTCTTCCCAGCCCGTGTACCGCACCGTGGAGACGCCCCTGCCGGTGGCCTCCATCGAGGTCGAGCCGTATCTCGGCCTTTGGCACGAGCAGGCGCGGCTGCCCAACAGTTTCGAGCGCGGCTGCCTGCGCGCCACGGCGCAATACGCCTTGCGCGACGACGGACTCATTTCGGTTGTGAACACATGCTTTGAGGAAGGCGGCGCATCGCGCGACGCCAACGGGCGGGCGCGCGTGGTTGGCGAGAACGGGGAGGGCAAGCTAAAGGTTAGCTTCTTCGGGCCGTTCTGGGGCGATTATTGGGTGGTCGAGCGCGCCGACGACTATGCGTGGAGCATCGTGAGCGAGCCGGGGGGGCGCTATCTCTGGATTCTCACGCGCGCCGAAACCCTCACCGCGGAAGAACGCGCCGTGTTCGAAGCGCGCGTGCGCGCACTAGGCTATCGTCCGGCTGATCTTGTTTGGGCGCGCAGAACTTAGCGGCTGAGCTCTTTCATCGCCCCATCGAGGCCCTGGATGGTCAGCGGAAACATGCGTTGCGGGCCGATGATTTCGCGCACCACCTGGATCGAAGGCGTGTGCCCCCAATGCGCTTCGGGCGTGGGATTAAGCCACACGAGACGCTCATACACCTGCGCCACGCGCTGTAGCCACACCCCGCCGGCTTCTTCGTTCCAATGCTCCACGCTGCCGCCTGGATAGGTGATCTCGTAAGGGCTCATGGTCGCGTCGCCGACAAACACCACGCGATAATCGCTCGGGAATTTGTGCAGTACGTCCCAGGTGTTGGTTTTCTCGTCGTGGCGGCGGCGGTTGTCTTTCCACACGCTCTCATAGAGGCAATTGTGGAAGTAGAAGAATTCGAGACTCTTGAACTCGGTGCGCGCGGCGGAGAACAATTCCTCGCAGAGCTTGATGTGGCTATCCATCGAACCGCCGATATCGAGGAACAGCAGCACCTTCACCGCGTTGCGCCGCTCCGGCCGCAGCACGATGTCGAGATAGCCTTCCTTCGCGGACTTGCTGATCGTGCCGTCGAGATCGAGTTCGTCCGGCGCGCCGGTGCGTGCGAATTTGCGCAAGCGCCGCAGCGCCACCTTGATGTTGCGCACGCCGAGTTCAACGGAATCGTCGAGGTTCTTGTATTCGCGTTTGTCCCAAACTTTCACGGCGCGGCCTTGCCCGCCTTCGCCGCCCTCGTCGGTCGCGCCGGCGCACTCT
>CAZWQS010000028.1:19546-21780 GCA_964635925.1 uncultured Terricaulis sp. | reverse complement strand
ATCCTGAAAAACGTGGAAACGTGGCGCTGCGCCTTGCCCGATGAACGCGATCATGTGCTGTCGAACTTGAAGGATTTGGTGGTTAAGCAGGTCCACGGTTCGGGTGGATACGGCATGCTGATAGGGCCGCATTCGACGAAAAAGCAGATCGAGGCATTCCGCAAAATCATCCTTGCTCAGCCTGAAAATTACATCGCCCAGCCTACGCTGCAGCTTTCTTCCACGCCGACGCTTTGCGCCGATGCGCTGGAGAGCCGCCACGTGGATTTTCGCCCGTTTTGCCTCGTCGGCAAGGACGTGCGTTTGACGCCTGGCGGCCTGACGCGCGTGGCGCTCACCAAAGGCTCGCTCGTCGTGAATTCGAGCCAAGGCGGGGGCGTGAAAGACACCTGGGTGCTCTCGGAATGACCCGATGCTGAGCCGCACCGCGCAGAATCTCTACTGGATGGGCCGCTATATCGAGCGCGCCGACGCCACCGCGCGTCTCATTGAAATGGGGCGGCGCATGACGATGCTGCCTTCAGCGAATGCGGAATGGCGCTCGGTCGCGCGCGCGTCGGGCTCTGCGCTCGATCTGGCGGATAACCCCAAGGCGCGCGATCGCGACATCATCGTGCGCCTGCTGCTCGATCCTGAGAATCCTTCCTCGATTCGCCGCTGTATCGCCCAGGCGCGTGCGAACGCCAAGGCGATCCGCACCGCGCTCACCAGCGACATGTGGGAGGCGCTCAACGATCATTGGCGCCTGCTGGATACGCTTGATAGCGACGAGGCGATCGCCGAACTGCCGATCTGGCTTGATTGGGCCAAGCAGCGCGCCGCCGCCTTCCGCGGCGCGGCGGAGACCTCGCTCTTACGCAATGACGGCTTCATCTTCCTCAAGCTGGGCGAACTGATCGAGCGGGCGGAGATGACGCTGCGTCTGCTCGATGTGAAATACTACGTGCTGCTGCCGGAAACGGATGTCGTTGGCGGCGGGCGCGATTTTCATCAATGGACCTCGGTGTTGCGCGCCACCGGCGCGCTGCGCGCCTATCACCATGTCAATCGCGGCGATTACACGCCGTGGGGTATCGCCGAATTCCTAGTGCTCAACCCTCAATTTCCACGCTCCGCCGCCTATTGCTTCACGCAGATCGATCGCCGCCTGGGCGAGTTGGGGGAATTCTATGCCGGCGCGCGTCCTGAATGCAGCGACACCGCCGCCGACATGGTCGCCCGCCTCAAGGCGTGCGACATTCAAACGCTGTTTCAATCCGGCCTTCACGAATTCATCTGCGACGCGATTCAGGTGACGAACCGGCTTTCGAACCAGATATCGCGCGCCTATCACTTCTGACCATTCATGCGCCTCACCGTCCGCCACCTCACGCGCTATGCGTACGACCCGCCCGCGGCGCGCGCGGCGTTGCGGCTAAAACTTTATCCGCCGCGCTTCGCATCGCAGGTGGTGCAGGCGTGGACGGTGCACGTGAACGGGGCGGAGATCGCGCCGATGCTGATCAACGGCCTGGGCGAGGGTGAAAGCATCTGGACCGCGCATGAGCCGCAGGCGGCCATCGAAATCCTCGCCGAAGGCGTGGTCGAAGCCAGCGATAGCACGGGCGTGGTGCGCGGCCTGGCTGACGCCTCGCGCCCGGCGATGTTCTTGCGCGCGACGCCGCTGACGCAGGCCGATGCGGCGATTGTTGCGCTGGCGGAAGGCGCGCGCGACGCAAACGCGCTGGCGGGTTTGCACAAGCTCTGCGCCGCCGTGCGCGACGCGGTCGATTACACGCCCGCCGCCACGCACCACGCCACGACGGCCGCCGAGGCGCTCGCGCAGGGCGCGGGCGTTTGCCAGGATCACGCGCACGTCTTCATCGCCGCCGCGCGTGCGCGCGGCGTGCCGGCCCGCTATGTCGCCGGCTATCTTGCGCCCAATTTCGAGGGCGCGCATGAGACCCACGCCTGGGCGGAGGCGTACGTGCCCGATCTCGGCTGGGTTGGATTCGATCCGGCCAATCGCCAATGCCCCACGGATGCGTATATACGCCTCTGCGCCGGATTCGACGCCGCCGACGCCGCGCCTGTACGCGGCGCCGTCAGCTTTGGGGCCGGCGAGGAATTGGACGTGCAGGTCGAGGTCGCGCAGCAATGACGTATTGCTTGGCTGTGAGGGTGGATGAGGGCTTGGTGCTGCTCTCCGACACGCGCACCAATGCGGGGCTCGACGACATCTCGCGCTTCCGCAA
>CAZWQS010000028.1:0-19446 GCA_964635925.1 uncultured Terricaulis sp. | reverse complement strand
GGCGCGGCGGCCGACGCCGCGATCATCGTGGCGGGCCAGCGCAAAGGCGGGGAGATGCGCCTCTTCCTTGTCTACACCGCTGGCAATTTCATCGAGGCCACGGAAGACACGCCGTTCCTTCAAATCGGCGAGCACAAATACGGCAAGCCCATTCTCGATCGCGTCATTCGCCCAACGACGCCGCTCAGCGACGTTTTGAAAGCGGCGATGATCTCCATGGATTCCACGCTGCGCTCGAATTTGAGCGTCGGCATGCCGCTTGACCTCGCGGTGATCCGCGCCGAGCACTATGGCGTGGTTGAAAGCCGCCGCTTTGAAAGCGACGATCCCGTCTTTCGTCAAATCAGCGAAGCGTGGTCGAACGAGCTGCGCGCGGCCTTCCACGCCTTGCCGGACGTGCCGCTGAGTTGAAGCGCTGTATCCCGGCGCCACGCTGGCGCGTATGATCCTGGTGCTGGGCGGGCTTCAGGAGGGTGCGGATATGGCCGCCTTCAATACAGTGCGCTTTCGTGTGAAACCCGGCCGCGAGCAAGCGTTTCTTGACGCGCACCGTGACGCCGCCCGTGATTGGCGCGGCTTGCGCCACGCCAATCTGATCAAAACAGGCGAAAATACTTTCTGCATCATCGCGGAATGGGGCGACATGTCCGCGCTGGCGGACGCACGCTCCGAAATGATCGCTACGCTCGATACTTTCCGCGACACGCTGGAAGACCTGGGCGGCGGCCTTGGCGTCACCGACCCGGTCTCCGGCCCTGTGGTGCTTGAACTCAAATAGCTCAACCGGGCGCGAGGATGCGATCCACCGCGCGCTGCACGATCGGGTGATAGCCCGCGCGCGCCGTCGCGTAGATGCCGCGCGCGAGGCCCTGGCCCCACGCGCCTTGATCCATCATCGCCTGATAAAGCGGGCGCACGAACTTGCCGCGCCCCATCGAGGTGAGGAAACGGTGCACAGCGGGCGCGCTAGGCGCGAACCCGTTGCGGATGGCCAGCGCTAACCAGTCGAACAACACTTCCGAATTGCCGATCGTGTTGAGGCTGTAGGCGTGCTCCAACGCCGCAAGACGCGGCCCCGGCAAGTCGCGCGGCAGCGTCTGCACGAAGCGTTGGCGCTGAAAGGTGGTCCAGCCTGACCAGGCGCGATCGGGCGCCGCGCCGCCGGCGAAGGCGGCGACGGCGCGCGCAACGTCCACGAAGCCGGCCGGCTGCGGCTCCACAGCATTGGCGGGCAAGTTTGGCTCGAAAGCCCATTCATTCAGCATCAATTGCGCGTCGAGCGCTTCGTCGCCCCGTACAACATGAGCCCGGAAATCCTCCAGGAAGCGTCGTGTCGTCATGGGCTGGAACGCGTAGCGATCGAAATACGAGCGCAGATAAGCGTCGAGGCGCGCGCGCCCGATGATGCGCTCGATCGTGTGCAGGAACAGCGCGCCTTTTGTGTAGGCCACGGCGCTGCTGCCGGTGTGAGCGTAGAGCGAGGTTGTAACGGCCGGCCTGCGCGCCATTTCCGTTTGGATTTCCGCCCAGGCGAGCGAACGGCCCTGGAGCGCGTATTCCACGCCGTACAATTCTTCGCAGAGTCGGTCTTCGATGTAGGAGGTAAAGCCCTCATTCAGCCAGCCATCGGCCCACACCGCGTTGGTGACGAGATTGCCGCTCCACGAATGCGCCAGCTCGTGCGCGATCACGTTGTTCAAGCTCTTATCGCCCGCCAACAACGTGGGCGTCGCGAAGGTGACGCGTGGGTTTTCCATGCCGCCGAACGGGAACGAGGGCGGCAGCACCAGCACGTCGTAGCGGCCCCAGCGATAAGCGCCATACAGCGCCTCGGCGACGCGCACCATGTGCGGCATGTCGTCGAATTCGCGCGCGGCGATGTCGGCCACGCTCGGCTCGGCCCACACGCCTGTGCCGGAGCCGGTGTCGCGGTGCGTCAGATCGCCGACGGCGAGCGCGATCAGATAGCCCGGAATGCGTTGGGGCATGTTGAAGCGGAAGCGCCGCCCGCCCGCGACAGGCTCGCCCGCCGGCGTCAGCATCTCCGCGCTCATCACGGCCGTCAGCCCTTCGGGCGCGGTGATCTGCGCGTCATAGGTGATGCGCACGCCGGGCGTATCCTGCAGCGGCATCCAGGTGCGGTTGAGGATCGATTGGCCTTGGCTGAACAGGAAAGGCTTGTTGCTCGCCGTTTGCGCCGGCGTCAGCCATTGCAGCGAGGCCGCGTTCGGCCCGCTTTCGTAAGCGATAATGATGGTCTCCACGCCGGGCTGGATCGCGATCGTCAGCGGCGCGCCGTGCGTACCCTGCGTTTCGCCCAACGCCCATGTCGTCTCGCCCAGATTGGTGTGCACCGAAGCGATGTTGAGCGCCAGCGTATCGAGGATGATTTCCCGCGCATCGGGCTTGGCCGCGATCGTCAGCGTGGCCGATCCGCGCATTACTTTGCGCTCAAAGTCGGCGGTCAGATCAAGCGAGATGTGACGCACGCGCGCTTCGTTCGGGCGCGCGTAGGAATCCGGATCAAGCGGCAGCTCGGCCAGCGGATCGGTCGCGGTTGTCGTAGCGCACGCCGACAAGGCGGGCACGGCGAGCGCTGAGGCCAGCAAAGTGCGGCGCAGCATGAAATCCTCCCAAATTTTGCGGCTACCAAGCGCCTCGCGGCGCTTGGCGCAAGGGAGCGAATGTCGCGCTAGTGGTCCTTGGGCTTCATCACGCCCGAGAACGTCAGCACCGCGAGTGCGGCTAGGATCGCGCCCAGCATGGCGTAAAGCGCATGCGCCCAGCGCCACATGGCCACGCCCTCAAACAGACGCCATTCGCTTTCGCCCAGCGCCATGCCCGCGGGCAGATCCGCGCGCGCGGTGCGCCCCGGCGCGCAGGCGCTTTGCTGGCCAAGATCGATGAACGGCAGCGCTACATCGACCGCGTAAAGCGCGGGCTCGACCGCGCCGTTGCACTGGCGCCCATCCGGCGTGACGAGCGCGCCCTGCGCGTTCATCGCCAGCACGCCGAACACGCCAAGCGCCAGGAACAATGCCAGCGCCCGCACCGCGCGCAGCGGCGCAAGCCCATAGCCGGCGATCAAGCCGAACAGCGAAGAGAGCGCCCAGGAGGTGGGTCCCGGCGAACTCGTCAGCGTGCGCGCGTCGTGCTGCGCCAGCAGTATGCGCCGCGCGTCCTCGCGCTGGCCCGCGCGCGCATACACTTGCGCAAGGTGCGTGTAGGGCTGGGGCGAGAAGCGTTGGCGTTTGGCGCGTTTCAGCCACGCCAGCCGCTTGCGCCATGGCGCATCGCTTTCCAGGCGCGCGTAATTGAAGCCTTCCAGATCGAGCGTCGAATTGTTCGCGCCCCAGCCGGAATCGACATCGTCGTCCAGCGCCGCGCAGCGCGCGCCCGAGGCATCCACGCGCGCATCGGCCTGCGCCTCCATCGCGCGCGCCTGGATCGCCCCGCCGATCACGGCGTCCGCGAAGGAAAACACCGCGCCTTGGCCCGCGCTTGGCCCTGGCCCGCGCAGGGCGAGGCTTTCCCACGCCAAGCCGCCGTCAATCTCGGCGCCGTCGAAGCTCGTCGCGCCTTCGATCACGGTTTTGCGTCCGTGCGGCGTCAGCCCTTCCGCGAGTTTGAAGCTGACATCGCCGCCCACGCGCGCTTTCGGCGCGCGGATGGCCCAATGACCGCCATGGATGAAACGCCCGCCGCCGAAATTGAGATCGCCCTCGATGCGCGCGCCCGCGAGCGTCACCTCGCCTTTGATGTTCGCGCCCTCAAACAGCGCAGAGCCCAGCACGCGCGCATTGGCGGCGTCCACGCCGTCGCCGCCGGAAAGTTCTGCTTCGCGGAAATTGAGGTTCTTGGCGATCACCGCGCCGCGCAGGCTGAGCTTGCCGCCATTGACCTTGAAATTGGCCGACGCGGAAAAATCGCCGCCGACCTCCATGTTCTGCGCCGCCAGCGCGAGGCGGCGGCGATCGCCTGAATCGGCGGCGAGTTCGCCGACCAGATAGACGCTGCCGCCGATGCGGCTTTGGCTGAGCGTCACCGCGCCTTTGGCGGCGAACAGTGCGTCCTTGCCGCCTTTGTCGAGGTAAAGATTGCCGGCGATGCGCGCGCCTTCGAGATCAAGCGGCGTGAAGGGGCGCATGCCGTCGATCGCGCGCGCGCCCATCACAAGGCGCGCCCCGCGCCCGCTGCAATCGCCGCCGATCTCGGCGTTGCGGAAACAGAGCCAGCATTCCGCCTCGCCATCGGCGACCGCCTTGACGCCTGCGAAAGAGAGCGGCCCGTCGATCGTCGCGCCGCGCCCGTTGACCTGGGTGAGGCGCGAATGATTGAGCGAAAGGCGCGCAAAGCGCGCATTGCTGACATCGATGCGCGCTTCGATCTCGCAATGCTCCAGCGACAGCGCCGGCAATCCCGCCCCGCCCGCGCCCGCGCAATCGCTCAGATCGAGTTCCCCCTCGATGCGCGCGCCCTTGATGCGCACGCCTGTGAGTTGCACCGGCCAGCCGTCATTGACGCCCATCAGCAGCGTGCGCAAAAAGCCCGCGCGCACCGTGCGCTGGGAACCATCGCCGCCGGTCAGTGTGGAAAAATCGGCGATCGCGCCTTCGCGCGTGCGCTGGATAACGAAATGCTCGCTATCCCTCAGGTCGTTCGCGTCGAACGCCATAATCATCCCCCGGCCGCCCCCCAGCCGCCGCAGCCGCTACTTAACCATTCCCCGCACGCGGGTGCGAGTCGGCTTATATGAAAGAGATGTCAGAGACCGCCCATACCGCGCCCGGCGCGAATTTGCCTGAGCTTTCCGTTTCGGAACTCGCCCAGGCGGTTAAGCGCACGATGGAGACGACGTTTGACCGCGTGCGCGTGCGTGGCGAGTTGGGCCGCGTGCTGATCGCCAAGTCGGGCCATCTCTATGTCGATCTCAAGGATGAGAACGCGACGATTTCCACCGTCATGTGGAAAAGCAACGTCCAGGCGCTGACCTTCCGGCCCGAGGAAGGGCTGGAGGTGGTGGCCGAGGGCCGCCTCTCCACCTATCCCGGCCGCTCGCAATACCAATTGATCGCCGAACGCATGGCGCCCGCCGGCGTCGGCGCGCTCTTGGCGCAGCTTGAGAAGCTGAAGCAGAAGCTCGCCGCCGAAGGCTTGTTCGCGCCCGAGCGCAAGAAGCCGATCCCGTATCTGCCGCGCGTGATCGGCGTGGTCACATCGCCCACCGGCGCTGTGATCCGCGACATCCTGCATCGCTTGGGCGAGCGCTTCCCGCGCAAGGTGCTGCTCTGGCCCGTGCTGGTGCAGGGGCCGGAGGCGGCGGGGCAAGTCGCGCGCGCGATCGCCGGCTTCAACGCGATGCAGGGGGCGCTGCGGCCCGACGTGCTGATCGTCGCGCGCGGCGGCGGCTCGATTGAAGACCTCTGGGCCTTCAATGAAGAGATCGTCGTGCGCGCTGCGGCGGCGAGCCAGATTCCGCTGATCAGCGCCGTCGGCCACGAGACGGATACGACGCTGATCGATTTCGCGTCCGACTTGCGTGCGCCCACCCCGACGGGCGCGGCGGAAAAGGCCGTGCCCGTGCGCGCGGATTTGATCCAGCGCGTCAACACGTTGGAAGGGCGGCTGAAGAACGGCTTGGTGCGCGGCTTGGATAAGCGCCGCACCGAGCTGCGCGCCGCCAGCGCGCGTCTGCCGCGTTTGGAGACGCTGTTTCAGATTCCCCAGCAGCGCTTTGACCGCGCCAGCGAGCGGCTCACCGCCTCGCTCGTCGCCAACACCCGCGCCGCGCAATCGAAGCTGGACCGCATCGCCGCGCGCTTGCGGCCGGAAGCGTTGGCGCAGGATGTCGTGCGCCGGCGCGATAAGCTGGCGCAAAGCGCCGCACGCCTCGCCCCGGCGATGCAGCGCAATCTGCTGAACCACCGCAAGCACTTGGACGCCTCCGCGCGCATGCTGGAAAGCCTCTCGCACAAGAGCGTGCTCGCGCGCGGCTTTGCTATGGTGCATCGCGAGGACGGCGCGCTGGTGCGTTCGGCCCAGGAATTGTCGCCGGGCGATGCGGTGGAGCTGACATTCGCGGATGAAACCCAGCGCGCCGTGATCGATCCTGCCCGCGCGCCCGCGCCGGATGAATCGCCCAAGCCGAAGCCGAAGGGCAAGCCCGGCGCGGACCAGGGTAGTTTGTTCTAGGCTTTGTCGATCGTCGTCGCCGCCAGCGTGATGGCGTCTTCGTAGCCGCCCGTCTGTTCCACGTGCGCCAGCACGCCGAGCTTGCCGAGGGCGGCGATCACGCGCGGGTTCATTTCGCAGAACACCACCACCACGCCATGCGATTGGCAGCGTTTCAAAAAGCGCTCCAGCGCGTTGACGCCCGAGGCGTCCGCCAGCGGCACGTCGCGGAAGCGCAGGATGAACGCCTTGGGCGGAGGAAACGCCGCTTCCAGCGCATCATTCAGGCGGCTCGCCGCGCCGAAGAACAGCGGCCCGCGCAGATCGAACACCTCCACCCCGCGCGGCAGCTCGGCGCGCGCTTCGTAATCCTCGTGCGGGCGGGAGAAATCATCGACGTCCCGATCCACCAGCGGCACGCCGCGCGCCACAGCGGTCGCTTCACTCATGCGGTGCATGAAGATGATCGCCGCCAGCACGACGCCGACCTCGATGGCGAGGGTGAGATCCACCAGCACCGTCAGCAGGAACGTCGCCAACAGCACGAGCCGATCGCCGGCGAGGCCGAACAACAGATGCTTGAAGCGCTCGCGCTCGCTCATGTTCCAGGCCACGATGGTCAACACGCCGGCGAGACACGCCAGCGGCACGTGCGCGATAAGCGGCCCTAAACCCAGCATGAACACCAGCACGAACGCGGCGTGGAACATGCCTGCGAACGGCGTCTGCGCGCCGGCGCGGATATTGGTGGCCGTGCGCGCGATCGCGCCGGTGGCTGAGATGCCGCCGAACAGAGGCGCCGCCAGATTGGCCGCGCCCTGCGCCACGATCTCGCAATTGGAGCGATGGCGCCGCCCGGTCATGCCATCGGCCACCATGGCCGACAGCAAGCTCTCCACGCCCGCCAAAAACGCGATCGTCAGCGCCGAGGGCAACAATTGCTGCAAGCGCGCGGCGCTCACGTCTGGAAAGCCGAATGCCGGCATCGCGGCCGCGGCCTCCGCGCCGAAGCGCGAGCCGATCGTCTCCACCGGCAGGTTGAACGCCCAGGTCGCCGCCGTCGCGCCCGCGACGCCGATCAGCAGGGCGGGCAGGCGCGGCGCGAAGCGCTGAAGCAGCAGGATCGTCGCGATCGAACCGATCGCCAGCGCTATCGCCATGAGATTTACGCTGGCGCGCGCGGCCCAAAGCGCGCCGATCTTTTCGATGAACTCGGCGGGTACGTCCGCCATCGACAGCCCGAACAGATCGCGCAATTGGCTCGCGAAGATGATCACCGCAATGCCGGCGGTGAAGCCGGTGACCACCGGTTCGGGAATGTATTTGATCCAATCGCCCACGCGCATGAGGCCGGCGACGATCAGGATCGCGCCGGCCATCATGGTCGCCAGCGCCAACCCGTCATAGCCATATTGGTGCACCACCCCGTAAACGACGACGATGAACGCCCCCGTCGGCCCCCCGATCTGGAAGCGCGCCCCGCCCAGCGCCGAAATCAGAAAGCCCCCCACCACCGCGGTGATCAGCCCCTGCGCGGGCGTCACGCCCGAGGCGATGGCGATGGCCATGGCCAGTGGCACGGCCACGATCGCCACGGTGAGCCCCGCCGTCGCGTCGGCGCGCAGTTTGGCCCACGAATAGCCCTCCTGGGCGATCACGGTGATCGATTTCGGGATGAACAAACGCCAGTCGCGGCCACGCGGGGCCCGCGCGGATGAGTGAGTCGGTGCGGTCATGGAGGGCGCATCTTCGCGCGCCGGGCGCGGCTTGAGAAGGGGGCGCTTGGGCGCACAAGGGTGACGCCCGCCGTCATTGGGGCTAAAAGACTCAGGCGATGAACAAGTACGACCCAGGCGGCCCCGAAGCAAAAATCCAGTTCGGCGACAACGATTTCACGATCGTGAAGGCCGGCAATTTCGTGCGCTGCGCCGTGAGCGGCGAGCCGATCCCGCTGGATGAGCTGCGCTATTGGAGCGTCGATCTGCAAGAGGCGTATCGCGGCCCCGAAGAGGCGACGAAACGCTGGAAAGAAACCAACGGGAGCAAAGCGTGAGGGCGCTCGCTGCCGCGCTCCTGCTGCTTGGCGCATGCAGCGTCAACGATGCGCCCGCGCAAGTGGAGGGGCCGACGCCGATCGAACCGCCTTCGCAAGTTGAGGAGTCCGGCGGGCCTGTCGCCGTGCCCGGCCCCGAGCGCGTCGTCATGCCCGAAGCGCCGGCTGAGCTGACGCTCAATTGCGCCGGCGCGTTCACGCAAGGCGGGCTTGTGGTGTGCCGCACGCTGCCGGGCGCGCAAATGCTGGTGGACGGCGCCGAGATGGGCCGCGCCGATCGAGACGGCTGGGCCGTGATCGGCTTCACGCGCGAGCATGGCGCGCAAGGAATTGTCATGGCGCGCGCGCAGAACGCGCAAGTCACGCAAGCCTACGCCGTCGCGCCGCGCGAATTCGACATTCAGCGCGTCGACGGTCTGCCGCAACAAACCGTCACGCCCACCGATCCCGCCGTGCTGGCGCGCATCCAGCGCGAAAGCGCGATGAAGGCCGAGGGCTTCGCTTCGCACGCGGCGCTTGCCGGCTTTCTGGATGGCTTCATCTGGCCCGTGGAAGGCCGCGTCTCCGGCCGCTGGGGCAATCAGCGCATCTTGAACGGCACGCCCTCCACGCCGCATTTCGGCGTCGATATCGCAGCCCCCACCGGCACGCCGATCCGCGCGCCGGCCGCGGGCGTCGTCAGCCTCGCCAATGCGGACATGCATTTTGAAGGCGGGCTCGTGTTCATCGATCACGGCCAGGGCCTCATCACCATGTACCTACACATGAGCCGGCTCGACGTCGCGGCGGGCGATCGCGTTGAGCAGGGCCAAGTAATCGGCGCCGTCGGCGCCAGCGGCCGCGCGACAGGCCCGCACCTCTGCTGGCGCATGCGCTTAAACGGGCGTCAACTTGATCCGAGCGTCGCGATCGACGGCTTGCAGGCCGCGCGGGCGGAATTGCTGCGCTGATCTTGGACCGCCGGCGTCCTCGCCGGCACGGTGTTTCATCCCGCACAGCGCCTGCCGTTTGAACAATGCCGGCGAGGACGCCGGCGGTCCAAGTTAATCCGCCGTCAGCACGTGCGCGGTCAGCACCACGGCGGGCTGGTCGCTTTCGTTGCGCCAGGAATGGGCCGTTTCCGCATCTTCGCGCGCGACATCGCCGGCGCGATAGGTCATCTGGTCGAGGCACGAATTGCGCGTCTCCACCATCTCGCCCGACACCATCAGCGCCATGCCTTGCACCGCGCTGTGGTCATGCCAGCCGATCGCTCCGCCCGGCGCGATCGTGAGGCGGCGCAGGCGCACCACGCGGGTGGGATCGCTGGCCAGCGGAATCACGCCGATGGTTTCGCCGATAACGCCGACGTTCGCGGCCTCGCCGCCCGTATGCGCATTCGCCTGCGTGCGGCCAGCGGGGCATTCCAGCATGCGTGCGTTGTTGACCGCCGCGAGCGCGGCGTCCGGCGTATGCACTTCGGCATTGACCGAAACGCAGGCGCTGAGCGCGCCGATGGCTGCAAGCGTCAACACACGCATCACTTCACTCCCGCCTTCGCCCACGCCTCTTTCGGCCAGCGCCGGTGCGCCCAGAACCATTGTTCGGGCGCTTCGCGGATGCGCGCTTCGATAAATTGGTTCACCCGCACCACGCCGTCATATACCGCCGCGTCGTCGCCCTTCTCGTAATCGAGCGGGATCGGGTCGTGCACGGTGACGCGGAATTTGGTGCCGCCCAGCCTACGCCCCGAGATCGGGATCAGCGGGCATTTGAATTTCAGCGCCAGGCGCGTGGGGCCGTCCGCGGTCATGCACTCATAGCCGAACAGCGGTGCGGCGACGCCTGCGTTATATTTTTGATCGTTCATTAGCCCGACGCTTTTGCCCTTCATCAAAGCGCGCAAAAGCCCCATGCCGCCTTCCTTGCCTTTCGCCGCCTGCAGCGCCAGGCCAAACTCGCGGCGGGTTTCGACGATGTATTTGTCGATGATCGGATTGTTGGCGGGCCGATAGGTGAAATAGCAATCGGGATCGACCTGCGCGACACAGAGCGATGTCACCTCCCAATTGGTGAAATGCCCGCCGAACAGCACAGCCGCCTTACCGCGTTGTGCGATTAGCTTTTCGCTGCCGATGAACTCGATTTCGCCGGCATTATATTTGTCCAGGAATTTGCGCATGTGCGCGAATTCGCCGGAGAGCCGGCCTAACTCGGCGAACGAGCCCTTGCGCACATCCGCACGCCACGCTTCGCTCTCATGCGGAAACGCCATGGCGAGATTTCGCCCTGCGGTTTTCCACGCGCTCGTCATCGGCGCGATCACTGGCACCACCGCAGCCCCCCAGCGCGAGGCGCGCTCCAGCCCCAGCGCGCCGAGCCCGCCGACATAGGCGTTCCACGCCAGCGCCTCCAGGCGGAAGGCGAGATTGAGTTCCTTGGGCTTAGCCATGGAACGCACTCATCTTCGATCGGATCGGCGCGAGCAAGTCATCGAGCGCGCGTTCGTCCTCAAAGCGTGCGCGCACAGGCAAAACCGCCACACGCGCGCGCCATTGGGGCGAGAGGCGCGCGGCGTCTTTCTCGGTGGTGATGAGGCGCGCGCCGCGCTCCTCGGCCAATTGCGCAAGGAAAGCGAGATCGTCGTCGGTGAAGGGGTGGTGATCGGGATAGGGCGCGGTTTCCTCCAGCTCCGCGCCGAGGGCTTCGAGCGTATCGAAGAATTTTTCCGGCCGCCCCAGCCCCGCGAACGCCACCAATTTGCCTGCGGGCAATTCGCCCGCGGGCTCGATCACGGCGTTGAGGATCGGCTTTTGAAAATCATGCAGCCAATCTTGGAAGTCCGAGTCCGCCGATGCGCCGTTGCCGGCGAGGACGCCGGCGGTCCAAGCAGGCGTCCATGGATGGGCGAACACGATCGCGTCCGCGCGCGCCAAGCCATGAGCCAGCGTTTCGCGCAACGGCCCCGCCGGAAACACCGCGCCATTGCCGATTCCAAAACCGGGATCGACCACGACAAGGCTCAAATCCTTCGCCAGCGCCGGGTTTTGAAAGCCGTCATCCATGATGACCGCGTGCGCGCCGGCCTGGCACGCCGCCAACGCGCCGGCCACGCGATCGCGTGAGACCCAAGCCGCGCCGTCGTTTGCATGCAGCAGCGGCTCATCGCCTACTTCACGTGCGTCCATATCCGGCGTCACGCGCAGCGGGCCGATGGCGCGCCCGCCATAGCCGCGCGAGAGCGTGTGTGCGCCCGCGCCAAGTTTTGCGCGGATTGCGCGCGCGATCGGCGTCTTGCCCGCCCCGCCTACGGTGAAATTGCCAATGCAGATCACCGGCGCGGGCGCGTGGCGCACAATGCTTGTGCGCTGGCGATGCGCTGCCGCGGCCGCGTAGGCCCAGGAGAGCGGGGTCAACAAAGCGCGCAGCATCGGCGCGCGGTCGCGGCCCTCCGCTTCGGCGGCCCAGAACTCAGGCAGACGCATGCGCGTCTCCCGCCAGCTTCAGGAGCGCGGCGACCGTTTCCTCGAACGCGACGCCGCCTTGCGCGGCAAACGCGCGCGCGGCCTCTGTTTGCGCCGTGCGTGCGCGCGCATCGCGCCAGAGCGTCTCCACCGCCTCTGCCAACGTTGCGGCGCCGTTCACCTGGCGCGCGCCGCCGCTGGCGAGCAACGCGGCGAATACGTCGGCGAAGCTTTCCACGTACGGTCCGCTCAGGATCGCGGCGTCGAGCTTGGCCGGCTCAAGCGGATTGTGACCCTTGAGGTGCGGCAGAAGGCTGCCTGCGACCAAAGCCGCCGGCGTCAGATCATACAGCACGCCCATCTCGCCCAGCGTGTCGGCGATATAAACCGGCGCTTGCCCGATCGGCTGAAACAACGAACGCCGCGGCGCGCCTTGCGCCAGCGCCGCGATCGCGGCCCCGCGCTCTGGATGGCGCGGTGCGAGGATGAGCAGCGCGTCGGGATGGGATCGGCGCAGTAAAGCGTGCGCGGCGAGCGCGATTTCGTCTTCGCCTTCATGCGTGGAGGCGGCGAGCCAAACCGGGCGCGCGCCGATTTCGCCCGCCAAAGCGTCGCGCGCGCGCGCATCAACGTGCGGGGCGGGCGCGGCGAGCTTCAAATTGCCGAGCACCGGCGCGGGCGCGCCGCGCAATGCGCTCAGCGCTTCGCCGGTGCGTGCATCGGCGGCGGAAATCCAATCGAACGCTTGCGCCAGCCGCGCCCCCGCCGCGCGCCAGCGGCCCCAGCGCGCCAGCGTCTTGGGGCTCATGCGCGCGTTCACCAGCGCTAGGCGCACGCCCGCGCGTTTGGCCGCGAGGATGAGGTTGGGCCAAATCTCGCTTTCCACGAACACGCCGACGTCCGGGCGCCAATAGCGTAGAAAACGCCGCACGCAATCGCCGCGATCAAGCGGCGCATAAACATGCGTCACGCGCTGCAGGCCGCGCCGCGCGACGAGTTCGGCGGAGGTGCGCGTGCCGGTGCTGATCAGGAAGGAGAGGCTGTCATCGCGCGCGGCCATCGCTTCAACCAACGCCAGCGCCACCCCGGACTCGCCCACGCTGGCCGCATGCAGCCAGATCACGCGTCCGGCCGCACGCATTTGCGTGTAGCGGCCGAAGCGTTCGCTGAGGCGTGCGCCGTCTTCCTTGCCTGCACGCACGCGCGCGCCAAGCCAGGCGCCGGCGAAAGCGCCCAGCGTCGCGGTCGCGCCGCGATAGAGCGTGAGGGCGGGCGAGAAACTCACTGGGCCGTCGCCGCTGCGCGCGTTTCGCCCGCCGTCGGCGCCGGCGTGATCGGGTCATGCCCCATGCGCCGATCCGCATCCGCCGCCGCGCGCAGCATTTCCGCCTCCAGCGCCGCGCGCACGGCTTCGATCGCCGCCTCATCCGCATCGGGCGCGGGCGGGGCGATCGGATCGCTCCAGATCAGCACACCGCGCCCAAACGGCAGCGGCAGCATGAAGCGGTCCCACGAATTGAACACTTTGCGCTTGCTGGTGGACCAGGTGAACACGATGAGCGGCGCGCCGGCGATTTTGGCCAAATGCACCGCGCCTGATTTGACGCGCATGCGCGGCCCGCGCGGCCCGTCGGGCGTGATGCAGATGATGCCGCCGTCTTCGATGTGGCGCGCCATGGCGCGCATGGCCTCCACGCCGCCTTTGAGGCGTCCGCCCTTGGCCGCAGAGCCGCGCACAGGCTCCACGCCGACCCCGCGCGCGGTTTCGGCCACGATGGCGCCCTCGCGCGATTGAGAGATCAGAACTTTCGCCTTGGGCGCGCCAGGGCCGAACGCCCACAATTTATGCGCCGCCAGGATGCGCGCGTGCCACACCGTGGCCACAAGTTTGCCCCCGCCTTCGCGGAAAGGCAGCACCGCCGCTTCATTCACCCGTTCCCAGCGCGTGGTTGCGCCCACCAGCTTCATATATGAGCTGATGGCGCGCCCGATCAGGAATTGGACGATAGAATTGCCGAGAAGCTGTTTGAGCATGGAATCCGCTGGGGCGCCCGCTTCCGAGCCGCGTCAAACGCCCTTATACGGGCCCGCGCCCGCCCCGCGCCAGGGGCGGCGCCTGAGAGAGTGGTGATGTGTCCGATCAGGTGAAACCCTCCCGCTTCGATCTCGCGACGCCCGAGGGGCGCCGCCGGGCGGAGGCTGACCTGATTTGGACCGATCACGGCTTTCTGCGCGCGGCGTTCGCCAATTTTCACTGGATCGAGCCGGGCAAAATGGCCCGCGCCAACCAGCCTTCGCCCAAGCAGATCGCCCGCTATGCGGACATGGGGATAAAAACCATCCTCAATCTGAGGGGGCCGGGCGACACTGGCTATTACGCGCTGGAGCGCGAGGCCGCGGCCCGGCACGGGATCGAAATGATCGATGCGCGCATGCATTCGCGCGAGCCGCCCTCGCGCGCGCAAGTGCTGCAGGCCAAGCAGCTTTTCGAGACCATCCAGTATCCAGCGCTGATGCATTGCAAATCCGGCGCGGATCGGGCCGGGGTGATGGCGGTGCTCTACAAGCATTTCGCCATGGGCGTTCCTATCGCGCAGGCAGTGGAGCAATTGTCGCTGAAATATCTGCACATCCGCCAGGGCAAGACAGGTGTGATCGATTTCTTCTTCGACACCTACCTCGCGGAGGCTAAGGAAAGCGGAAAGTCGTTCCTCGATTGGGCGAATGAGGATTACGATCAGGCGAAGGTGAAGGCCGCTTTTCTTGGCGAATGGTGGGCGAATATTCTCGTCGATAAGATCCTGCGCCGCGAATGAGTTGCAGGGCTCTCTATTCTCCGAAATAGTCTTCGGGGATCAGAGGGGGCGATGACGGTCAAAATCCTCGGACGGCGCTTTCCCGCGACCGCTACCTACGCGGTGGCGCTGGGCGCGGCCGTGCTGCTGCTGCTGGTGACGATCGCCGCCGCCCTCTGGCAGACCGACCGCAGCTTGGAGCTCAACGCCATGGTGCGCGATCGCGTGGAGGCGCGCTCGCACTATCGTTTGCTGCTGCGCGGTTTGCAGGACGCCGAAACGGCGCAGCGCGGCTTTCTGCTCACGAGCAACGAATCATATCTCCAGCCCTTCGGCGCGGGACGCGCGGAGGTGGATCGCGAACTCACGTTGATCGAGGCGCAAACGCGCAACAGGGACGAAGCGGCGCGCCTGCGCGAGCTGACGACCGGAAAAATCGACGAGATGGCGCTGACGATCGAATTGCATCGCCGCGGTCGCGCCAACGAGGCGCGCCTGATCGTGATGTCGGATCGCGGCAAGGAGGTGATGGATGAATTGCGCACCATCATCAATGGCGCCGAACGGCGCGAGCACAATGACATGCTGGACGCCATGCGCTCTGCGGAGACGGCCGGCGCACGATTGCGGCTCGTGGTCGTGATCGCAGGCGTTCTGCTGTTCGGCGTTGGCGCGCTTTTGGTCACGGCCGTGCGCAACGCCATGGCCGAACTGCGCGCCTCGCGCGATGAGGCGCACGCGGCCCAGGCGCGTCAGTTGGAAGAGATTGCCGCACGTGTCGCCGCCGAGGCCAAGGTGCGCCAGATGCAGAAGATGGAGGCGATCGGCCAGATCACGGGCGGCGTGGCGCACGATTTCAACAATATGCTGGCCGTCATCCTTTCGGCGCTGCAGCTTGCCAAGCGGCGCATGGAGCGCGGCCAGGAAGGCGCGCCGCAATTCATCGACTCCGCCATCGACGGCGCCAAGCGCGCCGCGTCGTTGACCAGCCGTCTGCTCGCCTTCGCGCGCCGCCAGCCGCTCAGCCCCAGCGTGCTCGATGCGAACCGCGTGCTGGGCGATATGTCGGACATGCTGTCGCGCGCGCTGGGCGAGCAGGTGGAGATGGAAACCGTGCTGGCGGCCGGGCTCTGGCGCGTCAACGCCGATCGTCACGAGCTTGAACAAGCGATTTTGAACATCTGCGTCAACGCGCGTGACGCCATGGACGGCGCGGGCAAGCTCACCATCGAATCCGCCAACGCCTTTCTCGATGAAGGCTACGCCGCCGCCAATCTCGACGTGACGGCCGGCCAATATGTGATGATCGCCATCACTGATACGGGCGCGGGCATGAGCCCTGAAGTGAAGGCGCAGGCGTTCGAGCCGTTTTTCACCACCAAGCGGATCGGCAAGGGCACGGGCCTTGGCCTCAGCCATGTGCATGGCTTCCTGAAGCAATCGGGCGGGCACGTGGCGATCTATTCCGAGCTTGGCGTGGGCACCACGATCAAGCTTTACCTGCCGCGCACGCATCTGGCCGAGCAGGAGATCGCGCCCGTGGCGGTGATCTCCGAAGAGGGGCTTGCCGGCGATCCGGCCACGATCGTGCTGGTGGTGGAGGATGACGACCGCGTGCGCGCGCTCTCCGTCGCGGCGCTGCGCGATCTGGGCTACACGGTGCGGCATGCGCCAAGCGGGCCCGTTGCGCTTGCTGTGCTGGAAGAAAACCCCGGCGTGGCGCTGCTGTTCACCGACGTGGTGATGCCGGAGATGAGCGGGCGCGTGCTGGCCGACGAGGCCCGGAAGCGCAATCCCGATCTCAAAGTGCTCTACACCACCGGCTATACGCAAAACGCCATCGTCCATAACGGCGTGGTGGACGCGGATGCGCGACTTATCCTCAAGCCGTATTCGCTCGCGGATTTGGCGCGCAAAGTGCGTTCGGTGCTGAGCGAGCGCTAGCGGGCGCTACAAACGCGCTTCCAACAAAAAGGCCGTGCGGCGGGTTCGAAGCGCGCGCACGGCCAGTCTGCTCTAGGGTTGGTCGTCGGCCGGGGAGGCTCGCCGTCCGCGCGCTGGGTAGACGGAAAATGTCACGCGGTCATGACAGTGCGCCTGCAAATTCGCAGGGCTAATGTGCGTCTTGAAACTGCAGGCGGTTGAGGCGCGCATAGAGGCCGCCTTTGGTGATCAAATCTTCGTGTGCGCCCGCTTCGATCACGCGCCCGCCATCGAGCACCAGGATGCGGTCTGCGTCGCGCACGGTGGAGAGGCGGTGAGCGATCACCAGCGTGGTGCGTCCTTTGGCGAGGCGCTTCAGCGCATCCTGCACGCGCGCTTCGCTTTCCGCGTCGAGCGCGCTGGTCGCTTCGTCGAGCAGCAGGATCGGCGCGTCGCGCAGGAACGCGCGCGCCAGCGCGATGCGTTGGCGCTCGCCGCCGGAAAGGTTCGCGCCGCGCTCGCCCGCCTGGGTGTCGTAGCCGTTCGGCAGCGCATTGATAAAATCATGCGCCGCCGCCGCGCGCGCGGCCGCTTCGATCTCCGCATGCGTTGCGCCGGGGCGGCCGAGCGCGATGTTGGCGCGGATCGTGTCGTTGAACAGCGCCGCTTCCTGGCTGACCAGTGCGATGGACGCGCGCACGCTGGCGAGCGTCGCCGCGCTCACGTCTTGCCCATCGATGCGTACGACGCCCGAGGTCGGATCGTAGAGGCGCGGCAGCAGGTTGAAGATGGTGGATTTGCCCGCGCCCGAGGGCCCCACCAACGCCACCGTTTCGCCCGCCGCCACGTTGAAGCTGACATTTTCAAGCGCCGCGCCTTCGCCATAGGAAAAGCCGACATTCTCGAACGCGATCGCCCCATGTTTCGCCGCCAGCGCCGTCGCGCCCGGGCGGTCCTTCACGCTGGAGGGCTCGTCCAGCAGGCCGAAAATGCGCGCCAGCGCCGCCAGCGCTTCGTTCAGCACGGTGTTGAAGCTGGAAAGCGCGCGCGCCGCCGGCGTGGCCACGCCAATCGCGGTGACGATGCCCAGCAGATCGCCCAGCGTCATCGCCCCGCTCGTCACGCGCAAGCCCGCCACGAACAACACCGCCGCCAAAGCGATCCCGCCGATGATTTCCATCAGCGGCTCGCTGCGCGCGCGGTTGCGCGCCAGCTTGAAGGCGATTTTGCGTCGCTCTTCAAACGCCTCGCTGGCGCGTGCGGTTTCGCGCGCCTCCAGGGCGTAGGTTTTCACAAAGCGCGTTGCGCCGAAGATTTCCGCCAGCAGCGCCGTCAGCGCGCCAAGCTGCACTTGCGCGGCCTCGGTTTGCCGGCGCGCGCGGCGCGCGATCGCCTGCAAGGGCGGGCCGGCCAGCAGGAAAATCACCGCCACCAGCAGCGTCAGCGCCCAATCGAACCAGATCATCAGGCCAATCGCGCCCGCCAGCGTCAGCGCATCGCGGATCAGCGCCTGGCCCCCGCGCACCAAGCCTTCGGAGACGACGTTGATGTCGTTGATGAAGCGCGAAACCAGCCGCCCGCCTTCCTCACGCGCGTGGCGGGCGAAATCGACGTCCATCAGTTTTGCGAACATCGCGTTCTGCACGTCGCGCAGCACTTTGAGCGCGAGCCCCTGGCTCAGCACCGCTTGCAGATAAATGGCGATCGCGCGCACGCCGGTGGCGGCGATCACGAACACGGGCGTCAGCGTCACCGCGTCCATCGCGCCCGTTGAAATCGCGTCGATCGCGTATTTCATGATCCAGGCGTAGGAAGCGCCCGCCGCCGCCACCAGCGCCAACACCGGCGTCAGCAGCGCGATATCGCCCATGTAGCGCGACACAAACTCGCGCCAGAGCCGGCCGATGAGGGCGGAGGGCTTCACTTGGCGATCAGATCAATGCGCCCCGTCCGCGCCCGGATCGAGCAGGCGGTGGGCGTGGATGATGAAATAGCGCATGCGCGCATTATCGACCGTGCGCTGCGCCGCGGCCTTCCAGGCGTCGTAGGCGCCCGCATAGTCCGCGTAAGCGCCGACAAAATCGACGGCGTTGAGATCGGCGAATTCCGGTCGGTCGAGGGCTTTGAGCTCGCCGCCGATGACGAGGTGCAGAAGCTGGCGTTGGTCGCTCATGGATTTAACCTTGGCGCGGGTCGGGGATGAATTTCGTGCGCTCGATTAGCAGCGGGTGCAAAGGCGCGCCAGCCGCCACGACGCCGCCCGGCACGCGCGGGTGATGATTGTTGAAGGCGAGGTCCCCGCCCCAGGGATCGCTGACGCGCCCGCCCGCCGCCTCCACGATGGCCGCGCCGCCGGCAATGTCCCACTCGTTCTTCCAGCCGAACAGGATGGTCGCATCCGCCAGGCCAGCGCCGACCAGGCTCAGCCGATAGGCGATGGATTGGCGTTCGGTGATGTCCATGTTGGGCCAGGGCGTGGGCCATTTACGCGCCGCGAAGCGCTGGGGCATGCCGATCATGCGCATGCCCTCTACCTGGTCGCGCAGGCTGGCGCGGATCTCCCGCCCGTTCAGCGTCGCGCCCGCGCCGGGGGCGCCCAGGAACATCTCATCCGTCATCGGATTATAGACCGCGCCGGCGACCGCGCGCCCATTCTCGGTGATCCCGATCGAGATCGTGAATTGCGGGCGCTTGGCGATCATCGCGGCGGTGCCGTCAATCGGATCGAGCATGAACACGCGCGTTTTGCCGATGCGCTGGGCGTGGTCGTCCTCGCTCTCTTCGGAAAGCCAGCCATAATCGGGGCGCGCATTGCGCAGGCGCTCGATCAGCAGATCGTTCACCGCGAAATCGACGTTCGTCACCGGCCCCGCTTCGCCCTTGGATTGGATGTCCAAAGGCTTGGCGAGCAATTCGCGGACAAGCGCCCCGGCTTCACGCGCGCCGGTTTCGAGCAGGGAGAGATCAGACGCCGCCGATTGCAAGGTCATCCACGATCAAGCTGGGGATTTCGAGGGAGCCGCGGTTGTCGACGTCGGAGCCGCAGCGTAGGCGTTTGAAG
>CAZWQS010000027.1:0-22621 GCA_964635925.1 uncultured Terricaulis sp. | reverse complement strand
AGGGCGTCCAGAACGCGGCCAGCGTCAGCACGAACACCAGAAGGCTGGCCGCCAGCATGGCGAACATGCGCCACATCATCTCTTGGCTCGCGTCCGCATCGGCCATTGGCTCAAACGCGCCAGTAAGGCCGAGCGCGGCGACCAGCGTCAGCGCGGTGATGAAGGCGGCGAAATAGGCGGCGATGAAGCCGAACCAGCCCAGCGCGAACGGCCACCAGAGGCCATGCTGGGCGGATTTGCCGTCCTTCACGAACTCGAACGGCTGATCGCCGAAGCGCGTGTTCTGCCAGATCACGCGCGCGCGGTTCATGCGCGAGACGGGCGTGTACCAGCCGAGCGAAAGGATCTGCAGAATGGTCCAGCCGGATGACGCGTAGGCGAAGGCGACGGCGCTGCCGCCGAGGCCCAGGCGAATGCCGCGCCAGCGCGTGCGCGAAAGCTGGTAGCGGCGCATCAGATAACGCCCGGCCGCGATCAGCGGTACGGCCACGATGTAAAAGCCCAGCAGCAGCCAACCCGCCGTTGTCGGGTCCATCGCCAGCGGCGCGATGTAGAACACGAACATCGCCGGCAGGAAGAAGGTGGGCAGCGCGATCAGGAAGCCGCGGAACAGCTCCCAGGCGGTGCCGGTATATTCAAGCGCGTCGCCCATGATCCAAGTGCGCGACCAGAGCCGGCGGCGCATCGCCGTGCGCGCCCAGAAACGGTAGAGCGTGAGCGTCAACACGGTGAGCACGGCGTTCTTGGCGGCAAGACCAAGTACGTTGAAGAACCTGCCGCGGTGGGCGAAGGATTGCGCTGGCGCTGCTTCGGCTGTCATGGTGTCCCCAGAGGCAGCATAGCGCGACGCCGGGCGCGGGGTCGATTCGGGAAATGAGCGAGAAGAAAACCGCCCCGCCAAATCCCCGCCAAGCGCGCCTGGCGGACGCCTTGAAGCGCAACATCCAGCGCCGCAAAGCCGCCAAAACGCCGGAAAAGCCGAAGGGCTGATGTGGCCGGCGCCGGCGCCTTGCTTACGCCGCTCCCGCCCCTCATAAGCGGGCGAGGACCCCGGGGCGCTCCAGGCTGGGGCGGACGAAAGATATTCATGGATCGTATCGCCATTACGGGGGGCGCGCCCCTCAAAGGGACAATTCCAATCTATGGCGCCAAGAATTCGGCGCTGAAGCTGCAGGCCGCCGCCTTGCTCGCGCCGCAGCCGCTGATGCTCGAAAACATGCCCGATCTGGCCGACACGCGCTTCATGGCGCAGCTTCTGGCCTCGCTCGGCGTTGAGATCACCTGGATCAAGGAAACGCGCACGCTGCGCATGCATGCGGGCGAGATCGCCTCAACCATCGCGCCGTACGATCAGGTGCGGAAGATGCGCGCCTCGTTCAACGTGCTGGGCCCGCTGCTGGCGCGCGTGGGGCACGCCACGGTGTCGCTGCCGGGTGGGTGCGCGATCGGGGCGCGGCCCGTCGATCTGCACCTTAAGGCATTCGAGGCGATGGGCGCGGACATCGTGATTGAGCAAGGCTACGTGAAGGCCGCTGCTTTGCGTGGCCTGAAGGGCGCGGAGATCGAATTTCCGTTCGTCTCGGTGGGCGCGACCGAGCACGCCATGCTGGCCGCCGTGCTGGCGCAGGGCGATACGGTGCTGAAGAATGCCGCGCGCGAGCCGGAGATCATCGATCTGGCCGAGTGCTTGAACGCGATGGGCGCGCGCGTGGAAGGCGCTGGCGAAAGCGAAATCCGCATCCAGGGCGTCGCCTCGCTCAAGGGCGCGACGCATCGCGTGGTGGCTGACCGCATCGAGGCGGGCACGTTCGCCGCGGCCGTTGCCGCGGCGGGCGGGGACGTGCTGCTGGAAGGCGCGCGCTTTGAACATTTGGGCGCGTTGATCAGGGTGCTTCGCGCCGCGGGCGTGGATGTCGAGGCGCAGGCGCGCGGCCTGCGCGTGAAGCGCAATGGCGGGCGTTTGCAGCCGGTAGATTTCGACACCGCCCCGTTCCCCGATTTTCCCACCGACCTGCAGGCGCAGGTGATGGCGATGTTGTGCCTGGCCGACGGCCAATCGCGCATCCGCGAAACCATTTTTGAAAACCGTTTCATGCACGCGCCGGAACTCGCGCGCCTGGGCGCGCAGATCGCGGTGCACGGCAACGAAGCTTTGGTCACCGGCGTTGAGCGCCTGATCGGCGCGCCGGTGATGGCGACCGATCTGCGCGCGTCTGTGAGCTTAGTGATCGCGGGGCTTGCGGCTGAGGGCGATACCATCGTCAACCGCGTTTACCACTTGGATCGCGGCTTTGAGCGGCTCGAAGCAAAATTGACGGCGTGCGGCGCCCAGGTCGCGCGTCAGAAAGAGGATCAATAGCACGGCCATGAGCGCCAGCCTGAAATTGCTCGCGGAAGACGCCGCCGATCTGGAGATCATCGCTGCGGCGGCCCAGGACGCGCTGCTGCGTATGGGCGAGGTGCATTTCGATCCCAAGACGCGCCGCTTCACGGCCATGATCAACCGCTTCCGCTGGGAAACCGCGGAGATCAACGGCCCTTACGAACGCGTGCGCGCAGCGCTTTCGTTCGAGAGCGTGTTGGGCGTGAAAAGCCGCAAGCTGCGCCGTGATGCGCCCGAAGCGCTGGCGTCGATCTTGTCCGTCGATTTCATGCCCGATGCGGAGCCGCCGGGCGGCAGCGTGCGCGTGATGCTGGCGGGCGGGGGCGAGATTTCGCTGGCGGTGGAATGCCTCGATGCGCTGCTGATGGATATTGGGCCTGCTTGGACGACGCCGCGCCGGCCTGATCACGAAGCCTCCTGAGCGCGCCATGAGCGAGGAGACAGACCGCCTCATCGATGTCGCGCTGGATGAAGCCTCGCTCGCGCCCGCTTCACCCAATGCCGAACATGAGCGGCGGATCGCGCTGTTCGATCTGAAAGAAGCCAATGTGTTCGCCGTCGCCGGCGCGATGCGCGGGCCGTATGCGCTGGTGCTGGCGGTGAGCGAGGGGCGGCTTGCGTTCGACGTGAGCGATAGCGCCGGCGAGCGCGTGGTGCTGCACCACATGCCGCTCTCGCCGCTGCGCAAGCTGATCAAGGACTACGCTTTTATCTGCGAAAGCTATCACAACGCCATCCGCTCGGCCGCGCCCAGCCAGATCGAGGCGATCGATATGGGCCGGCGAGGCATGCATAACGAGGCGGGCGAGATCTTGATGGATTCGCTGCGCGACCGGATCGTCATCGATCTGGAGACTGCGCGGCGCTTGTTCACCTTGATCTGCGCCCTGCATGTGCGAGGCTGACCATGAGCGAGGGCGAAGCCCCGCGGTCGGTCTTGTTCGTTTGCACGCACAATTCCATCCGCTCGCCGATGGCGGAAGCGCTGACGCGCCTGCGCTACGGGCCGCTTATGCGTGTGGATAGCGCGGGCGTGCATGACGGAGCGCTGGCCGATCCGCTGGCGGTGCTTGTCATGGATGAACTGGGCGCCGATCTGACTAAGCATCGCCCCAAGGAATTGGCCGACCTCGTCGCCGACGAGGCCGAGCCGTTCGAGCTGATTGTGACGCTGAGCCCCGAGGCCCATCACCGGGCGCTCGATCTCATCCCCCAATTGGGGAAGGCGGCCGAATACTGGCCTACTTTCGATCCCTCCCTGGCGGAAGGGTCGCGGGAACAGAGGCTTAGCGAGTATCGGCTGGTCCGCGACGGGCTCGATCAGCGCATCAAGACCCGTTTCCCCCGCCCATCGACGGGATAGCCCCAGGCGACTATAAGCCCCGCGCGGCCCCCATGGCCCGATTCATTGGGCCGATCAGGAGAGAGAATGGCCAAGGAAGAACTATTGGAATTCGCGGGAACGGTGGTTGAGCTTCTGCCCAACGCCACCTTCCGTGTGAAGCTCGAAAACGACCACGAGATCATCGCCCACACCGCCGGCAAGATGCGCAAGAACCGCATCCGCGTGCTCGCGGGCGACAAGGTGCTCGTGGAAATGACGCCCTATGATCTGACCAAGGGGCGCATCACGTATCGTTTCAAATGACGCAGGGCTCGCTCGACCGCGCCGTCGTGGTGACGGGCGCCTCCAGCGGCATCGGCCGGGCCGCCGTGGCGAAGGCTGTGCGCGAGGGCGCGCATGTGTTTGCCAGCGTGCGCAAAGCCGCTGATGCGGAGAGCCTGAAGGCCGAGTTCGGCGCAGCAGCCACGCCGCTGATCTTCGATGTTACCGACGAAGCCGCCGTGCTTGCGGGCGCCGCGCAAGCCGCCGCCGCGCTCGGCCAGCGCAAGCTTTTCGGCCTGGTGAATAATGCCGGCGTCGCCGTGCCGGGGCCTTTGCTGCACCTTGAAAGCGAGGACCTGCGCCGGCAATTCGAGATAAACGTGCTGGGCGTGCACAATGTCACGCGCGCGTTCGCGCCGCTTCTGGGCGCCGATGCGAACCGCACCGGCAAGTCCGGCCGCATCGTGATGATCTCCTCGGTCGCGGGCGAAGACGGCAATCCGTTTCTTGGGCCCTATGCGATGTCGAAACATGCGCTTGAGGGCTATTCCAAATCGCTGCGCCGCGAGCTGATGCTGTTCGGGATCGATGTGCTGGTCATTGGCCCCGGCGCGATCGCGACGCCGATTTGGGACAAGGCCGAGCAGGTCGATGTCGCGCGCTTTCAGAGCACGCCGTACGCCAAGTTCGTCGAACGCGTTGTCGCCTACATGCTGCAAAACGGGCGTAGTGGATTGCCAGCGTCGGACGTGGGCGATCTGATCTGGTTTTGCCTTTCTGACCCTAAGCCCAAAGTGCGCTATCCGATCCTGCGCCGCCCGTTCCTGGATCGCACGCTGCCGCGTCTGATGGGCGCCCGCGCGGTGGATCGGATCATCGCCAGGCGGCTCGGCTTCACGACGTGACCCGCCTCGTGCTCGCCAGTGCAAGCCCGCGCCGGCTCGCATTGCTGGCGCAGATCGGGGTGACGCCCGACGCGGTCAGCCCCGCCGACATTGACGAAACCCCCAGCCCGAAAGAAGCGCCGCGCGCGCTGGCGCTGCGGCTTGCGCGCGAGAAGGCGCTGGCGGTGGATGCAGGCGATGCGTTGGTTTTGGGTGCGGATACGGTGGTGGCGGTGGGCCGCAGGCTGTTGCCGAAAACTGAAACCGAGGCCGAGGCGCGCGCTTGCCTCGAATTGCTCTCCGGGCGCGGCCATCGCGTATTCACCGGCGTGGCGTTGAAAAGCGCGGCCGGCGTGCGCACGCGGCTGGGCGAAGCGCGCGTGAGCTTCAAAGTGCTGAGCGCCGCCGAGATCGACGCCTACATCGCCAGCGACGAATGGCACGGCAAGGCGGGCGGCTACGCCATCCAGGGCCGCGCGGCGCGCTTCATCGCCAATATCGTGGGCTCCTATTCGGCGATCGTGGGCTTGCCATTATTTGAGACGGCGAATCTGCTTGAAGGCGTGCGGTGAGCGAGCGCCTGGAAACTTGGCTTGACGCCGCCATCGGCGAAACGCGCGAGGCGCTGGTGCGCGATGGGCGCGCGATTGCGCTGCGCGTTGTGCGCGCTTCAGATGTGGGCGCGCGGGCGCGCTGGGGCGAGCTGTATTGCGCGCGGGTGCGCGATGTGGACCGGCGCCGGCGCGGCGCATTTCTGGATTTGGGGTTGCGCGAACAGCAAGGATTTTTGCCGCTGGGCGATGACGGGCGCGTGCGCCGGGGCGGCAAGGAGCGTGTGACGCTGAGCGAGGGCCAAGGCGTCGTCGTGGCCGTCACGCGCGAAGCCGCGCGCGGCAAGAATCCGGTGGTCGAGCTGCTGGAGGTTGGTCACGATGGCGAAGCGCCGCATCTGATCGATCGGCATGCGTGCGACACCGAATTGGTGCTGGCCAAGCCCGCCGACGCGCATATGCGCGCCAGGATCGATGGATTGATTGAGGATGCGCTGGCGCGCGCCGCGCCCATTGCCGGCGGAGGCATGCTGAGCATCGAGCCGACCGCGGCGCTGATCGCGATTGATGTGGACGCGGGCGCGCGCCAGGGCTCAAGCGATCCAGATCGCTTTGCGCTGGAGCTTAACATTGCGGCCGCCGAGGAGGCTGCGCGCCAGATCAGGCTGCGCAATCTGGGCGGGGTGATCGCCATCGATTTCGTGAATATGCGCGCCAAGAGCCATCGCAAGGCGCTGGAACAGGCCGTGCGCGCCGCGTTCGCGGGCGATCCGTGGATCGTACAATTCGGCGGGCTTTCGCAATTTGGCGTGTTTGAGCTGGCGCGCGCGCAATTGCGCCGACCGCTGCATGAGCAATTGCGCGACGATGACGGGCGCCTCAGCGTGGAGACTGTGGCGCTCATGGCGCTGCGCGCGATCGAACGCGAAGCGCGGGCGCAGACGGGGCGGCAAATCGCCTGCACCGTGGCGCCGGACGTGAAAGCTTGGCTCGATAGCGCCGAGATCGATTGGCGCGCCGCGCTTTCCAACCGCATCGGCATGCGCTGGGCGCTGGATGCCGCGCCCGGCGCGCGCGACAAGATCGATGCGAGGGCGCTATGAGCGAAGGCAAATGCGTGATCTGCGGCAAGCCGAAGGATGAAACATATAAGCCCTTCTGCTCCAAACGCTGCGCGGACGTGGATCTGAACCGCTGGTTCTCCGGCGCTTACGCCATTCCGGCGGCCGAGGAGGACGAGGGCGAAAACAAGGAGGAGCGCCCATGAAGCCCCTGCTGCTTGCGGTTTTTGCACTGACACTCGCAGCTTGCGCTGCGCCCGCGGAGACGCCGCCGGCGGTGGCGGAGAATGCGCAGGCGACATGCGCCGCACAGGGCGGACGCCTTGAACGCGTGGGCCGCGCGCAGACGCTGCAATGCGTGATCCCTTACGCGGATGCGGGCAAAAGCTGCACCGATGGCGCGCAATGTGCGTCGGGGCGTTGTTTGGGGTCGGTTGATGCGGCGGGACAGACCAACGTGAGCGGCCAATGCCAGGCCGATAATATGCGCTTTGGCTGCACCACCACGATCGTCAACGGTCGCGCCGAAACGGCGATCTGCGTGGATTAGCCGAACACGCCGATAATCGGCACATGGTCGCTGGCCTTCTCCATCGCTCGCGCCTGCTTGTGGATTTCAACGCTCTGCAATTGATCGGCCGCTTGCGGCGAGCACAGCAGGTGGTCGATGCGGATGCCGTTGTCTTTCTGCCAGGCGCCGGCCTGATAGTCCCAGAACGTGTATTTGTGCGCCGCGCCGTCGGCCTGCATGTAGGCGTCGCTCAGCCCAAGGTTTTGTAGGGCGCGATAGGCGGCGCGCGTTTCCGGCTGAAACAGCGCGTCATTGGCCCAAACGCGCGGATCGACGCAATCGACCTCACGCGGAATCACGTTGTAATCGCCGGCGATGACGAAGCGCTCCTCAAGCTTTAGCAGATCGCGCAGATGCGCCTGCAGCGCCTCCATGAAGGCGAGCTTCAGGTCGAACTTTTCCGTGCCGAGGGGATTGCCGTTCGGCGCGTAGATGGAGGCCACGCGCATCGCGCCGCCCGGCGCGGCGATCACGCATTCGATATAGCGCGCCTGATCGTGTTCAAAGCCCGGAACGCCGCGCGTGGTTTCCTCGATCCGGTGCTTGGAGAGGATGGCGACGCCGTTATAGCTCTTCTGGCCGAACGTCTCGATATTGTAGCCGAGCGCCTCGAACTCGAGGCGGGGGAAGCGGTGATCCTCGCACTTGATCTCCTGCAAGCACCAGACATCCGCGTTCACGGCTTCAAATACTTTGAGCGCCGTGGGCAGGCGGGCGAGGACGGAATTCACGTTCCAGGCGGCGATTCTCATGGGGCCGGCTTAGCGCCCCTTGGGCCTCACGTGAAGATCGCGATCAGCCCAAATCCGATGAGAACAAGCACAACGGAAGCGGCCAGGATGTAGCGCACGTGCAGGCCGGTTTGGCCGGAGCGCGCCTCCTCCATGGGGATTTCGACATGGTCGCCGACTTTGCGGGCCGTCATAGGCGTTTCCTCCTTCAGCCCCGCTGGGCTAAGCTTACGCCCATCGCGTCTCTTGGTGAAGGCGCGCGGGGCATGAGGCCATGGTCGTAATTCTCTCCGCCTTCACTTTGTTCCACTTGGCGGTCAGCCTGGCTTGCGTCGCCGCGGCGGTGCGGATGCTGACCCCGCGCGAGCGCGGCCTGTGGCGTTCGCCCGGCGCGCTGTTGTCGGCTGAGTTCCTAGTGTGGATTTATCCGATCCTGGCGTTCGTCGGCGCGAAGGTGGCTTGGCGCGCGTTCAATGCGGGCGAGCACACGGCGCTGCCGCTGATGCTGACGCCGATTGCGTGGCTGGTGCTGATGGGCGTGATCTTCGCGATCGTGGATTTCGCCGAAGACGGCGTGCTGGGCAACGCGCGCTCTAAAAGCCTCTAAACACCGCGATCTCGTCCACGCTGGCGCGGTCGCTGCGCAGCGTGTTCACCGGCTTGGTTTTATCCGCGTAGCCCAGCGCCATGCCGCAATAGATCACATCGCGTTCGCCAAGTTTGAAATGCGCATGCAGCGGCTTGCGCATGCGCGCCCAGGCTTCCTGCATGCAGCTCTCGACGCCGCGTTCGAGTGCGGCGAGTGCGATGGATTGCATGAACATGCCCAAATGCGCCCATTGGCCATGGCCCATGCCGGTTTCGGTGATGAAGAAAAGCCCCACCGGCGCACCGAAGAATCGGAAATTCTGCGCCAGGTGCATGAGGCGCGCGGGCTTGTCTTCGCGCGGGATGCCTAAGAGTGCGTACATATCCTCGCCGACCTTGAAGCGGCGCGAGCGATAGGGCTCCCAGAGGTTTTCCGGATAGACCGGGTAGGGCGCGTCATCGCCCGGCAGATGGGCTTGCGCCAACGCAACAACAGCGTCGCGCTCTGCGCCCGCCACAGCGATCACGCGCCAGGGCTGAAGATTGCCGCCGGATGGCGCATAGCGCGCCACCTCGATGATCTCGCGCACCAGCGCTTCGGGTAGCGGATCGGGCTTGAACGCGCGGATAGAGATGCGCGCTTTCAAAGCCTCATCGACATTCATCGCCGCGTCCGCCCTTTTCCGTTGATCCGTTTAGCGTAATCGCGGCCGATCTTTTGCGCCGCGTCGATCTCCTTGGCGCTCATCTCGCGCGCGAGCGCGGCGGCGCGTTTGCGCGGGGCGTCCTGGCCCGAAAGACTGGCGGCGGCGTAGAGCCAGGCCAGCGCCTCGACCGGATCGTGCGCCATCAGCATGTCGGCGTAATGCGCCATCGCCGGGGTGTGGCCCAGTTCGCTGGCGCGCAACATCCAATAGCGGGCGTCGTTGGGCTCGCTGAGCGTGGCGAGTTCGATCATCGCCGCCGCATCGCCCGCGCCGGCGGCTTCGCGGAAGAGACTGCGCGCGGCGTCGACATCCTTGCGCGTGCCCGCGCCGGAGCGCAGCGCCATGCCGTAGGCGGTTTGTGCGGCGGGATAGCCGTGCGCGGCGGCGCGCGAAAAGCAATCGACGGCGGCTTCCTTCTCGCGCGCGCCGCCAAGGCCGCGCCAATAAAGCAGGCCCAGATGGTAATGGCCGATGGCGCGCTCTTCTTCTTGCAGCGCGTCTTCGAGATAGCGGCGCGCGCGCTTCCAGTCGCGCCGCTCAAACGCGTCGAGCCCGCGATCGAGCGCGCTCTTGGCGGCGAACATCCTAGACCGCGAAGCTGACGCCGCAGCCGCAGGACGACTTGGCGTTGGGGTTTTTCACTTTGAACGAGGCGCCGATCAGCTCATCGACCCAATCGACCTCCGAGCCGAGCAGGAAGGGCAGCGAAATGGGATCCACGAACAGCCGCGCGCCGTCGCGCTCGATCACCAGATCGTCGGCGTTGGCGGCGGACGCCACGGCGATCTCGTATTGAAAACCCGAGCAGCCCCCGCCCTCGACCGCCACGCGCAGCCCGGCGCCGGCGGGTTCGGCGGCGACCACCGCTTTGATCCGCGCCGCGGCGGCTTCCGAGAGTGCGACATCGGCCATGTGTTAACGCCTTTCCTGGGGCGATTTCTCAAGCGCCTGGGACCATATATGGTCCCAACACAGGTTTTGGGAGAAGGGCTCACGTGTCTCAGGAGCGCGCCGCAAAGGGGATAAAGCCGGCCAAGCCGGCCGGGGGCGGCTATCAGCGCCCTCCGCGCGCGCCTTACGCGACCGATCCGGTGCGCTCGCGCGGGCGGCTGCATGACGAACCAGAAAGCTCGGCCCGCACCCCGTACGAGCGCGACCGCGACCGCATCGTGCACGCCAGCGCCTTCCGCCGCCTCAAGGGTAAGACCCAGGTGTTCGTGGCGCATGAGGGCGATCACTACCGCACGCGGCTGACGCATTCGCTGGAGGTCGCCCAGATCGCGCGCGCGGCGGCGCGCCGGCTGGGGCTCGATGACGATCTGGCAGAGGCGCTGGGGCTGGCGCACGATCTTGGCCATCCCCCGTTCGGGCATACCGGGGAAGATGTGCTCGACGCGTGCATGGAGCCCTATGGCGGCTTCGATCATAACGCGCAGACCTTGCGCGTGTTGACGAAGCTGGAGCGCCGTTATCCCGCGTTTGACGGGCTGAACCTCACCTGGGAGACGCTGGAAGGCGTCGTCAAACACAACGGGCCGTTGACGTTTCCGGGCAAGGCGCTGGCGGACCTGCCGGCCGCGATCCAGGAATACAACGCGCTGCACGATCTGGAATTGCACACATGGCCGGGGCCGGAAGCGCAGATCGCCGCGCACGCGGATGATGTGGCCTACAACAATCATGACATCGACGACGGCCTGCGCGCTGGGCTGTTCAGCTACGCCGAATTGCGCGGCGAGGTCGCGATGGTGGAACGCGTGGCGGCCACGGTGGATCGCGACTATCCGGACCTCGAGCAAGGCCGCCACATCGCCGAAACCGTGCGCCGGCTGATCGGCGTGTGGGTGGATGATCTGGTCTGGGAAACCAGCAATCGCCTAAAGGCCGCCAATCCGCAAAGCGCCGAAGACGTGCGCGCCGCGGGCAAGCCGCTGATCGGTTTCTCCGACGTGATGAACGAGCATCAGGCGGTGCTGCGCCGTTTCCTGATGGCGCGGATGTATCGGCACTGGAAGGTCAATCGTTCGCGCAGCCACGCCAAGCGCATCCTGAAAGCGTTGTTCGACGTGTTCCTTACGGAACCGGAATTGTTGCCGCCCGATTGGCAGAAGGGCGGCGATGGGTCTGGCGGGCAGAAGACCGCGCGCCGCGCCTGCGACTACATCGCCGGCATGACCGACGATTTCGCCATCGAGGAACACGCGCGGCTGTTCTCGCTGAATCGTTAATCTCGGCGGTAGGCAGTCGGAAACGATTTCTCCCCGATAGTCCGACTGCTGCCGACTGCCGACTGCCGACTGCCCGCGCGCGAAGCATGATAAGCTAAAAGCTGATTCACCAACGGAGCCCCGCTTTGACCGCCCGATTCGATCCGCGCATGCACGAGTATGAGGATCGCAACCGCTCCGCGGGGATCATCTATGTGTTGCTGATTGTGGTGGCGGTCGCGTTCGGCGCGTTCGTCTGGCAGCTTTATAGCGGCCCCGAAATTCCGCGTATTTCAGCGCCGGCCGGCCCCTATAAGGTTGAGCCGACGGCCGAAGCGGCGAATGCGCCCGATGCAAGCGAGCAAAGCGCGTTCGGCGCCGCGCTCGAAGGGCGTAGCGAGACGCAAATGCCTGCAACGCCGCGCCCTGGCCCCGAGCCCGTGATCGATCAGCCCCCGGCGCCGAGCGATACGTTGGGGCCTGCGCCGCGCTTCGTTTCCAATGGCCCGTTCGTGGCGCAGCTTGCGGCGCTGCAATCGGAGGCGGGCGTCGATCCGGCCTGGAACCGCCTGGCCTCGCGCGCGCCCGATCTGTTCGCGCAAGCGCGCATGGACGTGGAGCGCGCCGATCTCGGTCAACGCGGCGTTTACCACCGCGTGCGAGCGGGCTATTTCGCCGACCGCGCCAATGCCACGCGCTTTTGCGAGCGCGTACGGCGCATGGGGCAAGACTGCATCGTCGTGGCGCGCTAAAAGCCGCCCATGCTGTCCTGCTCGCTCGGCATTCGCCAACCCAAGCTTGACGACGACCTGCGCGCGTTTTTTCGCGACGCGCGGCCGTGGAGCTTCATCCTGTTTCGCGAAGCGTGCGTGAGCCGCGCGCAAGTACGCGCGCTGTGCGCGGAGCTGCGCGAGGCCGCGGGTCATGACGCGCTGGTGTGGATCGATCAAGAGGGCGGGCGCGTGGCGCGCCTCAAAGCCCCTGAATGGCCTGTGTGGCCGCCTGCGAAAGCCTATGGCGATCTTTTCAATCGCGACGCCGTGGCCGGTATCGAGGCCGCGCGCCTGGGGCATCGCCTGATCGCAGATGAACTGAAAGCGATCGGCGTCAACGGCGATTTCGCGCCGGTGCTGGATACGCCCGTGCCGGGCAGCGACAAGATCGTGGGCGACCGCGCGTTTTCCGCTGATCCCAAAAATGTCGGCATTCTCGCGCGCGCGGCGTTGGATGGCTTGCACGATGGCGCCGTCGCCGGCTGTATCAAGCATATGCCCGGCCACGGCCGCGCGACGGCGGACAGTCATTTTCATTTGCCGCGCGTGACCGCGTCGGCGGCTGATCTGGAGGCCGACATCACGCCCTTCGCCGCCATGGCGGACGCCGAAGCGGCGATGACGGCGCACATCGTGTTCGACGTCTGGGACGATCGCCCCTCCACGTGCTCGTCTGTCGTGATCGAACAGATCATTCGCGGCCGCATCGGGTTCGGTGGCCTCTTGATGAGCGACGATTTGGATATGCACGCGCTCGGCAAAATCGGCGGTTTGCGGGCGCGCGCGGAGGCCGCGCTGAGCGCTGGCTGCGATGTGGTGCTGCAATGCTCGGGCAAGCTGAAAGAGATGAAGGAAGCCGCCGAAGGCTGCGTGGAGCTTTCCGGCTCGGCGCTGGCGCGCGCGCACGCGGTTGAATCCTTCGCCAAACCCCCAGCGGATGAATTCGATGCGAAAGCCGGCTGGGTGCGGTTTAAGGAGCTTGTGGGGCCCCTAAGTTAGACAGCGCATGGCAGAGGACGCAGAGCAAACCGAACTCGATCTCGCCGCCGCCGAAGAGGCGGAGGGGCGCGATGCGCTGCTGGTGGCGCTCGACGCGTTCGAGGGGCCGCTGCACGTGCTGCTGGAGCTGGCGCGCGCCCGCAAGGTTGATATCACGCAGATGTCGGTGGGCGACATCGCCGATCAATATCTGGCGTTCATCGCCGAAGCGCGCGCGGCGAACATTGAGCTGGCGGGCGATTATCTGGTGATGGCGGCGTGGCTCACGCTGCTGAAATCGCGCCTCTTGATCCCCAAGCCGCAATTGGCTGAAGACGAGCCCGATCCGTTGCAGCAAGCCGCTGCGCTGCGCGACAAGCTGGCGCGCCTTGAACTGGCGCGCGCGGGGGCCAAGCGGCTGGATGAATTGCCCCAGCTTGGGCGCGACGTGTTCTTGAACGGCCAGCCGCGTCAAACTTTGATCACCACGCAAACCGCCTGGCGCGCCGATCTCTACGAATTGCTCAACGCTTATTGCGCCGAACGCTCCAAGAGCGTGCGCAAGCGCGCGTTCAAGACATTCGTGCGCCGCGCTTATCCGTTGGAAACAGCGCGCAAACGCTTGGAGCAGGCGCTGAAGCAATTGGAGGAATGGCGCGCCATCGATGCGGTGGCGCCCGCGGCCGAGCTTGGCCCCGATGCGCCCCCGCCGGAAAGCTATCTGGCCTCCACCTTCGGCGCGGCGCTTGAACTCGCGCGCGAGGGCAAGATGGAGCTGCGGCAAGCGGAAGCGTTCGCGCCGCTGTTCGTGCGCGCCCGCCAGGGGGTAGACTAGCCTCATGAACCCGCCCGACACCCCGGTCGCGGATGCGATGAAGCGCATCGAGGACGCCTTCCACGAAGGCGGCGATCGCACCCGCGCCGAGCCTTCAGCGGATGCCATCCGCGCCGCCGAAGCGCTGCTGTTCGCCGGCGGTGAGCCGATCACCGCCAAGGCGCTGGGCGAAAAGCTGGGGCCGGGGGTGGATGTGGCCGCCGTGCTGATGAAGCTGAAGGCCGATTATGCCGGGCGCGGGGTGCAGCTCGTGGAGGCGGGCGGCGCCTGGCGGTTCCAATCCGCGCCGGACCTCGGGGGGCTCTTCGCCGAGACCAAGGAACAGCCCAAGCGTCTGCCCAAGGCCGCGCTGGAGACGTTGGCGGTTATTGCATACCACCAACCGGTCACCCGGGCTGAAATCGAGGATATTCGCGGCGTGACGCTGTCACGCGGCTCTATGGAGCTATTGCTGGAACTGGGCTGGATCCGCCCCCGGGGCCGCCGCCGCACGCCTGGGCGGCCGCTGACCTTCGGGACGACCGACGCGTTTCTCAGTCAGTTCGGCCTGGCCTCGCTTGACGCCCTGCCGGGCAAGGACGATCTCAAGGGTCTCGGCCTTCTGGACGCCCGCGCCGCGGGCCAAATCGAGGTGCCGAAACCCTCGGATGAGCCGGCCCCGGACGAAGAGCCGCTGTCAGACGGTGACGACGCAGCAAGCTTTTTCGTGGATCATCTGGGCGAGGACAGTTAAGCCCACGCCAACGCGTCAAGCGGCTCCGCGCCGCAATGGAGTGACCCAATGCATTTCCCAGGACTGATTCCGCTGCTGATCGTCTTGGCGCTGGCGTTCCTGCTGTTCAGCCGCCCCGGCAAGATTTCCGGCCTGATGGAAGATCTCGGTAAGGGCATCAAGGGCTTCCGCAAGGGCCTGTCCGATACGGATGAGAAGAAGCCCGAAGAGCCCCCGGCCCAAGTGACCGATCAGAAGGACCGCGTGCAGTAAGTTTGCGCGCGGGGTAAGCGCCCATGCTGCCGAGCCTCGGCTTCAATGAAATTCTGATCCTCGGCGCGCTCGCCTTGCTTGTGGTGGGGCCGAAGGATTTGCCGCTGTTGTTCCGCAAGCTTGGGCGATGGACGGCGAAGCTGCGCGGCATGGCGCAGGAATTCCGCACCGGCTTCGATGAACTCGCGCGCCAGGCTGAACTCGATGAACTCAAGCGCGAGGTCGAGGCGCTGCGCCGCACGACATCGATCCGAGAGATCAGCCAGGAATTGTCAAAGCCGCTGCCGACGCTTGAGGATTATGCCGGCGTGACCAAGCCCGCGCCCGCGCTGCTCGCGCCCGAAGGCGCGCCGGAAACGGAAAGCGCGTCGGCGGACGCGCAGGAAACGCCGGCGGACGAAAGCGCGCCTGACGACGCGGAAACGCCGGAGCCGCCGGAAGCCCAGCCGCTGGCGCGGAGCGCGCCGTGAGCCAAGCCGCGGAAAAGCGCCCGCCCAATGACGAGGATGAGATCGAAGCCTCGCGCGCGCCGTTGCTCGATCACCTTGCCGAATTGCGCGACCGCTTGATGCGTTCGGCGATCGCGGTGGTGATCGGGTTCATCGTCTGCTTCATCTTCGTCGATCAGATTTTCATGTTCCTCGCCCATCCGTTCCAGACGGCGATGGCGATCGTGAGCCCCGAGCGCGCCGACGAATCCATTCAATTGATCAACACCGGCGCGTTCGGCTTCTTCTCGGTGAAGATGCAAATCGCGCTGTTTGGCGGGGTTGTGTTCGCGTTTCCAATCATCGCCTGGCAGATGTACGCGTTCATCGCGCCGGGGCTTTATAAGCGCGAGCGCGCCGCGGCCGCGCCGTTCATGATCGCCGCGCCGGTGATGTTCGCGCTGGGCGCTTCGTTCGTGTTTTACGTCGCGATGCCGTTCGCGCTCAATTTCGCGCTGACGCAGCAGGTGACGGAAGGGCCGATCCAGGTCACGTATCTGCCGAAGGTCGAGGAATATATGGGCCTCGTCACCACCTTGGTATTGGCGTTCGGGCTCATGTTCCAATTGCCGGTGGTGCTCTCCCTGCTGGGGCGCGTGGGCGTGGTTTCGGCTTCCGCGCTGCGCAAAGGCCGGCGCTACGCCATTGTCGGCATCGCCGCGTTCGCCGCGCTGGTGACGCCCAACGACGTCATCTCCATGTTCGTGATGGCCGTGCCGGTCTATGGGCTCTACGAAATCTCGATCTGGATCGTCTGGGCGATCGAGAAGGCGCGCGCCAAGAAAGAGGCGGCCGAGGCCGCGGCAGCCGCGCCGGCGGAGTAGCGCCCGCGCGCGGCTTCGGCTAAGCGAAGCCCCATGCACGATATCCGTTTCATCCGCGAAGAGTTCGACGCCTTCCGCAAGGCCATCTCGCGCCGCCCGCTGAGCGCCGAGCAGAAGGCCGATATTGACGGCCTGCTGGAATTGGACGCCGCGCTGCGCGCGCTGACGACGGCCAAGCAGGAATGCGAAGCCGCGCGCAACGCCGCCTCGAAGGAAATCGGCAAGGCCAAGGCCGGCAAGGACGAAGCGCGCGCCGCCGCGCTGATGGCCGAGGTCGCCGCGCTCAAGGCGAAGCTGGACGAGACCGGCGCCAAGGAAAGCGAGCTGTTGAAGCAGCGCGAGGCGGTGCTGGCCGCGCTGCCTAATCTGCCCGCGCCAGAAACGCCCGACGGCGCCGATGAGAGCGCGAATATCGAGGTGCGCCGTTGGTACAAGATTGATGGCGGCGAGCCGCCCGCGCTGGATCTCACCGCCGATCACGTCACGCTTGGCGAGGCGCTGGGGCTGATGGATTTCGAAGCGGCGGCGCGGCTTTCAGGCGCGCGCTTCGTGGTGACGAAAGGCGCGCTGGCGCGCATGGAGCGCGCGCTGGCGGCGTTCATGCTCGATCTGCACACGAGCGAATTTGGCTACACCGAGGTCAATCCGCCGTTGTTGGTCAAAGATCACGTGATGTTCGGCACCGGGCAATTGCCAAAATTCGTGGATGATCAATTCACCGCCGCGCGCACGGTGAGCCGCGAGGAATTGCTGTTCGAAGCGCTGAATCGCTTCGATGATGAATTCGAGCGCCGCAAGGGCACCAAGCCTACCGAGGTGATGAAGGAATTATTGGCCGAAGCGCCGACGCACGAGGATTTCTGGCTGATCCCCACCTCTGAAGTGGCGCTCACCAATCTGGTGCGCGAGCAAATTCTTGATGAAGCGCCGCTGCCGCTTCGCATGACAGCCGATACGCCGTGTTTCCGCGCCGAAGCGGGCGCAGCGGGCCGCGACACGCGCGGCATGATCCGCCAGCACCAATTCCGCAAAGTGGAGCTGGTGTCGATCACCACGCCCGAGCAAAGCCACGCTGAGCACGAGCGCATGGCGGCGTGCGCGGAAGAGGTGCTGAAGCGCCTGGAATTGCCGTACCGCGTAATGTTGCTCTGCACCGGCGACATCGGTTTCGGCGCGCGCAAGACGTACGACCTTGAAGTCTGGCTGCCGAGCCAGGGCAAGTATCGCGAAATCAGCTCGTGCTCGAATTGCGGGGATTTCCAGGCGCGGCGCATGAATGCGCGCTTCCGCAACAAGGAAGGGCGCACCGAGTTCGTGCACACGCTGAACGGCTCTGGCCTTGCGGTGGGCCGCACGCTGGTCGCGGTGCTGGAGAATTATCAGAACGCCGACGGTTCGATCACTGTGCCGAAAGCGCTGGTTCCGTACATGGGCGGGCTTGAGAAAATCGGCCGCTGACACGAGTCATTCCAGGCGCGCGGAGCGCGATCTGGAACCCAGGGCAAAAGCTCAGTCCTTGCCCCTGGATTCCAGGTCAGCCTCCGGCTGCCTGGAGTGACTCTGGTGAGTTATTCCGCCGTCGCGATCGTCACCAGCTCCGCCCCGCTCGTTTCTTCGGGCAACGCCGCAAAATCTCCGCGCGCTTCAAGCGCTACGCCCAGCAGGCCTTGAAACACGCGGCGCGGCAATGTCTGCGCGCCGAATTGCTGCAAGTGCGGCGTCGTGAATTGCGCGTCCAACAAGCGGAAGCCGCCATAGCGCAACCGCGCGGCCAGATGCACAAGGGCCGCCTTGCTGGCGTCCCTCTCGCGCGAAAACATGCTTTCGCCGAAGAACGCGCCGCCCACAGCCACGCCGTAAAGCCCGCCCGCCAATTCGTCGTCGATGCGCGCCTCCACGCTGTGGGCGGCGCCCTGATCGTGCAGGTCGAGGTAAAGGCCGCGGATGTCGGGATTGATCCAGGTGTCTTCGCGATCAACGTCCGGCTCGGCGCAGGCATCGATCACCGCTTCAAAATCGCGATCAATGGTGAAGCTGAACCGCTCCTGGCGCAGCGTGCGCTTGAGGCGGCGCGGCATCTCGAAGGGCGCAAGCGGCAGGATGCAGCGCCAGTCCGGGTCGACGATGAAGAAGCCTTCATCGTCGCGGCTTTCCGCCATCGGAAAGACGCCGCGCCGGTAACAGGCGAGCAGATCGTCGGTGGTGAACGGCTTCATGAGGCTGCGCCCAGCATGCCAAAGGCCGCCCCGCACGTCACCTGCGCGGCCCAGGGCTCGCGCGGGCGGTGCGCCGGGGTTAGGCTCGAGTTGATGGCGGCCAAGAAGAAAATCGCAAAGCCCGCAACCCCGCTCAAGGAACGTGTGGCCTGGGCGCTGGCGGAGCTGGAGCGGCAGAGCTCAAGGAAGACGCTTGAGGAGATGGGGCCGCGCTACGGCATCCAGGTGAAGAAGGCGTTTGGCGTGCCGATGGCGAAAATGCAGGCCATCGCCAAACAGCTCGGACACGATCACGCGCTCGCCGCCGCGCTTTGGAAAACTGGCTGGTACGAGGCGCGCATGGTGGCGTGCATGGTGGATGAGCCCGCCGAGGTGACGCCGGCGCAGATGGATCAATGGGCGCGTGATTTCGACAATTGGGGCATTGTCGATACGGTCTGCTTTAAGCTGTTCGACCAGACGCCGTATGTGTTCACGAAAGCGTCCAAATGGGCCAAGAGCCGCGATGAATTCGTCAAGCGCGCGGGCTTCGTGCTGCTTGCTTGCGGGGCGCTGCACGGCGCGGGCGAAGAGGGCGACTACCTGAAGCTGATGCCGATGATCGAAGCAGGCGCGCGCGATGAACGCAATTTCGTCAAGAAAGGCGTGAGCTGGGCGCTGCGCGCGATCGGCGGCAAGAAGAGCCCGAAACTGCGTGCGGCGGCGCGCGCTCTGGCGAAGCGGTTGGCGCAATCGGACGATCCAGCCCAGCGCTGGGTCGGCAAGGATGCGTTGCGGGCGTTCGCGAAAGGCTAGTCGGCGATGCGCGAGCGCAGCGCGTCGCGCCCGATGCGGGCGTCGTGGAATTCCGGCGTGCCTGCCGGCGCTTCGATGACGGGCGCGGTTGCGAGGCTGACAGCGCCTTGGCTGACGGCGGCCGGAGGCGGCGCGCTGGCGCAAGCAGCCAAGAGAAGCGCGGCCGCGAAGGCGGCGCATGTGCCGTGAAATGACATTAAGAGCCCCAAACAAACGAGTTGCGGGGCGCTCTGCAATCGCCGGGCCGTTAACTACTCGATCAATTCCGGCGGTGCGCCGTGTGCGGCGGCCCAATCGATCCAGGCTGCGTCCGTTGGGCCGATGGCGTGTTCAAGCACGCGCCAGGCGCCGTTCTCGTAATTGAGCAGCGCGTAGGTTTGGCCGTTGCTGTCGAGCACGCCCGCGGCGGCGCGTTCGGCGAGGGCGGTGGTCGTCCAATCGATCGCTTCGCCCGCCGGCGTGGTCGGTTGCGCCACGACAAACGCCCATTCGTTCATGATGCGGACTTGGCCTGGCTCAAGCGCGACGGGCTGGCCAATCTCAGCGCTGACGACAGGCGCAAGCGCGGCCACGAGGTCAGCCGACATCGCCTCCGCCGATGGCGGCGCTGCCGGCGGCGGGGGCGCGGCCGGCTCTGGCGGCGTGCAGGCGATGAGGGCGAGCGCCAGGATTAGCGCGCGCATGGCGATTAGCCTCCCGCCGCTTCAGCTTCGGTCTTCGCTTTGAGGTTCTGCTCAAGCCAGTGGATCGAATAATCGCCGTTGATCACGTCCGGCTCGTTCACCAGATCGCGGAACAGGGGCAGCGTGGTGTCCACGCCGGTGATCACCATTTCATTCAGCGCCCGCTTCAAACGCATGAGGCATTCGGAGCGATCGCGGCCGTGAACGATCAGTTTGCCGATCAACGAATCGTAGTTCGGCGGGATCGCGTAGCCGGCGTAGATCGCGCTATCCAGCCGCACGCCGAGGCCGCCGGGCGGGTGATAGCCGCTGATGCGCCCGGGCGAGGGCGCGAACGTGCGCGGGTTCTCGGCGTTGACGCGGCATTCGATGGCGTGGCCGTTGAATTTCACGTCCTTCTGCTTCACCGAAAGCGGGGCGCCGTCGGCGATGCGGATCTGCTCGCGCACGAGGTCGATGCCGGTGATCATCTCGGTGACGGGATGCTCCACCTGCAGGCGCGTGTTCATTTCGATGAAATAGAATTCGCCGTCCTCGTAGAGATATTCGACGGTGCCGACGCCGAGATAGCCGAGCTTGCTAATCGCTTCGGCGGTGATCTTGCCGATGCGGGCGCGGTCTTCATCGTTGAGCGCGGGGCTGGGAGCTTCTTCGAGCACTTTCTGGTGGCGGCGTTGCAAGGAGCAATCGCGCTCGCCCAGATGGATCACGTTGCCGTGGCTATCGGCGACCACCTGGATTTCGATGTGACGCGGGCGCGTCAGATATTTTTCCATGTAGACGGCGTCGTCGCCAAAGGCGGCTTTGGCTTCCGCGCGCGCGGTGGCGAAGGCTTCGGGCAAATCCTCCGCGGTGCGCGCCACTTTCATGCCGCGCCCGCCTCCGCCGGCGGCGGCTTTGATCAGCACCGGATAGCCGATCTTCTTAGCCACCTTGAGCGCTTCGGCTTCGCTGGAGAGCCCCCCATCCGAACCGGGCACGACGGGCATGCCGGTATCGATGGCGGCCTGCTTGGCGGCGATCTTATCGCCCATCAGACGGATGTGCTCGGCCGTGGGGCCGATGAAGGTCATGCCGTGCTGTGTGACGATGTCGGCGAACTTCGCGTTCTCCGAGAGAAAACCATAGCCGGGATGGATCGCCTGCGCGCCGGTGATTTCGGCGGCGGCGATAATGGCAGGGATGTGCAGATAGGACTTTGCCGCCGGCGGGGGGCCAATGCACACGCTCTCGTCCGCGAGGCGCACGTGCATGGCTTCAGCGTCGGCGGTGGAATGCACCGCGACCGTCGCGATGCCCATTTCCTTGCAAGCGCGGTGAATGCGCAACGCGATTTCGCCGCGATTGGCGATGAGGACTTTTTCAAACATCGCCTACTCGATGATCACGAGCGGTTCGCCGAACTCGACCGGCTGGGCGTCGGTGACGAGGATGGCGGTGATCTTGCCCGCGCGCGGGGCGGGGATGGGGTTAAACGTCTTCATCGCCTCCACGACCATAATGGTTTGGCCTTGGGTGACGCTGTCGCCGACTTTCACGAACGTTGCCGCGCCCGGTTCGGGCGAGAGATAGGCCGTACCCACCATGGGCGAAGGCACCGCGCCAGGATGCTTGGATATGTCCGCCGCGGGCGACGCGGCCGGCGCGGGCGCGGCGGGCGTGGCGACAGTCGCGGGGGCGGCGTGCGCGACAACCGCTTGCGGCGCGGCGGCGACTGTCAGCGTGCGCGCCAAGCGTAGGCGCAGCTCGCCGTGCTCGACCTCGATTTCGGACAGGCCCGTGTCGTTCAGGATCGCCGCGAGTTCGCGGACAAGCCCTGGATCGACGTTGGTGGTTTTCTTCTCGCTCATTGTTCGCGTTTTCCTGCTCAAGCGCGCGGGCTTTCTGGTGCTGTCGTTTGCAAGCCGGCCGCCTTCGGCGCAAGCGGGGGCTGTGCGCCTGGGCTGGCTAACGAAACGTAACGGAACGCCTCCGCAGTCGCGGCGGTATGGTATGGGCTGGCGTTTAGACCGGCCGGACGGGTTTTGTCGCGCCCTTCTTGCAGCCTGGCGCGCGCGGGCGCGGCGCGGGGCCCGTAGGGCGCGGGAATGGGCTCAGCTTTCGGCATCGTCCCTGGAAAATCGTTTCCGCCAAGCCGCTGCTCGGCGGCAAGTTGAACCCCGGCTCAAGGGGTCTTAAGTCGGGGGCGATAGGAATGCCGATGCGTCTGACCGTCAACGGAGAAATGCGCGAAGCGCCCGATAAGGCGACGATCGCCGATCTGCTCGCCTCCCTGGAGATCGAGGGGCGGCGCGTGGCGGTTGAACGCAACCGCGAAATCGCACCCAGGAGCCTCTGGGGGGAAATCAGGCTAGCTGAGGGGGATCAAGTCGAGATCGTGCAATTCGTCGGAGGTGGGTAAGTGAAATCGGATAATCCCCTCGCCATCGCCGGCAAGACTTACGCCTCACGGCTCATCATCGGCACGGGCAAATACAAAACCTACGCCGAAAACGCCGCCGCGCTCGAAGCTTCCGGCGCGGAGATCGTCACTGTGGCGGTGCGGCGGGTGAATTTGAGCGATCCGAGCAAGGAGCGGCTCACCGATCACATCGATCCGAAGAAGGTCACGTTCCTGCCCAACACCGCCGGCTGTTTCACCGCCGAGGAAGCGCTGCGCACGCTGCGCCTGGCGCGCGAAGCAGGCGATTGGAAGCTGGTGAAGCTCGAGGTGCTGGCCGATCAGAAGACGCTCTATCCCGATATGGAAGAGACG
>CAZWQS010000026.1:19913-22670 GCA_964635925.1 uncultured Terricaulis sp. | reverse complement strand
CTGGCGGTGGCCGCCAACATTTTCATGGGCATGGTCGAAAGCCCGATCGTGATCCGCGCCTATCTCGACAAACTGACGCGTGCGGAATTGTTTTTGATGATGGTGGTGGGGCTCGCCACTGTCGCGGGCTCAACGATGGTGGCCTACGCGGTGATCCTTGGCCCGGTGCTGCCCAACGCGGCGGGGCACGTGCTGGTCGCTTCGATCATCTCCGCGCCCGCGGGCATTCTGCTCTCGCGCATCATGGTGCCTGAGGAGCATCCCGCCGGCGCATCGTTCGATCATGCAACCGAGTTGAAATATCAAAGCTCGATGGACGCTATCACGCGCGGCGTTCAGGATGGCGTCATGGTGGCGGTGAACGTCGCGGCGTTCCTGATCGTGTTCGTGGCGTTCGTCTGGCTGGTCAACAACATGCTGGTGTTGGCGCCGCCGGTGGATGGCGCCCCGCTCACGCTGCAGCGCATCTTCGGCTACGTGTTCGCGCCGGTGGCGTACTTGATCGGCTTGCCCTGGGCGGATGCGCAAGAGGGCGGGCGGATTCTCGGGACCAAGCTCTTTCTCACCGAATTCATCGCCTTCATCGACCTGGGCGCCATTCCCGCCGACGCCATCACCGAGCGCAGCCGCATGATTTTGACGTACGCGATCTGCGGCTTCGCCAATGTCGCCTCGGTCGGCATCATGACGGGCGGCATGACAGTGCTGATGCCGGAGCGGCGGGCCGAGATCATGGGGCTGGCCTGGAAAGCGCTGCTGCCGGGATTCCTCGCCACCTTGCTGACCGCCGCCGTCGTCGCGGCGCTGCCGATGCAATTGTTTGGCGGCTAAGCCTCAGGCGCGCGCGAGGCCGCGGCCCAGCTTGTCGGCGCGTCGGCGCCAGTGTTTGGCGCGCTTGCGGAGCGCCTTCAGCGCCGCTTCGGGCGCGGGCTCGGCGTTGGCGGGCAGGTCTTGCGTCTCGATGCGCGCAAGCAGCAGCAGTGTATCGCGCTCCTTGCCCAGCGCGTCGCATACGCGCGCGGCGCGTTTCAATTGGCGCGGGCGCGGCCAATCTGCGCCCAAAGCCTCGGCGGCGTAGAGCCGTTCCTTTTCGCGCCGGCGCCATTTGTGGCGCGCATCGGGATCGCCGCTGGCGAGGCCGCGCCGGCGCGCGCGCCGCACCCTGCCCAGGATCGCCTCCACCGCGCGCGCGATCTGGCGTTCGGACGCCTCGGGCCACACGTGCGCCAGCGCGTGCAAATCCTTCAGCGCGCCCGCCAGCGTCTCGCGCAAGCTGGGCGTTTCCGCGCCGCCGGCGAATTCGATGCGATCGGCCGCGACAGCGAGCGCCGCGCCCGCCTTGCGCCCTTGCGTCTTCGCGGCCTCGCGCGCGGCGGCCGCGAGCGCTGCGTTCGCACGCGTTTCCGCCAGCAGCCGCATGGCCGCGCGCGCGCTTTCATCGAACACCGCCGCCAGCCCCGGCGCGCCGTCGCGCCCAATGCGGGCGATCGCGCGTGCGCGCTTCAGGCCAACGCGCCCCGCATGCACGCCCTTTGCAGTGAGCGGGGCGGCCAAGCTTGCCTGCACGCTGCGGATTTCGGCGGTGAGCGCGGTGCGCACATCAAACGCGGGGGCGGGCGATCGCACGCGTTGCTCCCTTTGCTGTCGGCGTTCTGCCGGTTAGCCGATTTTCTTGAGCGTGCCGGAAAAAGCAAGCAGTGTGCGGCCCTCCTGCGTAAGCAGGCCGCGTACGAACACCATGCTGCGCGTTGCGCGCAACACCTCGCCGCACGCCTCTACCATGATGTCTGGCGCGCCGCCGGCGACAAATTCGCCGTTGAATGTGACGGTTACGGCTTTCGTATCCTTCAGCGCCTGGCGCGCGATGGCGAACAGCGAAAAATCCGCGAAGCTCATCAAGGCCCCGCCATGAATGGCGCCGCCGCCGTTCAAGTGCGCGCGCGTGGGCAGGAAGGCGCAGCGCACGCCCGCATCTTCCTCGCGAAAGCAGAAGGGACCGATGGAACTCTCGTACGGGTCGGCCCCGTCGCTCCATGTGCTCCAGCCCGCGAACGGGCCATCGCGCAGCACAATGGCGCCATCTGCTTGCTCGCCTGCACCCTCTGCGCCCATACTCGCCTCCTTGGAGGCGCGGTGCTGGCACGCCCGGACCGCGCAGGCAAGGCTGGGGGTGATGCGGTTTGTGTTCGTCGTCATGGCGGTCTTGGCGCTGAGCCAGTGCGCGTCCGTGATCCGCGCGCCGGCGGGGCGGGCCGTCGTCATCGTCGGCCTCGCGGAAGCGCCCGACAATATCGCGCCGCGTTACACCATGCTTTGGCGCCAAGTGGACGCGGAGGGGCGCTTCGCCGATCATGGCGGGCGGCGCATGGTGGAATTCACCACCCATGGCGGAGGCACGGTGCGGGTGGAGGGCATTCCGGGCGAATTCGCTGTCGCGCAGGTCGAACCGGGCCTTTATGCGCTCGATGGCGTGTTCGCGACGTTGCGTGAGGGCGCGGTGACCTACACGGCCCAGGGCTCGATTATCGGCCCCGAACGCCCCGGCTTCGAGGCGCGCGCGGGCGAGGTGATTTATCTCGGCATCTGGCAAGCCAGCCTCGACGGGCACCTGGCGGTGGTGCGCCCCTGGCGGCTCGACGAGGGCGATCTGCGCGCCGTCGCGCGCGAGGCCGGAATCGAAGGCGAAATACGCCTGCGCCCAACACGCGCTGTCGAGGCGCCTTGCGCGCCGCACCGGATGCATCCTTCGCTGACGCG
>CAZWQS010000026.1:749-19813 GCA_964635925.1 uncultured Terricaulis sp. | reverse complement strand
GTCTCCGAAGACGACGCCATTCCGCCGGAAGCGCTCGCGGAAATGCGCGCGTTGGGCATGTTCGGGCTCTCGATCCCGGAAGAATACGGCGGGCTTGGCCTCTCGATGGAAGACGAGTGCCGGGCGATGTTCGAATTCTGCCGCTGCTCGCCGGCGTTCCGCTCGGCCTTCGGCACCAATGTCGGCATCGGCAGCCAAGGGCTGGTGATGTTCGGCACGGAGGCGCAGAAGCAGAAATATCTGCCCGGCGTGGCTTCGGGCGAGATCGTCACCTCGTTTGCGCTCACCGAACCGGAGGCCGGTTCGGATTCCGCCTCCGTGCGCACGCGCGCGGAGCTCAAGGGCGATCATTACGTCCTGAACGGCACGAAGCGCTACATCACCAACGCCGCGCGCGCCTCGTTGTTCACTGTGATGGCGCGCACCAATCCAGAGGCGAAAGGCGCCTCCGGCGTCAGCGCGTTCCTTGTGCCGCGCGAGAGCGAGGGGCTGTCGGTCGGCAAACCCGAAAAGAAAATGGGCCAGCAAGGCGCCCATATCCATGACGTGCATTTCGACAATGTGCGCGTGCCGGTCGAAAACCGCTTGGGCGGTGAAGGCCAAGGCTTCCGCGTGGCGATGCAGGTGCTCGATCGCGGGCGGCTGCACATTTCATCGGTGTGCGTGGGCGTGGCTGAGCGTTTGATCGAGGAAAGCGTGCGCTACGCGGCTGAACGCAAGCAATTCGGCCAGCCGATCGCCAGCTTCCAGATGATCCAGGCCATGCTGGCCGATTGCCGCGCCGAAGCGAACGCCGGGCGCGCCATGGTGCTGGAAGCCGCGCGCAAGCGCGACGCGGGCGAAGATGTTGTTCTGGATTCGGCCGCCGCCAAACTCTTCTGCTCGGAAATGGTGGGCCGCGTTGCGGACCGCGCGGTGCAGATTTTCGGCGGGTCGGGCTATGTCGCCGATCACGGCATCGAGCGCTTCTACCGCGATGTGCGCATTTTCCGCCTCTACGAGGGTACGTCCGAGATTCAGCGCGTGATCATCGCACGCGAAATGATGAAGCAGGGCGGCTAGAGCGTGGCGACGCAGGACGAAAAGCCTCCGTCCAAAACCCTGATGGAGCACGCGCGCGGCGTTGCGGCGCTGCCGGGCGAGAAGCTGGCCGAGCTCAAGGCGTTCGGCGCCGAGAAGCTGGATCAGACCATGGCCGCGTTCGTCTCCGCGCTGCCGCACCTGCGCCGCGCCGGCTACGATCTGCGCGAGTTCGAGGTCGAGCTTGGGCTGACGCCTAAGATCATCGCCCATTTCATGCCTCACGCCGCCGGTGATGATGATGTCGCCGCCGCGCGCGATGCGTTGAAGGACAACAAGATTGGCGCCTCGATGCTGAGCGTGCTGCGCCGTGCGGGCGATGCGCATCGCCAGATCAAAGTGCCTGGCTTTGACTGCGCACACATGGAGATCGACGTCGGCGTCATCCCGGCCGTGCGGTTACGCTATCGCGCTGCGGGCGGTTGAACGCGGCGGGTTAGTCTCCTAGGCGACCGCGCCGTTCGCTTCCAAATCCGCCAGCATCTGACGCGCGATTTCGCGCTCCCCCATGATCACGCGGTTCGCGCCCTGCGCCTTGAGGTGCTCGACCTCTTCGTCCAGATGCGCGCGCGCCACGATGCGCAGGTTCGGTTGCAGCTTGCGCGCATGCGCGACCACCTCGCCGGCCTCCAGCCCGTTCGGCACCGCGATCAGCAGCAGGCGCGCATCGGCGATGCCCGCCAATTTCAGCACCTCGTCGCGCACGCCATTGCCCAAAATCGCGCTGCGGCCAGCTCCGCGCAGCGAATCCACGCGCGCCAGATCGCTTTCGATCACGACATGGGCCACGCCTTGTTCAGCCAAAGCGTCCGCCACGCGCCGGCCGACGCGGCCATAGCCCACCACGATCACGTGGTTCTTTTCGGTAACGCGCCGCGGTTCGTCGGTCTCTTCGGTGGATGCGGCCGGTTGCGGCGGCGGTGCGGCTTCCGCCGCCTCGCGCTTCAGACGCCGCTCGCGTAATTTGTCGGCGACGATGAAAATGGCGGGATTGAGCGTGATGGAAATGATCGCCCCCGCCAGCACCAGATCCTGCGCCGCTCCCGGAATAAGGCCAAGTTGCAGGCCGAGCGTCATCAGGATGAAGGAAAATTCGCCGATTTGCGCGAGGCTCGCCGAAATCAGCAGGGCGGTATCCACCGGGTAGCGGAACGCACGCACGATGAAAAACGCGGCCAACGACTTGCCGATCACGATGATGAAAATGGTGGCCAGCACTGCAAGCGGCTGCTCCACGATCACCATCGGGTTGAACAACATGCCCACTGACACGAAGAACAGCACAGCAAACGCATCGCGCAGCGGCAGCGTGTTGTCCGCTGCCTGGTGGCTCAATTCGCTTTCCTTGAGGATCATGCCGGCGAAGAAGGCGCCCAGCGCGAAAGAGACGTCGAAATACGTCGCCGCGCCGTAGGCGATGCCGATGCCGATCGCTAGCACCGCCAGCGTGAACAATTCGCGCGAGCCCGAGCCCGCCACGCGCGCTAGGCACCACGGGACCACGCGCCGTCCGACGATGAACACGATGCCCACAAACGCGGCCACTTTGCCGAGCGTGAGCCCCAGCGAGCCGAGCAGCTCCATCGTGCTGAGACCCGCCGTTTGCCCACCTTCGCCCGGTACGAGCTGCGCCAGCACGGGCAACAGCACGAGCGCGAAAATCGTTGCGAGGTCTTCCACGATCAGCCAGCCGATGGCGACGTGGCCGCTGCGTGTGTCCGTCAATTGGCGCTCTTCCAGCGCCCGCAGCAGCACAACGGTGCTCGCCACCGAGAGCGCGAGGCCGAACACCAGCCCCGTGGCGATCGACCAGCCAAGAAAATACGCCAGCCCCATGCCCAACAGGGTCGCCACGGCGATTTGCGCCACCGCGCCCGGCACGGCGATATTTCGTACGGCGAACAAATCCTTGTAGGAAAAATGCAGCCCCACCCCGAACATCAGCAGGATCACGCCCATTTCCGCCAACTCGGCGGCGAGATGGGCGTCGGCGACAAAGCCGGGCGTGAAGGGGCCGACGATGACGCCGGCCAGCAGATATCCTACGATGGGCGAGAGTTTTAGTCGGTTGGCGATCAGGCCGAAAATGAAAGCGAAAACGAAACCGGCGGCGATGGTCGCGATAAGAGGCGTGTGATGCATTGGCGCCAACTTAGCAGCAACCGGCGCCCGCATGCCAAGTTTCGCGCGAGATATTTCGCGATTGTGCGCCCATGTGTGGCCACAGCGCTGCGCGCGATGAGGCGCTTCGGATAGTGTGTGGCATGGATAAGGCGCTCGACGCGCTCGTTGAAGAAATCCGCGCATGTCGCGTGTGCGAATTGCCGCATGCGCCGCGCCCTGTGGTGTGGGTGCATGCCGATGCGCGCATCCTGATCGCCGGCCAGGCGCCCGGGCGGCGCGTGCACGAAAGCGGCGTGCCGTGGGACGACCCCTCCGGCGATCGCTTGCGCGCCTGGCTCGAAATGGATCGCGCGGCCTTCTACGACAAAACCAAGATCGCGGTGGCCGCGATGGGGTTTTGCTATCCCGGTACGGTCAACGGCGCCGATCTGCCGCCCAGGCGCGAATGCGCCCCGCTCTGGCGGCCCAAATTGCTGCCGCTGCTGAAGAATGTGCGCCTCACCCTCTTGGTCGGGGCGCACGCGCAGCGTTATCATTTGGGGGCGGCGGCGAAGGCCGGGTTGGGGGAGACGGTGCGCGCATGGCGCGATTGCCCGCCCAATGTCATGCCCTTGCCCCATCCATCGTGGCGGAATAGCGCATGGCTCAAACGCAATCCCTGGTTCGAGCAGGAGCTTTTGCCCGACTTGCGCGCGCGGGTTTCATCGGCGTTGCGTTGACGCTGCTTGCGGCGTGCTTGCCCACGCAGCAGCACATGGCTTCGCCTGTCGATGGGTTCGCCGGGCCGCGCTTCGACGTGGAGGCCGAACGCTTCATCTCCTTCGACGGCGCCCCGCTTGGGCTCAGCACTTGGGCGCCCGCGGAGGAGCCGTGGGCCGTGCTGATCGGCCTGCATGGCATGAACGATTACGCTGGCGCGTTCTATTATGCCGGGCCGTGGTTCGCCGAGCGGGGCGTGGCCACCTATGCGTATGATGCGCGCGGTTTCGGCCGCTCGCCCCAGCGCGGCGTATGGGGCGGGGAGCATTTGATGGTGGAGGATTTGCGCGCCGCCCTCGCGGTCGCGCGCCGGCGCCATCCCAACGCCGTTCTCGCCGTGATCGGCGATTCCATGGGCGCGGCCACGACCATCGCGGCGTTTGGTTCGGATTCGCCCCCGAACGCCGACCGCGTGATCCTTGTGGCGCCCGCGGTGTGGGGTTGGTCGACGCTGCCGGACGCCTATGCGCTGACGCTGTGGGTGGGCGCGCACACGTTTCCGTGGCGCGCCGTCACCGCCCCACGCAATGTCGCGCGCCGCATCATTGCGTCCGACAATCGCGAGGCGCTGCTGCGCGCGGGGCGCGATCCGCACATGATCTGGGAAACGCGCATCGACGCGGTCTACGGTCTCGTCAACCTGATGCAGAGCGCGGCCGAGCGCGCGGCCAATCTGCATGGGGATGTGCTGTTTCTCTACGGCGCGTACGATCAGATCATCCCGCGCCATTCGGCCATCGCCGCCGCGCAGCGCCTGCCGCTGACGGTGCGCACCGCCTATTACGAGAACGGCTATCACTGGCTGCTGCGCGATTTGCAGGCGCCGGTGGTGTATGGGGATATTCTGGCATTCCTGCGGGACGCTGACGCCCCTTTGCCCTCCGGCGCGCCGCCGCTTTTGCCGGTTCTTCAAGCAAATCGTTAACGGGATCGGGGTAGGGTGGCGGCGCTATGGCGCTTGCTCTTAACGGCTTGTTCAACAAACGCGCCCGCGCGCTGACGCGGGCGAAGCTGCGCGCGTGGTGGGAAGGCGAATCTTTCGACGAAACCGTCGCTTTGGCTGAGATCGCCGCCAATGACGCCGGCGGCGCCGACGAGGAATTGTTCGATCCCCCCGCCTTTGAAGCGCCCCCGCGCCTCGCCGCGCTTAGCGTGCTTTGGGGCGGGGGCCGCGTGCGCCCTGGCGACGGCGCCGCCGAGGCGCAGGAAGCGGCGCGCATTGGCGCCGCCCCCGACGGGCGCATCGCCGTTTTGGGGCCGGGGCTGGAAGCGCCCGTCGCCGCGTTCGCCGGCGCGCATGCCGGGCCCATCGACGTGTTCGAGTGGCGCGAAGAAACCTTTGAGGCGCTGAAGCACGGTATCGCCAAAGCCAAGCTGGATGCGCGCGTCAGCGTTGCGCGCATCGATCTTGAATCGCACGTCTGGCCGCCCGCGAGCTTCGACGGCCTCTGGAGCGTGGACGATTTCGCCTATTGCTCGTTCCCGCCGCATCTGGCGCAACAAATCATGAAAGCGCTGAAACCCGGCGCGTGCGCGGTGGCGGAGGCCTATGTAGGCGTGCGCTGCGCCGAGTTCGCCACCGCCTTCGCGTCATCCTTCGCAGAGCCGCAAGTGCGCGCGCACGGCGATCTCCTACAGGTTTTCGCCGACACGGGCCTTCAACTCGAAGCCGATGACGATCTGACCGACGAATTCCTCGCCGTCGCCCGCGCGAACTTCAAGCAATTGGGCGCGCGCATGGAAGAAGCCGCCAAACTCGATGTCGCCGCCGTGCGCGAACTCGCCTGGGAAGCGGAGGCGTGGCGCATGCGCTTGAAGCTCTTGGCGCAGCGCCGCTTGGAGCGGCGTCGGTTTGTGCTGCGCAAGCCGCTCGAGGGCGCGGCAAGCGTCGAAACGCCAGCGCCCGAAGCTCAGACCGAAAACGAAAACGCGCCCGCCGACTGAATCGCGGCGTCCACACGTTCGCCCAGCACGCTGCGCGCAGGGACTAGCGCGCGCCACACCACGCCTTGGATATCAATCCGCACCAGATCGTGTGCGCCGTGCGGGCGCACGTCGATCACGCGCGCCTGGCGCCCGGGCGTCAGCCTCAGCGCCTCCGCGCGCACGGCCACGTCCGCCTCCGCGCCCGCTGCAAGCTGCGCGGCGCCGACCGGCCCGAACGGCGTCTGCACCACGGCGTGTTCGACACGCCCGCGATAGCGGTTAATGGGGCCAAGCGCGGCGGCCGCATCCAGTGAGGCGGGGCGATCATACGCCTCGCGCGGGGCCGCTTCTTGCAGTAGGCGCCCCGCTTTCAGGATCGCCAGCCGATCGGCCACCAGCAGCGCTTCTTCCGCGTCATGGGTGACGAACAGCGCGGTGGTGCGCGTTTCGGCCAATGCGTCCATGGTCACCTGGCGCAATTCCTCGCGCAACGCGGGGTCAAGGCCGGAGAACGGCTCGTCCAGCAGAATCGCGCGCGGCTTGGGCGCCAGCGCGCGCGCCAGCGCCACGCGCTGTTGTTCGCCCCCGGATAGTTCATGCGGAAACGCGCCCGCGCGGGCGCGCAAGCCGACGCGATCGAGCCAAGTGAGCGCCAGCGCCTCGCGCTCGGCGCGCGGCAAATGCTCCAGCCCGAACGCGACGTTCGCCGCCGCGCTCAAATGCGGAAACAGCGCGTATTCCTGGAACACCATGCCCACGCGCCGCGTCTCGGCGGGTGCGGTGCGCTTGGGCGCGGAGACGATGTCTTCGCCCAGACGAATCTCGCCGCCATCAACGCCCTCAAGCCCCGCGATCAAGCGCAGGATGGTGGATTTGCCCGAGCCCGATGCGCCCAGCAGCGCCAGCACCTGCGCCGCCGGCGCGGTGAGCGACACCTCGTCCACCACCGCTTTGCCGTCATAGACGCGGCGCACCTTGTGAAGCGAAACGCTGCTCATCGCGCACCCGCCCGCGCGCGCGCGATCTGGCGCGAGAGCAGCAGAATGGGCGCAAGCCCCGCCGCGAAAATCATGAGCGAGGGCGCGGCCGCGAGCGTGAGTTGTTCGTCGGAGGCGTACTGATAGGCGATCACGGCGAGCGTATCGAAATTGAAGGGGCGGATGATCAAGGTGGCCGGCAATTCTTTGAGCACGTCGACAAACAGGATCAGCGCCGCCGCCGCAAGGCTTGGCGCCGCGATTGGCAGATCGACGCGCCACAATCGCCGCGCCGGCCCAGCGCCGAGCGTGCGCGCGGAGGCGTCAATGCCGCGGGAAAGGCGCGCAAGGCCCGCATCGATCGGCTGCGCCCCCGCCGCCGCGAACCGCGCCGCATAGGCCCAGATCAACGTCGCCAGCGCCAGCGAAACGCCGACCCCGCCGATCCATCCCAAGTCGCGCGCCAGCCCAAACAGCGAGAACGCGCCCAGCGCCAGCACCGCGCCAGGCGCGGCATAGCCCATGCCGGCCGCGAACAGCGAAAGCTTGCCCAGCGGCCCGCTGCGCCGCGCGCTCACCGCGATGATCGCCGCGAGCGCCAGCGTCACCAGCGCGCCAGCGCCCCCCAGCAGCAGCGTGTTCAACAATGCGCTCCAAAGCTGCGCCACATAAGTGTGGCCCACCGCGATCATTGCCAGCCAGCCAAGCGGGAGCACCGCGCCCAGCACGATCAGCGCCGTGCAAAATATGAAAGCGCCAGCCGCGGCCAGCGGCGGCAATTGATAGCCCGGCAGCGCGCGCCAGCGCCCGGTCGTGTCGGCAAAGCCCGCGCGTCCGCGCGCACGGCGCTCGATCACCAGAAACACGATCGCCGCCGCCAGCAGCACCGCCGCGATCTGCAAGGCGCCGTGTGCGCTTTGATGCGCATACCAGGCCCGGAAGATGGCCGTGGAGAGCGTGGTGAGGCCGAAATGCTGCGCCGCGCCGTAATCGGCCGCGATCTCCATTAACGCCAAAGCGCCGCCGGCGACGATGCCGGGGCGCGCCAGCGGCAGGCCGATGCGAAAAAACAGCGCGCCAGGTTTGGCCCCCAGCGTTCGCCCAGCTTCCAGCGCGGAGGAGGATTGGCTCGCGAACGCCGCGCGCGCGGCGAGATAGACGTACGGATAAAGCCCCAGCGCATACACAAACGCCGCGCCCCAAAATCCCGCGACTGGAAACGCAATCGGCCCGCCCGCCCAAGTCAGCCCGCTATAGGCGTAAGCCAACACGTAAGAGGGCGCCGCGAGCGGGATCACCAGCAGCCACTCAAACAGCCCGCGCCCCGGAAAGCGCGTGAGGCTGACAAGCCACGCCGCCGCCGCGCCTAATATGATCGCGCCGCCGCCGCCCGCCAGCATCAGCATCATTGTGCCGAACGCGCCGTCGCGCAGCAGCGCCCCGCCGAATTGCGCGCCCTCGCCGGGCGTGAGCGCAAAGCCGAGCACGGCCAGCGCCGGCGCGCCGCAAATCAGCGTCGCCGCGGCCGCGCCAAGCGCGACCGCGTCAAAGCTCCAGCGGTGTGCGGGGCGCGCGCTCATGCTGTTTCGGCTAGGTGCGCCTAGCGCCAGCCGACTTCCTCAAAAATGCGCGCCGCTTCGGCTTGGTGGCGGCCCAGCGCATCCAGGGGAATGTCCTCTTCCTTGAACGCGCCCATGGCGACCAGGCCCGGCGCGGGCGTGATCTCGGGGCGGATCGGGAATTCAACATTCACCGGCGCCAGCATGTTTTGCGCTTCGTCGCTCACCAGCCATTCCAGGAATTGCTTGGCGCGGCCGGGCCGCTTGGCGTGCAGCGTGACGCCGCCGCCGGAGATGTTCACGTGCGTGCCCGCGCCCGCCTGATCGGGGAACACAAAGCCCACGCGCTCCACCACTTGGCGATCGGCCGCGGCGTCCGATTGCGTGAGGCGCAGATAGTAATAGTGATTGCACACCGAAGCTTGCGCCTCGCCTGCCGCCACAGCCTTGATCTGATCGGTGTCGCTGCCTTGGGGATCGCGCGCGAAATTGGCGCGCACGCCCGCGGCCCATTGGCGCGCGTTCTCCGCGCCGAGGCGCTCGATGCGCGAGGCCAGCGTGGAAAGCTGATAGGTGTTGGTCGACGAGCGCATCACGATCTGGCCGCGGAAACGCTCGCGCGCGAGATCGTCGAACGAGGCGACCTCCGCGGGCTGCACCGCGTCCTTGCGATAAACGATGATGCGCGCGCGCTTGGAGAAGCCCCAGAACGCGCCGTCCGGATCGCGCAGGCGCTCGGGCACGTTCTGCTCCAGCGCGGGCGAGGTGTAGTTTTGAAAGAGTCCCGCATCTTTCACACGCCAGAGATTGCCCGCATCGGCGCTGATGAAGAGATCGGCCTCGGTGGCGTCGCCCTCGGCGCGCATGCGCTCAAGCAATTGTTCGGCGTTGCCGCTCAGCGCGCGCACTTCAATGCCTGTGGCTTCCTGGAACGCGGCGTAGAGCATGCGGTCGGCGTCATAATGGCGCGCGGTGTAGACGTTTACGAAATTGGGCTCTTCGCCCGCCCCGCCCTGGGGGCTGCAGGCGGCGAGCGCGGCGGCGGAAGCGCCCAGCGTGAAGGCGCGGCGGCTGGTGATGATGGGCAAGGCGATGGTCCCCCAGGTCAATATTGAGAACTATTCGCAATAAGACCGCGGCGGCGGCAAGGTCAAGTCCGCGCTGTTGCGCGCCTTGACGCAGCAGGGGCGCTGGCTATGTATGCGGCCCTTCCGGCATGGCCGGGCGCGTAGCTCAGCGGGAGAGCACTCCCTTCACACGGGAGGGGTCACAGGTTCAATCCCTGTCGCGCCCACCACCCATATTATTGTTCTAAATCAACTACTTAAGCCCGCCCGCAAGCAGCGGATTGGTGGCGCAAAATCTCGATAGGGCGCGCGCAGAGACGCATAGAGTCCCGCGTGTTGTGCGCATCATCGCGCGCGTTTGCGCACGCGATCTCTGCGGCGTCGCCAGAACTAGCTAGTTTGCCACGCGCTTTGCGCGGAGACGCGTTGGCAAAACGCGTTGCGTGTGCGCGCAGTCTCAATTCGCGATGATGAAAGTGTGCGACGGGCGTCAAGCGAGCGCACGTAGCCACGCGCGTTGCCCGGCCCAATCGAGCGGCAGCGGTTTGGCGAGCAGCATCGAAAGCGTGAGCGCGCGTGGCTGGCGTCCGTCGAGGATCATCTCGCTCAGATCGGGCGCGAGATAGGCCAGCGGCAGAAGCTTGTTGGTGTAGTGCAGACAGCGTTTTTCCGCCGCGGCCAGATCGACCACCGAACGCACCGCACCGGATTCGAGCTTGTCGGCCCACGCGCGCGCCAAAGCGATGGCCCGCACAAGCGTGCGATCCGTGCGCGCGGTAGGCGGCGCGGGGCCGATAATGGCAGTGGCGTTGCGCGGGCGCGCGAGCGCGATCGGCCGCGTCAGCCAGAGCGCATCGCCCGCACGCTCCACGCTGGGCGCGTCTTGCAGCGCTGGTGCAACTGCTTCCGCCGCCAACAAGAAGCGCAGCTTTTGCGCCGAAACTTCAACTTGCCGCAGCGCGGCGAGGACGCGTGCCTGCTTGGGCTCGTGCGCCCGCCAGCGATCGCACAGCATCGCGGCGCCTGCCTCGATCACGGCGCGATCGAGTGCACCGATAGAGACGCGTGTGAGACTGCCCGGCGTGCCCTTTCCGTCCAGGTGTGCGGCAGACCCGTAGTAGCGATAGCGGCGCTCGCCCTTGCGCGTGAACACCACCCGCATCGCATTGCCTGCATCGTCGATGGCGCGCCCTTTCAGCAGCGCGCCGTCGATGCGCTCGGGCAGGGTGCTGTTGGGCGATTTGATCGCGGTTCGCAGCTTTTGCACCGCATCCCAGGTCGCTTCGTCGATGATGGCCTCATGCCGGCCAGGATAGGTGTTGCCGCGATGGGCGATTAGGCCGCGATAGATCGGGTTGGCGAGGATCGCCGCCAGCGCGCCAGGATAGATGCGCTGGCTCTCATGCACGCGTCCGGTGCGTGACACCCAACCCTTGGAGCGAACGCCGCGTTGGTCGAGGTCTTCCGCCAGCTCTTGGATTGAGCCCAGCTCCAGATAGCGGGCGAAGATGAAGCGCACGCGCTCGGCTTCAGCCGCGTTGACGATGAGCGACCGATCCTGAGCGTCATAACCAAGCGGCGGGGTGCCGCCCATCCACATGCCTTTGGCCTTGGAGGCGGCGACCTTGTCGCGGATGCGCTCGGCAGTGACCTCGCGCTCGAACTGCGCGAACGAGAGCAGCACATTCAAGGTGAGCCGGCCCATCGAGCTTGTCGTGTTGAAGGCTTGCGTGACCGAGACGAAGGAAGCGCCCGCTTGATCCATGCGCTCGACAATCTTGGCGAAATCGGAGAGGGCGCGGGTCAGACGGTCGACTTTGTAAACGACGATCACGTCAACTTCGCGTGCGGCTAAAGATGCGAGCAGGCGCTGCAGCGCCGGGCGCTCCAGCGAGCCGCCGGAAAATCCGCCATCGACGTAGGTCTGCTTGCTTGCGATCCATCCTTCGCCCGCTTGCGAAGCGATATAGGCGCGGCAGGCTTCAATTTGCGCATCGAGCGAGTTGAACTCTTGCGAAAGCCCTTCCTCGGTAGAGGTGCGGGCGTAGATGGCGCAGCGGATTTTGGGCTTGGCGCTCATGCGGCGGGCGCCTCGTTGGCGGCTGCGGGTTTGAAGAAGAGCGGTCCGCTGCGTTTCACGCCGGTGATGGCTTGGGCCACCTTGGACAGCGAGGCGTACGTGACTCCATCGAACAAGAATCCCGCTTCAGTCACCGTGACGCCGTAGCGTTTGCCGTTCCAATCCCGGATCAACACCGTACCCGGCTGCAACGCTTGGGGGGCCGCGTGCACGTAGCGGGGATCGGCGGCGAACCTATCCGCCAGCTCCGCCAAGCGCCGCCGAGTCGCGCCCGGCATGGCGCCCTCGCGCCGCGCCTCCAGCTGGTAGATGAAGGCGCGCAGGAGCAGGGCGCGAGATTGATAGGCTGGCGCGCTGCGCTTGAAACGCACGCGCCACGCGTCGCGCAGCTGGTTGAGTGAGAGCGCAGCGAGTGCGCTGATCTCTGCCGGATCGTGGCTCATGATTGCGCCTTGCCTATAAGCACGATGGTCCGCGCCAGCAGAACCAGCGCTTCGGCGCGGCGGGCGATGCGGGTGGCGGACGCCTGGGTGGCGCGGCGTTGGTCGTCGACGATGGCCTGATGCGTCGCCTCGGCTTCCGTCACCATCTTTTCCCAGAGCGCTGCGCGCATTGCGCGCCGGTTCATGGCCGGCCCGCGATGCGATAGATGCGCTCGCCATTGGCGGCCTTTTGCGAGGTCACCGCCAGACCGCGTTTTTTCTTGAGCGCCCCGGCGATCGCGCCGCGCACCGAATGCATTTGCCAGCCGGTGAGGCTCATGAGGTCGCTGATGCTGGCGCCTTTGGGCGCGCGCAGCGCGGCGATCATCTGATCGAGTTTGCTGGTGCCGGCCGGTGGTGAGTTGGGGCGCGCTTTTCGTGCTGGCATGGCTTTCGGCTTGGCCGGCCGCTTCGGGTGAGATGTCGATTGCGATTTCTTGGGCATGACGCGCTCCGTTGCGCCGGCGCTGCGCCGGCACGACCGCAAGCCCCGGAGAATGCGGGGCGAAGGCGCGGCGTGAGGCGGGGGGACAGGGCGGTCGAAGCGGTGTGTGGCATCCCATGTTGCGGCGCGACATGCGCCTTGAACTGAGCGACATGGACGCTCCAATCAGAGCGGAAGTCGAATGGTTTGTTGAGCGCGGTTAGAGTCTGTCGCGGGGCAGAAAGAGCCATTCAGCTCCGCGACAAAATCAAGCAAGCGGACATTCAGCTCGGTGGTAGAGCACCTGATTTGCAATCGGGGGGGCAGGGGCCGCTTTGGGGCAGTTTCGAAAGTCGGCGATCAGTCGCCGCCGTATCGGTGATTTGCTCCGCGAAGGTGGCGCCGAGTGGGCGGGCGCTAGAACGTTCAAACCCTGGGTGAGGGAACGGCCGTGCCTTCTGCGCCGATACGCAACTTGGCAAACTCAGCAACGAGGTAAGCGTTGTCGCCGCCCGGCTCGGCGAGAATTTCGCTGATCGTGCCGTCGCCTATCGCGCCGCGGAAGTCGAACCCGAGATGCAGGTTGTCGCTGAATTGCAGTTCACTCCTATCGCGCAGCACGAACTTGCCGATCCCCAGGGCGGAGAGGGCGATGCGGAGCTCCCGGTCGGGTGCGAACTCAGCATCTTTGAGGAAGGTGTAGACGATCGGGTTCTGCATGAATTCGTGGTTAGCGCGGAAGACGGCGCGGTCGACATAGTCGATCACGCCGTAGTTGACGGTGAAGATCTGGTCAACGGTCTCTTGGTTGGGCAACACCAAGCGCGCGCCGGTGCTGAACGTGGCGTTCAGGCGTTGCCTGAGCTTGGCGAAATCGAACACGACGCAGACCTTCCCATGCACCGCGTCCTGTGCATAGTTGGCCCAGATGTGATCGGAATTTTCGAGCGAGAAGCAGCAGGCATAGGTCCGCGCCCGCGCCTGCTCGTAATAGTCGGCTAGCGTCCAGTGTCGTTCTGAGGTGAACGCCGCCGCCTGATTGGCGGCCAAATCCTCCAGCAGCTGTTCACCATCATGGGGGTCGGCGCCGGGAAAATCGCGGTAGCGGTCAACGCGGTTGAAGTGCAGATAGCCGCCGGCGATCGAGGCGATGAGGTGCTCAGCCTTCATCACCTTGTACAGAAGCTGGCGTTCCGGAGGCGCCCGTAGCAGCGGCGCGTGGGGCTCGATCTGGCCGAGATGTAGTTTCACCAGACGAGTATTGCACACCCCGGCATGGCGATCGACCGCGCAGCGGAGTTTTCGCTAAGCGTCGCCCACGCCAGCGACCTTTCGCGCTACCTTTGCGTTCAGCGCGGGAAACTGCGCGTGATCAAACCCCATGATGCCGAGCGCGGTCATGTAGTGCGCACGCGCCCACGCCTCGTTGGGTAGGTCATTGGACAGGTTCCGGGCGTAGGGGAGGAAAGCCAAGCCGCGCGCGTGCAGGTCGACCGCCTGCATGATTTTCTCATCGAACTCGCTGGCGCCGATCTGCATGGCGTCGCATGGTCTGACGATTCGCGATCCAAGATGGGTTAGCCGCGCGTGGAAAACTTGAAGCTCGGACAAGATCGCAATGATAGGAGGGCGCACGTCCGCGGGCGCGCGCAAGACGACATTTTGCAGGAACGTAGCGATGTCCAGCGGGAGCGGCGGAAATTGCGGGACGTCGGTTTGTCGTGGCGTGGCCCCAACCATGTTCATGAGGTAAAGGGATTTCAGCGTCTTGCCGCATGTTTCGATGTGATCGATCAGCTTGTCGAAATAGATCGGCATCATGGCTCGGACCGCTTCATATTCTCGCGCGTTCCGGTCACGTTCGAGGTTCGCGGTCTGTTGGATCTGTTTGTTGATGTAGAAGCCGCCGATGAACGCGGCGATGATCGCGATCAATCCGGCGATAAGCGTCTGCCAGTCTTTCCAATGACGCAGCCACACAGCATCGCCGATTTGCGCGAAAAATTGCGTGCGGCACGCGTCCAGCCACGGGTAGCACATGCGTCCTTCATGAAAGGTCAGGAGGAGCGCGCCCCACACGAGAATGATGGCGACGCCGATATTCGCCGCCGTCCAATTGAACGAGCGCCGCTTCGCTAAGAATGAGCGCAATCTGTCGGGCAGCTTCATCGCGTTTTAGTCTCAGTGCGTGCGAGAAAAGGTGATTTGGCCCGTGCTCTTGTGCTCGGTGAAGTAATCGCCGCTGAGCGTCGCTTTTTGGAGATCGATTTGGACGACGGCCGTGCCGCGATAGACCTTGTCGGCGCCGACGCCCGCGATGCGCGTCACCTCGAACACATAGTAGAGAACGAAGTCGCCAAACGCTGGATCGCGCACCGTCGAGATAGCGAGCGTCCGCGAACTGGATTCTTCGGTTAGGAGCCGCATGTGCAGGGTGAAGAAGCCGTGGCGAACGCTCAACCGCGCCACCCTTTCGCCGTTCCGGCCATCGTGGGTTTCATAGCGCAGAACGCCGTTCCATTCGCCGCCAAGATAAGGGAAAGTCATAGCCTGCAGGGGCTCGATCAGCCGCCACGCCCAGTAGAGGACAAACAGGAACGCCACGGGGACAATTGGCGCCCAGCGCAGGGCGGTAAGCTGTGCGCCAATGACGCCATCGGCTGGGGCCAACCAGCCCACGGCCACCACAAAAAGGATCGTCGCCGCGACGAGCGCCTGTAGAAGGATGCGGAAGGGAAATGACAGCAGCATTGGACCTGATCGCGTGAACCTAGATGATTGCGACCGCCTCGTAAAAAGCGCCGCGCGTGAGTTGGCCGGCGCACATGTGATCGTGTGTCTCTATACCGGTGCCACGCCATCTTTTTGCGAGCCCATGCTGCGCGATCCGGTTCCGGACTTGCAATGGGGGCTGGGCGATTTGGCGGCGGAATTCTCCCAGGCCAAAGCGGTCAACCCGGCGGTGGAAGACGGTGTGTTGATGTTCGGCCGCGAAATGGTTGCGGAGGCGCATCAATTGCGCGGATGGTCTTATCGCTTGTTTCCACCCTCGACGCCGGTCTCGACCGTCGCGAACAAGGGGTCAGCGTTCAATAGCTGTCTCTTGATGTCGCAAGTGAAGGGCGTTGACGCGCTCTATCAACTTGGCGGGGGATCGGCATGGCGCTTTCTGCGGGGTTTGGCGAGCCCCGTCTGACCGCATAAATAGCTCTTATGACGAAACAGACGATCGACTTGTTCATGTGGGGCTACCAAAGCCATTTTCGCATCATGCTGCGTCTCGCAGCGGAGAAGGTGTTTGAAGCGATCAAGGCGCCGGGGAAACCGGAGGCGCTGCTGGTCGGCGTCCGACGCCCGGGCATCACCAACGCACACCCGATCTGCATTGACCCAGAATACGACGCCTGGCCGCTCTCTTTGTTCGACGATTTCGACGCGGGTTTGAACAAGGCGATCGCCGAGCACCCGGCGAAGGACATGCTCTTTACGAACGACCCCAAGTCGACCGCAGAAAAACCAGAACGAATTCGCACCAGCGCGATCAAGGACGAGGTTCGCCGGCGGCTTAGACCTTACGACGATGCGAACGGCGTCGTGAGCTTTTGCGGTGCGCCCACGCCGGTCGCCAAGCACTATGTCGTGCCCGTCGTTCAAGTGCCTGTTTCTCTCTTTCAACGTTATCCGGCGATCGAGAGAATTGGTTTTGAACGCAGGGCGCGACGGCTGTCGTTTATCGAAGAATGCATGTGTCAGCTCTTAAAGGACGCGAGCATCGCCTTGTGGCGCCCAGACGCAGGCCATCATTTGGAAGAATTTCGCCCTGGCGAAGAGGTCGCCACGCGGGCGGCGCAAGCCCTCATGCGGGAAGTCGCGGGCATGGTGCGCCAGAACGTTGTGCCCGGCGAGCTGTTCACGGCGCTGAACGATCTGGCGCAATTGCGTTACGAGGGCGCGCCGAACGCGGGAAGCATCTTGCTGGCGGACGCCGAACGTCACAGCCTCTCGTTCGTGACGCGGCTTGCGGCGCCTGTTCATTTGAGCGAGCGCCGGTGGTGCCGCAAGCTCCTGCAATTGGCGGGCGACGGCGCAGCGCTACTATCCGATTGCGAGGACGCGCTCGGTGTCGGGCGCATCGAGGCGATTGACGCCGACGACGCTCCCTTCGTGGTGAGCTTCTCCGAGCAGGGATGGGACCTGCATATGGGGGACAAAGAAATCCTTCGTGTGCGTTTAGGCCGCGCGCAGCTCCCCGGCGAGCCCGTGGATCGTGCTCGGTTCGAAGACAACGTGTCCCGCATCTTCGCGGGCACGCCATTTAACCTCGATCGCCTTTGGCAGATCTGGAGCGCGTTGATCGAAATCCCTGGCGGCGCGCTTGCAGTCATCGCTGCCGATGCCGAGGCCGAAGCGGCGCGCTTGGCGAGACAAGGGATGCGTATTGAGCCGGCGCCCGCCAGCACTGACCTTCTCGATCGCGCGCGGCGGATGGACGGCGCGCTCTTGATCGACCCGATGGGGCGCTGTCACGCTATTGGTGTTATTCTCGACGGCGAAGCCAACGACGCCTGCACGGCCTCGCGCGGATCGAGGTTTAATTCCGCCGTCCGCTACGTTCGCACCGAAGTTGCGGCGCGCATGGCGTTCATTTTGTCCGACGATCTGACCGCGAACATTGAGCCGCTGCTGCGTCCGCGCGTCTCGACGGCGGCGCTCGAGGACGCCATTGCGCAACTGGAAGCGGCGGGCCTCGATGAATATTTGAAGCCACTGCATTTTCTCGACGAGCACAGGTTCTACTTGGATACGGCCCGATGCGATCGCATCAACACTGCCGTGGATCGGATCGGCGCACTGCCAAAGCCGGCCGGCCGGATTTACATGACCGTATCGCGTTTCAAACCGCACCCCGACATGCGCGACACCTACTTGATCGCGTGAGGCGAGGGTCAGGATCGCGCAAATGCGATCAGAGGCGCAAAGTCATGATTATCGGCCGCGCGGAGCGCCGCGATGTACGCGCGCCGTGTTTCGTCGGCTGACCGCAGCGTTTGAGCGCCGCCCCAACTGAACCGTTTGCCGCCAAGTGAGGCGATGAGAAGGTCCGCCATCAACCGCGACCAGCGGCCGTTCCCATTTGGAAAGGGATGAATGAACACCAGTGCATGGTGGAAGCGGACGGCAATCTCATCATGCGAGTAGGTGTTGTGATCCACCCAGTAGCGCGCGTCATCAAGCGCCTGACGCAGGCGGACCTGGGCCGTTCGGTGGTCTACCCCAATGTTCTTGTCGCTGGTGCGAAACTGACCGGCCCATCGCCAAACCTGGTCGAACATCCGCTTGTGCAGCCCTAATGCAAACGCCTCCGAGAACGGGTCGCGCTTGCGGCCGAAGGCCCAAACGCTTGCGGCGAGGATGTTCTGTTGTTCCAGTTCATTGAGTTCACCGCGCAGCGCCACATGCGAAGGGATCAAACCATCACGTTCTTCGGGTGTGAGCGGCGTGGCGTCGTTTGGTTCGTTGAACAGGTCACTCATCAGCTGTCCCAGAGACGGGCCGGCTTTTGCATCAGCTCCGTTATCAAACGCTCACGGGCGGCTATCCGCTTCTTCGGATCCACGGTTTGGTCCTCCAGGCGCATCGTTTGTTCGATGGCGGCGTATTGTTTTTCTGCCGCTCGAATGGCGCGCGCGCGCACGGTTTGCGTGAGCGGCTGCCTTGGCACCAGGACGTAAATGAGCTGGCACCCCAGCGCCTCCGCGGCACGCTCCAGACTCTGCAATGTAACCGCGCCGGCAGGTTCTGACTTTTCGAGTTCGACCACACGAGGCTGCGTCACACCCATACGGGCGGCCATCTGGGCCGTGGTCATGCCGAGCGCTTCGCGAATGGCGCGTACCCATCCGCGGGCTGGTCGTGCTGCCCGGGCCAAGAACGGACGGAGCTCCGCAAACCGTTTATCAAGCTGATCACGTGGAGTTACCATGGCAATAAGATATACCTTATTGCGTGCATTCGTGTCAATAAGATATACCTGATTAAAGCCAACTTAGATAATCAGATATATCTGATTAATACAGGCGACGATAATCAGGCTGGGCTGATCGGATTAGGCTTGTTCCGCGATCGCCGCATGTGCCGCAGACCGTCCGCGCGCCTCTACTTGGGCGGCGATGAGCTCGTCCCTGTTGAGGAGTTGCAGCTGCAGTCTTTCCGGAGGGAGGTCGTCGGTATCCAAGTCCAGGAGCAAGCGGCGCGTCAGATACCAGGCGAGATAGATCGTGGTCTTGAACTCAACGACTCCACCTTGCATCCCATAGTCTAGAGCAATAGCGGCGCGGTGGCTGGGCGGCAGCTTTGGATGCGGTGCAATCCGCAAAGTGAATTCTGTATTCCACTCCGTGTCGTAGGTCGGATCTACTCGGGCTGGGCGCGACTCCCCAATATCGAGAATGCGCGCCAACACAAAATCTCGAAATGCTTGACGATGCGCGCACCACGCGCGCGCGTGCCAACGGAAACCGTCGTAAGCGAGAGGAACGGCGTGCCGACCAAGATGAGCACCGCGCGCTGGCCGGTCATCGAGCCG